>NZ_JAQOZV010000009.1:0-160521 GCF_030348125.1 Massilia sp. DJPM01
GCCAATCCGATCGGATCGCTTTGGATGTACCGCCCCGTCTGCGGATCGTAGTCCCGATGGTAGTTGTAAAACAGGTTCGTGTTGCGGTCGTAGTACTGCCCTGGCATTCGCATATTGAACGTAAACGCACCCACACCGCTTGGATTTTCGTTCGGTGGAGTCAGCCCGAACGGGTCACCATTGTCCCAGCGCCAGACAATCTTGTTGTCGAGCGGGCGCGTGATCATCCGTGGCGTTCCCAAATGATCCGGATGGATATGGAACACGTTAACCGCCGTGCTTTGGGTCGGTGCCGTTCCCGTCACTGTCTGCGTCAGCACCGCCACCGGCAGGTTGCCCAGGTACACCGTCTCGCGCGTCGCCTTGCCGTTGAGATAGCTGTACTCACCAACCAACTGTCCTTGTTCGTCATAGACGAATATACCACCACCGTTAGTTTGGAAGACACGCTGTTCCAAGCCGTTGAACAGCTGGTGGGCCGTGACAGCACCATTCTGGAGACGGTATGGCCGAGCCCGTCCGCTATAAGTGACGACGAGCGTGCCATCAGTCGTCAGATTACCGGCGCCGTCGTAGGTATTCGTCTTGGCCGGCCCGGGACCGGTGGTCGCGCTCAGCTTATTGCTGAGAGGATCGATCGTGTTCGTGTAGCTGTTCGCCCCGAAGCCAGCCTTGATGCGGTTACCGGTAGCATCGTAGGCGTAGGTCTGGGTGGTGCCGTTGCCGCTGTAGCTGGTCAGGCGATCCAGCTCGTCGTAGCCGAAGGTCTGGTTCAGACTGGCAGGAGCTGGCGCCGTACCGGTGCCGGTATGGGTGTATCCCTTGATGCGGCTGGCGGCATCGTAATTGACCGTGCGCACCACCCCGTTGGCCGAAGGGTTTCCCAGGGTATAGCTGCTGATTCGGCCATCAAGGTCGTAGGTGCGCACGTGCGTGTTGGCGCTTGCCTGCGTGCTGTTGCCCCACGTCCAACCAGTGGTTCCGCCGAACGGGGCGTAGGTAATATTGCTCAGCAAAGCAATGCTGCTATTGATGTTCGTGCCGGTACCGCTGGCCAGAACCGGGTTCAGCGTGATGCCGCTGATCTGGCCCACGTCGTTGTAGCCATAGTTGACGCGGTTCCCACTCGGGTAGGTCACGCTCGCCAGCCGGCCGGCCGCATCGTAATCATAACTAAGCGTATGCGTGTTGGTGTAGCTCCCCAAGCCAGTCGTGGTCTGGGCTTTGGTCGCGAGCCGCCCGAACGCGTCATAGGTATATTTCGTATAACCCGATTCATCCGTCATGAGGGTCATTTTGCCGGCCGCATTCGGGATCGGGGTAGCACCGCCGTCGTACTCGAACGTGGTGCTGATGGTGCCCGTATAGTTGATCCGGGTCAGGCGGTTGAGCGCATCATAAAAATAGGTATTCGTTTGGCCACGGCCGTCGATGCTCGTCTTCAGGTTGCCGGCGGCATCGTAAGTCGACTTGGTCAGGCCCGTGTCGGGGCTTCCCAGCTCGCTACGGTTACCCAGGCCGTCAACGGTGTAACGTGTCTCCAGGTTGCGCGGATCGGTCACCGTCGCCACCTGATCGATGCCGTCGTAACCATACTTGACGGTCGGGCGCGCGCCGTTGGTCAAGGGCTGTTCCACCTGCTTTACACGGTTAAGCGGGTCGTAGGTCTGGTTGGTCACGCGGCCCAGCGGCTCGTTAACCTCTGTCACGTTACCGCCCAGGTCGTACTTGTAGCCGGTGGCCGCTGCCGGCACCGACTGCGCTGAGGCGACGGTTCCGGTATAGGCACCCAGCAGTGGGGTATAAGTCATGACAACAATTAATGCGCCGGACGTCAAACGGCTGAAAATACGGCGGGTCATTGTGCAGCTCCGGTTTGGCTCGTCAGACGGCCGATAGTGTCATACGTACGGGTAATCTGGCGTGCAAGGTTACCCTTGGGGTCACGCACTTCTTCCTTGATCCTGTTGCCCGTGAGGTCGAGCGTGTACACGATGCTCTCGCCGCGGTTATTGGCGACGGAGGTGAGCCGGTGGGCCACGTCGTAGGTATAGGTCGTGACGCTGTTGTCGGGGAAGGTGACCGTCCTGACCTCACCCGAAGGGGTGTAGTCGTACGTCGTGGTCTGCGTGGTCGTGCCGTTCGATACGGCTTGCGAAGCGACCCATCCGCGCGGGGTGTAGCTCAGCGTGGTCGTGACGCCGTTCGGCGCGCGAATCGTGCGAACATGGCCATGACCGTCGTAGTCCGAGAATGTCGTCTCCTGTTTGGCGGCGTTGGTTACCTTGACCAGATAGCCGGTGAGCGCATCATAGTCATACTTGGTGAGGTCGACGATATCGGTACGCGGGCCGGTCACGGTTTGCAATTGCCCCACATTGTTGTACGTATATGTCCAGGTCCGAATGCTGCCTGTGACAGGCGCAGAAGATCCTTGAGAACCGGTCAGGTCGGTCGTGGCCTGCTCAGTCTTGGTGATGAGGTTGCCGGACGCGTCATACTTGTATTTCGTAATACGCTTGGGTTCCGCGATGATTTCCGGCAGGCTCAATTGCGCGTGCCATTTGGTCGAGGTTTTACGTAATGGCAGTGCGAGCGGCTGCGAGCTAAGCAGCTGGGTACAAGCGTTCGTGGATGCACCTTCAACCCGGATCGTTTCAAGACTGCGTGAGGTTTCATAAGCGAAGCAGCTGTAATTGCTGTTGAAGTCCTTCGTCATCGTGACGTTTCCAATGGTGTCATACGCGCGTTCGGCGATCGAGCCGCATTCCACGCACGGCGCGTCAATCTTGGTTGGCTTGGCAATGCCCTGGACAGTCTTTTTGCTGTAGGTACGCACAGTCGTTGCAACATTTTCAGCGGGGCCGACGTAGTGAGTGACTGTTGTTGAGGTATCTGTGCCGTCGGTATAGGCGAGCGTGACCTTCTCGATACCGTCACCCAGTTGCGAGGACGTGGCACGGCCGGCGCAATCATACGTCCAGCTGTTGTGGCGTTGTTCGTTTTCGTCAACCAGACCTGTCATCAAATTGATAAACACTTCGGGGCCGAAGCCATTTCCCATGGGCGGCCAATTATTCTCGCAAAGTTTGCCGCCATTGATTTTGCTATCTTCATTGTAGAAGTAAGTCTGGCTTTTTCCGTCCGGGTACGTCACCTTGGTCAGGTTGTTTGCCGTGCACGCCAATTTTTTCTCATTGCCGGGAACGCAGCCACCCGATGGGCCATCGTATTCGTAAAGATAGGACTGCAAGGCGGGATCTATCATTTCGATAATCCGTCCCTTTGCGTCGTATTTGAACTGAATCTGGCGGCCCCAATGGTTGGTCACGCACAGCAAGCGGCCCGCCGGCAGAACGTCGCCGGGGTGAGCATTCGCGCATTTGGGCGCGGTGGCAGGTAATCGGCTGACCGCCGTGTCATTGCTCACGCCATCGCTGTACGTTAACTGTTGCGTCAATCCGGTGCGCTCGGTGATCGAGAACAACAAGCCGCTTTTGTCGAAGCGCTCGGTCCGGTCGCCTTTCGCATTGTAAACAGTCCATTCCTGAACACTCAGATTGTCCGGCGACATGACCGCCGCGAGCTTATCGTCGACGTTGGGAAGGCTTGTATAGGCTCCGGACGTGTCGCGGCGATAGGTAAAGCGCTTTCCGTCCGAATGCACCAGCGATACTTGAACAGGAATCAGGCCAATGCTGTCCGGGCGGTCAGTGCAATCCCACTCGCCACTAGAAAAGCGCCAGCACCTGAACTGCTCCTCTGCGCTGCGCGGTTGTTCCGCTTTGAGCGATTTGTTATAGGAGTGACTCCACCTGACCCCGAAGCCCTTGATCATGTAAGGATCCGTTAAGCTGGCGGCACTGTTATAGATGCGGCTAAGCGCCAAATCACTGGCGGATTTCGCTGGCTGATAATCAGTAATACTGTGCCACATATTGCCGGTTGCCGGCGTGATGGGTCTGCCGACATTGCAGCTCGGGCATTGTGGGCCCACATTGCTGCCATTAGAATTCGGTTGATCTTTGTATGCCCCGCTGCGGCACTCGGCGGCCGGCATGAAATAACGCTCGCCCTGCGCGGCGGCGCATACGAGACGCCGGCGGTTGATACCTATACCTGAAGTTGTCGACTGTGGCGGATCACACCGTCCTTCAAACCCGTAGAAACTTCTCCTTACGAAATAATATCTGTGTTGCAAATAGACTATTCCTGCTTTACTACTATCCGTAGCCCAATCGGTTGGAACTCCGTACCAACCGACACCGCACACTGCAGGAGTCATAGAAAAGTCGCTCATCGCAGCCATATAAGAGGCTGTGGCCGCGCTCTCGGTCAAGTACCAAACTGTGTTATACCCCTGATATTTATAGGGACCAACGTAATCTTCAGCGTGAACATTGAAAGGCGAACCGAGAAATAACGCTGCGATAAGCGCGTACAGAGTTCGATAGGAAGAGAAGCGTGCGAATGCAAACACTCCCGCAAGAGAAAAAGGCATTTTATTCCTGAAAGCCATAGGCAAGGCCCATATTGTCTCACAATTAACAAAATAAAGTTACTTTTAGTCATTGGATTTTTCTTTTTGTCGATATTGTTGTTTCCTGTGTACATCCGGCGCGTCCTGCGATTTGGACAACAGGCGGACGAGTAACAAGCCTCTCCAGCCGCTCATATACTCAATGAAAACCCACGCTTGGTCGCAGTCCACTGGCAGATCCGTCACCCCAATTTGCAACTACGGGCCAATACTTTGCATCGGGATTGAGCTTGAACGCGGTCTGCCTGAGACTGCCCGTGACGACCGAGTCCGGGAGCATCTGAGCCATCGCAATGCATAAGTCCCTCCAGGCAAATGGCGGTTGCCGGTGGCGAGCGGGCTCGCCGCTACAGGCCGTCATTTACAGTTGGCATGAGCCTTCGGCATCGCGTTATCGTGCCAAAGCAGAAAAAATCGTTGGAATCGGACGGACGACATACAGCAGTGCACCAGAGCGAAAAAGCGTAGCGCCTTCCACCGTTGAGGAGTATGCCGGTGTAACACCTCCGGCATACGGCGAAAGGCGCTCCGCTTTTCCGCCCCAGGGCAGCGGCGCCAGCGTTGCGGCGCACTTGCTCACGCTCGGGCGCCGGGGAGGCGGCAAGCGGAACAGCAATTCAAAGAAATTACCTAGTCATCGTCCGGATCGCGCCCCTGCATCGCCGCCCTGACCGCGCGCTGGGAAAACCCCCGCTGCATCAGGAACCGCATCTGCTTGTTGCGCTCGGCGGGATCGCTCGCCACCGTACCGAACTTGCGCTGCCACACTTCACAGGCGCGCGCTGTCTCGCTGTCGGCCAGCCCGGCCTTCAATTCCTGCAAGGCTTCGCCCTTGACCCCGTGACTTTGCAGCTCGGCCATGATGCGGCTGTTGCCGAAGCGCGCAGAGCGGCGGTGAATCAGGGATTCGGAAAAACGTTCCTGCGACAGCCAGTTGTTTTTTTCGAGGAAATCGAGCAGGGCGTCAACGTCGTCGCCCTCCTCCGCATGGCGCGCCAGCTTGCGCCCCAGTTCAAGCCGGCTGTGCTCGCGCATCGAGAGATAGCGCAGGGCACGGCTTTTCAGGCTCAATTGGGGTGCTGCCATCGTTGCCGCCGCCGATTACTCGGGGACTGCTTTCAGTTTGGCGACCTTGACCGGCTCCTCGCCAGGGACCGGCGGCAGCTCGCGCACGCCCAAGGCCACGCGCACCTTGTTTTCGATCTCGCGCGCCAGCGCCGGACGCTCCTTGAGGAAGATACGCGCATTATCCTTACCCTGGCCGATACGTTCGCCGTTGTAGCTGTACCAGGAACCCGACTTCTCGACGATCTTGTTATCCGCTCCCAGATCCAGGATCTCGCCTTCGCGCGACGTGCCTTCGCCATAAAGGATGTCGAAGTGCGCTTCCTTGAACGGCGGGGCGATCTTGTTCTTGACGACCTTGACCTTGGTTTCGTTACCGATGACTTCGTCACCGGACTTGATCGAGCCGGTGCGGCGGATATCCAGGCGCACGGAAGCGTAGAACTTGAGCGCGTTACCACCGGTGGTGGTTTCCGGGCTGCCGAACATGACGCCAATCTTCATGCGGATCTGGTTGATGAAAATAACCAGGGTATTGGTGCGGTTGATCGAACCGGTCAGCTTGCGCAGTGCCTGGGACATCAGGCGTGCCTGCAAACCCGGCAGGGAATCGCCCATGTCGCCTTCGATCTCGGCGCGCGGGGTCAGGGCCGCCACCGAGTCGATCACGACCAGGTCGACGCTGCCCGAGCGCACCAGCGCATCGGTGATTTCCAGTGCCTGCTCACCCGTGTCCGGCTGCGAAATGAGCAGTTCGGACAGGTTGATGCCCAGTTTTTGGGCGTAACCGACGTCCAGCGCGTGCTCGGCATCGATAAAGGCGCAGGTGCCGCCCAGTTTTTGCATTTGTGCGATGGTCTGCAGGGTCAGGGTGGTTTTACCCGACGATTCAGGACCGTAGATCTCGACCACGCGGCCGCGCGGCAAGCCGCCCACGCCCAGCGCGATGTCCAGGCCGAGCGAACCGGTCGAGACGACCTGCACGTCTTCCACGGGCGCGTTGGCGTCCATGCGCATGACGGAGCCCTTGCCGAACTGCTTTTCAATCTGCGCGAGAGCGGCGGCCAGCGCCTTGCCCTTCTCGCCAGCATTTAATACGGTTTTTTTATCATCCATAATTTTCTTTCAGTCCAGAGAATGGTCCAGATCACGGGCAGAAGTCACGTCACAGACACCACTGTACAAATAAACAGTGGTTTATGCAAGCGGCACGTGACCCCGATTCAAAAAAATTCCCGGCGTTGCGCCAAATGAAACACAATAGCCCTTACTTAGACGTTCCGGTGCCCCCATGCGTATTTTACTTGCCGAAGATGATAGCGTGCTTGCCGATGGATTGACGCGCTCCTTGCGCCAGTCCGGCTACGCCATCGATTGTGTGAAGAACGGACAAGAGGCCGATACGGCCCTGTCCACCCAGGAATTCGACCTGCTGATCCTCGACCTCGGCCTGCCCAAGCTGTCCGGGCTGGAAGTGCTGCGCCGCCTGCGCGCGCGCGCTTCCCTGCTGCCGGTGCTGATCCTGACCGCGGCCGATTCGATCGAGCAGCGCGTCAATGGCCTCGACCTCGGCGCCGACGATTACATGGCCAAGCCCTTCGCCCTGTCCGAACTCGAAGCCCGCGTACGCGCCCTGACCCGGCGCGGCGCCGGCGGCGGCGCGGCCGTGGTGCGCCATGGTCCGCTGGCCTACGACCAGGTCGGGCGCAGCGCCTATATCAATGACCAGATGCTCGACCTGTCGGCACGCGAACTGGGCCTGCTGGAAATCCTGCTGGCGCGCGCGGGGCGCCTGGTATCCAAGGAACAATTGGTCGACCACCTGTGCGAATGGGGCGAGGAAGTATCCAACAACGCCATCGAAGTGTATGTGCACCGCCTGCGCAAGAAGATCGAGGTGGGCGGGGTGCGCATCGCCACCGTGCGCGGCCTGGGCTATTGCCTGGAAAAATACGCCGACGCGCCGCGCGCCAGCCTCGAGGCGGGCGTGGAATCGAAGTGAGCGTGCGCGACGCCGCCCCGGCCGCGCTCGACCCACCCGACGCCCTCTATGTACCGCCCGGCGCCGAGCCGGACGAAAACATCCAGCATTCCCTGTTCGGCGAAATCCTCGACTGGATGCTGGCCCCGCTGCTGCTGCTGTGGCCGATGAGCATCGCCATCACCTACCTGGTGGCCAAGTCGATCGCCAACGAACCCTTCGACCGGGCCCTGGAAGACAGCATCACCGTGCTGGCCCAGGAGGTGCGCGAAATCGACGGCAAGGTGTTTTCGCGCCTGCCCGGCAGCGCGCGCGACATCCTGCGCGCCGACGATGTCGACCAGGTGTATATCCAGATCATCGGCCCGCGCCGCGAACACATCGACGGCGACCGCGACCTGCCGCTGCCGCCCGACGAGGAACGCCTGCGCAACGGGCGCGTCCATTTCCGCAACGAGCTGATGCACGGCACGCCGGTGCGCATCGCCTTTTCCTACGTCAACCTGCGCCCACTCGCCAAGCGCGGCGACGAGCCCTACGCGGCGCTGGTGCAAGTGGCCGAAACGCTGGACAAACGCGCCCAGCTCGCCAATGAAATCATCAAGGGCGTGATCCTGCCCCAATTCATCATCCTGCCGATCGTGCTGGCCCTGGTCTGGCTGGCCCTGGCGCGCGGCCTCTCGCCGCTGGCCCAGTTGCAGGAACGCATACGTGCGCGCCGCCCGGACGACCTTTCGCCGATCGATTCGCGCCAGGTCCCGGAAGAAATTTCGCCCCTGGTCGGTTCGCTCAACGACATGCTCGAACGTCTGTCGCAAACCATCGAAATGCAAAAACGCTTCATCGCCGACGCCGCCCACCAGATGAAAACCCCGCTGGCCGGCATGCGCATGCAGTCCGAACTGGCGCTGCGCCAGCTCGACCCGGAAGAAATCCGGCGCTCGCTCGAACAATTGGCCAAGAGTTCCGAGTCGGCCACGCGCCTGGTCAACCAGCTGCTGGCCCTGGCGCGCGCCGAAAACCAGCCCAACGCCGGCCTGGCCTACGAAGAACTCGACCTGTGCGAGAGCGCGCGCGAGACCGTGCAGGACTGGGTGCAAGCCTCGTTCGCCCATCGCATCGACCTGGGCTTCGAACAGCCGGAGCAGCCGGTGCTGATCGCGGCCAACCCGATGATGCTGCGCGAACTGCTCTCCAACCTGATCGACAACGCCCTGCGCTACACCCCGGCCGGCGGCAGCGTCACGGTGCGCGTGCGGCGCGAGGCCGAGCTGGCCATCCTGGAAGTGGAGGATAGCGGCCCCGGCATCGCCCCCGACGAACGGGCCCACGTGTTCGAGCGTTTTTACCGCATCCTCGGCAACAGCGCCCCCGGCAGCGGCCTGGGACTGGCCATCGTGCGCGAAATCGCCCAGCAGCACGGCGCCACCATCGACATCTTCAACAATCCGCGCAGTGGGCAAAAAAAGGCGCCCGGCTGCCAGTTCCGCCTGAGCTTCCCGCCGCCGCGCGTCACCGACGAGGAGGGCGACTGATGGAAACGAACGCCCTGGCCGAGCAGCGCCGCCGCCTCGTGGCCGCGCGCCGGGTGCACTGGCGCCGCACGCGCCGCATCACGGCCATCCTGCTGCTGCTGTGGCTGGCCAGCGGCTTTTGCACGGTTTTTTTCGCGCGCGAACTTGCCAACTGGTCGCTGTTCGGCTGGCCGCTGTCGTTCTACCTGGCGGCCCAGGGCGCTTCGCTGGTCTACCTGGCCATCCTCGGCATCTATGTGCTGGCCATGCGGCGCGCCGACCGCCGTTTCGTCGCTGCCCTGAAGGATGCCGCATGAGCGCGCCCAATTCCCTGTTCCGGCGCCTGAGCCGCTATTACCTGTGGTACACGGTGTGCTTCATCGCCTTCGTGCTCTCGCTGGCCCTGCTCGAACGCGAAGGCATGCCGCGCGTCTGGCTCGGCTACCTGTATATGTTCGCCACCATCGTGCTGTATGCGGCCATCGGCGTCATCAGCCGCACCTCGAACGTGACGGAATATTATGTGGCGGGGCGCCGGGTGCCGGCCCTGTTCAACGGCATGGCCACTGCGGCCGACTGGATTTCGGCGGCCAGCTTCATCAGCCTGGCGGGCGGCCTGTACCTGCACGGCTTCGACGGCCTGGCCTACATCATGGGCTGGACCGGCGGCTACTGCCTGGTGGCACTGCTGATCGCGCCCTACCTGCGCAAGTTCGCCCAGTACACCATCCCCGACTTCCTGGCGGCGCGCTACGGCGGCGGCGCCGGCGGGCGCGGCGGGCCGGTGCGGGTGATGGCGGTGGCCGCCACCATCATCGTCTCGTTCACCTACGTGGTGGCGCAGATTTACGCGGTCGGGCTGATCGCCGCGCGCTTTACCGGGGTCGATTTTTCGGTCGGTATTTTCCTGGGACTGGCCAGCATCCTGGTGTGCTCCTTCCTGGGCGGCATGCGCGCCATCACCTGGACCCAGGTGGCGCAGTACATCATCATTTTGGTGGCCTTCCTGCTGCCCACCATGTGGCTCTCGCTCAAGCATGCCGACAACCCGGTGCCGCAGGTGGCGTACGGCACCGTCTTGCCCAAGCTGGCCGCGCGTGAGGCCGAACTCGAACGCGACCCGCGCGAGCGCGAAGTGCGCGCCATCTTCGCCCAGCGCGCCGGCTACTACCAGGCGCTGGCCGCAAGCCTGCCCGCCTCATGGGAAAACGGACGCCAGGATGTGCAGCGCCGCCTCGACGCAGTGCGCCTGCGCAATGCCGCGCTGGGCGAGATCCGCGCCGCCGAACGCGCCGTGCTGGCCTGGCCCAAAAGCGCGGACGACGCCGCGCGCAGCTGGAATGCGGCGCGCGCGGCCAACCTGGCACGCGCGCGGCCGCCCCAGCCGCACGCCACGCCCTTTCCCGGTGCCGACCGCGCCGCCTCCGACATCCGCCGCAATAACTTTTTGGCGCTGGTGTTTTGCCTGATGCTGGGCACGGCCGCGCTGCCGCACATCCTGATGCGCTCCTACACCACCGCCTCGGTGCACGACACCCGCGTGTCGGTATTCTGGACCCTGTTCTTTATCCTGCTCATTTACTTGTCCATCCCGGCGCTGGCGGTGCTGATCAAGTACGACCTGTACAGCGCGCTGGTCGGCACCAAATTCACGCAGCTGCCCAACTGGATCAGCTACTGGGCCAATGTGGACAAACTTCATCCCCTCATCAGCATTGCCGACATCAATGGCGACGGCATCGTCCAGCTGGCCGAAATCGCCATCGACGGCGACATGCTGGTGCTGGCCACGCCCGAAATCGGCGGCCTGCCCTACGTGATTTCAGGGCTGGTGGCGGCCGGCGGGCTGGCCGCGGCCCTGTCCACCGCCGATGGGCTGCTGCTGGCGATCTCGAACGCGCTCTCGCACGACTTCTATTACAAGGTGATCGATCCGGGCGCCTCGACCCAGAAACGGGTCACCATTTCCAAGCTGCTGCTGCTGGGGGTGGCCTTCATCGCCGCCTATGCCGCCTCGCAGAAGCCGGCCGACATCCTGTCGCTGGTGGGCGCGGCCTTTTCGCTGGCAGCCTCGACCCTGTTCCCGGCGCTGGCGCTGGGCGTATTCTGGAAGCGCGCCAACCATGCCGGGGCGCTGGGCGGCATGGCGGCCGGCTTTTGCGTCTGCCTGTACTACATGCTGCACACCAATCCCATTCTCGGCGGCAGCGCGGCCGGCCAGTGGTTTCATATCGCGCCCATGTCGGCCGGCGTGTTCGGGGTGCCGGCCGGGGTACTGGTACTGGTCGTGGTCAGCCTGCTGACCAAGGCGCCGGACGCCCGTTCGGACGGCCTGATCGACCACTTGCGCGCGCCCGAATGACGAATTGTCGCGACAACGCAGCGCCGTCGCGAAGCGCACTGGCACAGCCCTCGGCAAGCGGCTAGGATTGAGGGCGCGGATTCGTTTCGCCCTCCTTCACGCTTCCCAGTCTATCGAGGCACCATGTCGAACACCCTCCTGCCCTTGCTGCGCGCCGCGCTGCTGTGCGTGTGCGCCCTGACCACCCCCGCCTTCAGCGCCGATGCGGCGCCGCCGGCGCCACCGCCGATCGCCGACTTCTTCGACAACCCGGCCTTCAGCGATGCCATTCTTTCGCCCAACGGCAAGTTCCTGGCGGTGCGCTATTCCAACGACAACAAGCGCGACCGCCTGATCGTGATCGAACTGGCCACCAACGCCGTCAAGGTCGTGGCCCAGTTCACCGATCGCGACGTCGACCAGTTCGAGTGGATCAACAACGACCGGCTGGTGCTCGATTCGACCGACAAGACCGTCGGCCCGGGCGACGCGGTCTACTGGCCCGGCCTGTTCGCGGTCAACCGCGACGGCAGCAATTTCAGGCAACTGGTGCAGGTCAGCGGCAGCTTTGTCCAGGAGCACGGCGTGGCCCGCAACGTCTTGTCGGCCAACCATTTCCTGGTCAGGCAAAAAGGCGCGCAACACTCGGACGATGTGTACGTCATCAATTCCAAGCGCGACGGCATCGATGAAACCGGCGACCTCAAGTACGTCAACCTGATCCGCGTCAACACCGTCACCGGGCGCAGCGAAACGGTGCGCCGTCCGGGGCTGGCGCGCGGCTGGCTGCTCGATCACAAGGGCGAGCCGCGCATCTGCGTCACGCTCGACAAGAATACCGAAGCGGTCTGGTATCTGGAGCCGTCCAGCAAGGAATGGCGCCAGATCGCCGCCTTCGACGCCTACCTGGGCGGCAAGGATGCCTTCTGGCCGCTCGCCTTCGCCCCCGACGGCACCTTGTACGTGCTCAGTGCAAAGGGCAAGGACAAGCAAGCGCTGCATACCTTCGATCTGACAACCGGGCAGCTCAGCGCCGAGCCGCTGGTGGCGCTGGCCGACTACGACTTCAGCGGCAGCCTGGTCACCACGCGCGACAAGCTGCTCGGCGTGCGCTACCTGAGCGACGCACGCGCCACGGTGTGGTTCGACCCCAAAATGAAATCCCTGCAAGCGGCCATCGACGCCGCCCTGCCCGCCACCGTCAACCTGATCGACGTGCCCGCGCGCGCCGAGGCGCCCTGGGTCCTGGTGCGCTCGTATTCCGACCGGCAGCCCGACCGCTACATCCTGTACAACCTCGATAGCGGCAAGTTCAATCCCGTCGGCAGCACCCACGAACGCATCGTCCCGGCCCGGATGGCCGAGCAGGAACTGGTGCGCATCACGGCGCGCGACGGCTTGCCGCTGCCGGCCTGGCTGACCGTGCCTACCGCTGTGCCTACCGCCGTGCCTACCGCCGTGCCTACCGCTGTGCCTACCGCCGTGCCCACCGCCGTGCCCAATGGAAAGCGCAAGAACCTGCCGATGGTGGTGCTGGTGCACGGCGGCCCTTACGTGCGCGGCAACGAATGGGCCTGGTCGGCCGACAGCCAGTTCCTGGCCTCGCGCGGCTATGCGGTGCTGGAACCCGAGTTTCGCGGCAGTACCGGCTTCGGCACGAAGCACTATCGGGCCGGCTGGAAGCAATGGGGCTTGAAGATGCAGGACGATATCGCCGACGCCACCAAATGGGCGATTGCCCAGGGCATCGCCGACCCCAAGCGCATCTGCATCGCCGGCGCCAGCTACGGCGGCTACGCCACCCTGATGGGGCTGGTGAGCGATCCCGCCCTGTACAAATGCGGCATCAACTGGGTCGGCGTGACCGACATCAAGCTGCTCTACACGGGCCACTGGAGCTTCGCCTCCGACATGAACAGCGCCTACCTCAAGTACGGCGCACCGACCCTGATCGGCGACCCCGAGAAAGACGCGGCCCAGCTGCGCGCCACCTCGCCCCTGCTTCAGGCGGCGCGCATTACCCAGCCGCTGCTGCTGGCCTACGGCGCCGCCGACCGGCGCGTGCCCCTGTACCACGGCAAGAAATTTGTCGAAGCGCTCAAGGAACACAACCCCAACGTCGAATGGGTGGTGTACCAGGAAGAAGGCCACGGCTGGTCCCTGCCAAAAAACCGCATCGATTTCTGGGGCCGGGTCGAAAAATTCTTGCAGCGCCAGATCGGCACGCCCTGACATCGGCGCAGCGATAAGACTGGCGTCAACGTTGGCAAAACGATAGTATTGACAGACTGGACAGGAAGCAACTGTCCGCTTTGCTTCCATCCTATCGAGCCGCCCCCATGTCCACCCGTTTTTCGTCCACCCTGCGCATTGCCGCCCTGCTCGCCTGCGCCCTGGCCATGCCCGCCTTCGGCGCCGAGGCCGCGCCGCCGGCGCCGCCGCCGATTGCCGACTTCTTCAACAACCCGGCCTTCAGCGATGCCAACCTTTCGCCCAGCGGAAAGTTCCTGGCCGTGCGCTTTTCCAACGACAACAAGCGCGACCGCCTGATCGTGATCGAGCTTGCCACCAACGCCATCAAGGTCGTGGCCCAGTTCGCCGATCGGGATGTCGACACCTTCCAATGGGTCAACGACGAGCGCCTGGTACTGGACACCACCGACAAGAGCATCGGTCCGGGCGACGCCATCTACGGCCCCGGCCTGTTCGCGGTCAACCGCGACGGCAGCAGTTTCAAGCAGCTGGTTCAGGTCAGCGGCAACTTCGTGCAAGAGCACGGCGTGGCCCGCACCACCTTGCCGGCCGACCATTATCTGGTCGAGCAAAAAGGCGCGCAGGCATCCGACGATGTCTACGTGATCAATCCGAAACGCGACGGCCTCGATGAAGCCGGCGAAATCAAGTACGTCAACCTGCTGCGCCTGAACACGCTGACCGGGCGCGCCGAAACGGTCAAGCGGCCCGGACCGGCCCAGGGCTGGCTGCTCGACCACAAGGGCGAACCGCGCCTGTGCATCGCACTGGAC
This sequence comes from Massilia sp. DJPM01, assembly GCF_030348125.1. Taxonomy (NCBI): domain Bacteria; kingdom Pseudomonadati; phylum Pseudomonadota; class Betaproteobacteria; order Burkholderiales; family Oxalobacteraceae; genus Massilia; species Massilia sp. DJPM01. The sequence continues at coordinate 14,468 of NZ_JAQOZV010000009.1, forward strand.
AAGAATATCGAAACCATCTGGTATCTCGATCCGGCCAGCAAGGAATGGCGCAAGATCGCTTCCTTCGACGCTTTCCTGGGCGGCAAGGAAGCCTTCACGCCGCTGGCCTTCGGTCCGGACGGCACCCTGTACGTGCTGAGCGACGCCGGCAAGGACAAGATGGCGCTGCACACCTTCGACCTGGCCACCAACCAGGTCACCGAAAAACCGCTGGTGGCGCTGGCCGATTACGACTTCAGCGGCAAGCTGATCACCTCGCGCGACAAGCTGCTCGGCGTGCGCTACCTGAGCGACGCGCGCGCCACCGTGTGGTTCGACGACAAGATGAAAACGCTGCAGGCCACCATCGACGCCGCCCTGCCCGCCACCGCGAACATGATCAATCCGCCCGCGCGCCCCGACAGCCCGTGGGTGCTGGTGCAATCGTATTCCGACAAGCAACCCGAGCACTACGCCCTGTACAACCTCGATACCGGCAAGTTCACCAATGTCGGCAGCACCCAGGAACGCATCGTGCCGGCCCAGATGGCCGAACAGGAACTGGTGCGCACCACGGCGCGCGACGGCTTGACGGTGCCGGCCTGGCTGACCGTTCCGAATGGAAAGCGCAAGAACCTGCCGATGGTGGTGCTGGTGCACGGCGGCCCTTATGTGCGCGGCAACGAGTGGCGCTGGTCGGCCGACAGCCAGTTCCTGGCCTCGCGCGGCTACGCGGTGCTCGAACCCGAATATCGCGGCAGCACCGGCTTCGGCAGCAAGCACTATCGGGCCGGCTGGAAGCAATGGGGCTTGAAGATGCAGGACGATATCGCCGACGCCACCAAATGGGCGATCGCCCAGGGCATCGCCGACCCCAAGCGCATCTGCATCGCCGGCGCCAGCTACGGCGGCTACGCCACCCTGATGGGCCTGGTGAACGATCCGGCCCTGTACAAGTGCGGCATCGACTGGGTCGGCGTGACCGACATCAAGCTGCTCTACACGGGCCACTGGAGCTTCGCCTCCGACATGAACAGCGCCTACCTCAAGTACGGCGCACCGACCCTGATCGGCGACCCCGAGAAAGACGCGGCCCAGCTGCGCGCCACCTCGCCCCTGCTTCAGGCGGCGCGCATTACCCAGCCGCTGCTGCTGGCCTACGGCGCCGCCGACCGGCGCGTGCCCCTGTACCACGGCAAGAAATTTGTCGAAGCGCTCAAGGAACACAACCCCAACGTCGAATGGGTGGTGTACCAGGAAGAAGGCCACGGCTGGTCGTTGCCAAAAAACCGCATCGACTTCTGGGGACGGGTTGAAAAATTTCTGGGGCGCCAAATTGGCAGCCCTTGAAACGGTTCCACTGTCATGAACACGCAACAGTTACAACAACGCTGCCGCGAATTTCCGCATGCAACGCAATCCCTGCATCCGAGTCCAAGCAATATCCTGGTGTATGAGATAGGCGGGAAAAAGTTTGCCTACTTCAAGACCAGTGAGCCGGAAATGGGGCGTTTCAGCATCCGCGTCGCGCCCGACCAGTTCCTCGGACTGACCGGCATGCCTGGCGTGAAGCCGGCCCGCTACATGGGGCGCTTTCATTGGGTGACGATCGTCGACGTGCGCACTTTTCCGGCCGATTTCCTGGCCGAATTGCTGGCATGGTCGTACCAGAAAGCCCGCGCTGCGCTTAGCAAGGCACAGCTCGCGTCTCTGGAAAACGCGGCACGGTAAGGCGGGCGCAGGCCGGCTCGCCATTTCTACCACGCCCGCAGCAGTGGCGCAAAGTTATTATTTCTGCAATTTTGATGTAATTTCGATATAAAATATCCCACTGCTGCGCCATCAATGTATCCAACACGAGACCGACATCTACATGACCATCCCATTCAAGACTCCCCACGCGCCGCGTTTGCTGGTGCTGGCTGCCGCTGTTGCCCTCGCCATGAGCGCCGGTTGCAACAACGAAGACAAAAAAGACGATCCCAAGAAGCCGAACGACCCGGCGCTGAAATACCAGGCCGAGATCAGCCGTACCTCGTTCGGCGTGCCGCACATCAAGGCCAACGATGAGGGCAGCCTCGCCTACGGCGTCGCCACCGCCTACGCGCAAGACAATGTCTGCCTGATGGCCGACGAATTCACCACCGTCAGCGGCGAGCGCTCGAAATACTTCGGCCCGACCGCGACGCGCCAGACCTCGGATATTCCGAACCTGCAGACCGATTTCTTTTACCGCATCATCAACGATGCCGACGCCGTCAAGGCGGCCTGGGACGCCCATGCGGCGCCGATGAAGGCGATGATCGAAGGCTACGTCGCCGGCTACAACGATTACCTCGACAAGACCGGCATGAACAACCTGCCGGACGCCTGCAAGAACGGCGCCTGGGTGCGCAAGGTCACCGAGGCCGACATGGTCAAGCTGCTGCGCCGCTACGCCGCCGAAGCCAGTTCCGGCCAGTTCATTCCGGCCATCGTGGGCGCCGCGCCGCCGGGCCAGAATGCCTTGACCCCGGCCATCCCGCCCAAGGCCGGCATGCATCCGATGGACCCCGACTACTGGACCGCGATGCGCGAACGCACCGGCAGCAATGCCGTGGCGCTGGGCAAGGATGCCACCGACAATGGCCAGGGCATGCTGCTCGGCACCCCGCACTTCCCGTGGCGCGGCGCGCTGCGCTTTTACCAGCTGCACCTGACCATCCCCGGCAAGCTGGACGCGATGGGCGCCGCCCTCGGTGGCATGCCGATGGTCAATATCGGCTTCAACCAGAACCTGGCGTGGACCCACACGGTCAACAACTCGGCCCACTTCACCGTGCACGCCATGCCGCTGGACCCGAGCGACCCGACCAAATACATGTTCGACGGCAAGCCGCAGAGCATGGAGCGCAAGACCATCAGCATCGACGTCAAGGGTCCCGACGGCGTAGTGCGCCAGCAGTCGCGCACCTTTTACAGCAGCCAGTTCGGCCCGATGGTCGTCATTCCCGGCCAGCTCGACTGGACCGGCGGCATGGCGTACGCCCTCAACGACGCCAACCTGGGCAATCACCGCATGCTGGAACAGTGGTACGGCATGAACAGCGCGCGCAGCCTGGATGAATTCAAGGCCTCGATCGACCGCACCGTCGGCCTGCCATGGGTCAACACCCTGGCCGTCGACAAGGAAGGCAGCGCCCTGTTCATGGATGTCACGGTGGTGCCGCACGTGAGCACCGCCAAGCAGAACGCCTGCGTGCCCGAGCCGTTCAAGCCGCTGGCCGCGCGCGGCTTGTTCGTGCTGCTCGGCGCCTCCAGCGCCTGCGCCCCCGGCACCGACAGCACCGCGCCCCAGCCCGGCATCTTCGCCGGCGCCAGCCTGCCGCGCCTGACCCGCAGCGACTACGTGCAAAACTCGAACGACAGCGCCTGGCTGTCCAACCCGCAAGCGCCGCTGGCGGGCTTCCCGGCCATCGTCAGCGTCGACAATGTCGAACAGTTCGGCCGTACCCGCCTCGGCATTTCGCAGGTGGAAAAACGCCTGGCCGGCACCGATGGCCTGGCCGGGCGCCGCATGACGGTCGCGCAGCTGCAGGGCCTGGCCCTGGGCAACCGCGTCTACTACGCCGAGCAGATCATGGACGACGTGCTGACCCTGTGCCGCGGCGACAAGGACGCCCAGGCCGCCGATGGCACCAGCGTCGACCTCACCAGCGCCTGCGCGCGCCTGAACCAGTGGGACCGCACCGTCAACCTCGACAGCAACATCGGCTACCTGTACTTCACCGGCCTGTGGGAGCGCATCGTGCGCGTGCCGGGTGTCTGGGCCGTGCCGTTCAACCCGGCCGATCCGGTCAACACCCCGCGCGGCCTGAACCTCGATAACATGGCCACCGCCAACACGGTGCGCCGGGCGCTGGCCTCGTCGGCGCTGGACGTGGCGCGCCTGGGCGTGTCGCAAGACGCGCGCTGGGGCGACGTGCAGGTGGCCACGCGCGGCACCCGCCAGATCCCTATCCACGGCGGCAAGGGCACCGATGGCGTGTACAACGCGATCGGCAATGTGCCGGGCGCCGATGGCAAGCTGGACGTGATCTACGGCACCAGCTACATCCAGACCGTGTCCTTCGACAAGAATGGCCCGCAAGTGCAAGCCATGCTGGCCTACTCGCAATCGACCGATCCGGCCTCCAAGCATTACGCCGACCAGACCGAGCGCTTCTCGAAAAAGGAATGGATCACCCAGCCGTACACGGAAGCGCAGATCAAGGCCGATCCCGCGTTCTCGAGCATGACGGTGTCGCGCAAGGTGGTCGCCACCCCGAACGGCAAGCCATAAGCGGTCCGGCGTAAGGAAACCGGCAGTCTGCCGCCATGGCGGTAGACTGCCTGCAAGCTGCTTGTTTCACACATCAAGGAGATGCACATGTCGTCAGGCAAAATTCTGGTCGCACAGGGAGGCGGACCCACCGCCGTGATCAACCAGTCGCTGGTCGGCGTGGTGCTCGAAGCACGCCGCTTCCGCAACGTCACCCGCGTCTACGGCGCCATGCACGGGGTGCGCGGGATCGTCGACGAAGACTTCGTCGACCTGACCCAGGAAACCAGCCACAACCTGGAACTGGTGGGCAAGACCCCATCGTCCGCGCTCGGTTCGACCCGCGACAAGCCCGACCTGGCTTACTGCCACAAGATTTTCGAGGTGCTGCGCGCGCACGAGATCGAGCATTTCTTTTACATCGGCGGCAACGATTCCTCCGACACGGTGCGCATCGTCAGCCTCGAAGCGCAAAAAGCCGGCTATCCGCTGCGCTGCATCCATATTCCCAAAACCATCGACAACGATTTGGTCGGCAACGACCACACCCCCGGCTTTCCCTCGGCCGCGCGCTTTGTCGCGCAAGCCTTCGCCGGCGCCAACCTCGACAACGCAGCCCTGCCCGGCGTGTATGTGGGCGTGGTGATGGGGCGCCACGCCGGCTTCCTGACCGCCGCCGCCGCGCTCGGCAAAAAATTCCCGGACGATGGCCCGCACCTGATTTACCTGCCCGAGCGCACCTTTGTCATCGAGCAATTCCTGGCCGACGTCAAGGCGACCTACGAGCGCTACGGGCGCTGCGTGATCGCCGTCTCCGAAGGCATCCACGATGCCTCCGGCGCAGCGATCGCCAGCCTGCTGTCGAGCGAAGTCGAACGCGATGAGCACGGCAATGTGCAGCTGTCCGGCACCGGCGCCCTGGCCGACCTGCTGTGCGACGAAATCAAGGCCAAGCTCGGCATCAAGCGCGTGCGCGGCGACACCTTCGGCTACCTGCAGCGCTCCTTCATCGGCTGCGTCTCGGACGTGGACCAGCGCGAGGCGCGCGAAGTGGGCGAAAAAGCCGTGCAGTTCGCCATGTGGGGCCAGCGCGACGGGTCGGTGGCGATCAAGCGCACCGGCTACTATTCGGTCGACTATGAACTGGTGCCGCTCGACAGCGTGGCCGGCAAGACGCGCGTGATGGACGACGCCTTCATCAGCGAATGCGGCACCGATGTCACCGATGCCTTCCGCCTGTACCTGCGCCCGCTGCTCGGGTCGGGCATGCCGGACGCGTTCCGCCTGCGTCCGGCGCCGGTGGCCAAGATCCTCAACAAGCAATAAGCCGCTCCCGGCCGGCGGCCAGGTACCGTGAGATGCGCCGCCCGGGGGCGTGCGCTTATCCTTTTGGCATTTTGATTGTTTTGACAACGTTAACTCGCAACACTGCGGTCCCGTCAACCTTTACGACACCGGACCGCCATGACCCCACGCTTGCCTGTTTCACCCGCTCCACTGCTGCGCGCCAGCAGCGCCGTCCTCCTGCTTGCGCTGTCCGCCTGCAGCAACGACAATCACCCGTCCGAACCGGCCGCGCCGCGCTACGCCGCCGAGATCCGGCGTACCGCCTACGGCGTCCCGCACATCAAGGCCGATGACGACGCCGGCCTCGGTTACGGCATCGGCTACGCCTACGCCCAGGACAATATCTGCCTGATGGCCGAGCGCATCGTCACCGCCAATGGCGAACGCTCCAAGTATTTCGGCGCCGAGGCGCGCGGCGTGACCGAAGACGCGGTCCCCAACCTGGCCTCGGACTACTACTATCGCCTGATCAACGAACCGGAAGCGGTGGCCAACGCCTGGCAGCAACAGCCGGCGCCCATGCGCGCCCTGGTCGAAGGCTATGTGGCCGGCTACAACCAGTACCTGGAGGAGCGCGGCAAGGCCGGCTTGCCGGAAGCCTGCAAGAACGCCGCCTGGGTGCGCAACATGACCACCGCCGACATGATGAAAATCGTGCGCAGCTATGCCGCCGAAGGCGGGAGCGGTCATTTCATCGACCTGCTGGTGGCCGCCGCCCCGCCGGGCACGGCCGCGGCCGCGGCGCCGGCGCCACGCCGCGCCGGCCCCAGCCCGATCGACCCGGAATACTGGAAGCGGCAGCACGCCCGCATCGGCAGCAACGGCGTGGCGCTGGGCAAGGATGCTACCGAGAATGGGCAAGGCATGGTACTGGCCAATCCGCACAACTTCTGGAAGGGCGACCTGCGCTTCTACCAGCTGCACCTGACCATCCCCGGCAAGCTCGATGTGATGGGCGCCTCGCTGGGCGGCATGCCGATGGTCAGCATCGGCTTCAACAAGGACCTGGCCTGGACCCACACCAACAATACCTCCGCCCACTTCACCTTGCACCAGTTGCAGCTCGACCCGCAAGATCCAACCCGCTATGTGGTCGACGGCCAGGTGCGCAGCATGACGCGCAAGCGCATCGATGTCGAGGTACGCCAGGCCGACGGCAGCCTGGTCACCCGCAGCCACGATTTTTACCAGACACCGCTGGGCGTGGTGATGCGGGCGCCGGGCGAGCTGGAGTGGAACCGCAAGGTCGCTTACACCATGCTGGACGCCAACCTGGGCAATCACCGCATGCTGGAACAATGGCGCGCCATGAACAGCGCGCGCAGCCTGGACGAACTGCGCGCAGGCATCGACCGCATCGTTGGCCTGCCTTGGGTAAACACCGTGGCGGCGGACAAGGATGGCAAGACCCTGCTGATGGATGTGACCGTGGTGCCGAACGTGCCGCTGGCCAAGGAAAAAGCGTGCGTGCCGGACAGGTTCAAGGACGCTGCCGCCAGTGCCATCCTGGTGCTGGACGGCTCGACCAGCGCCTGCAGCCCCGACAACGATCCGGCCGCTCCCCAGCCCGGCATCTTTGCCGGTGCCAGCCTGCCGCGCCTGGAACGCAACGATTTCGTGCAAAACTCGAACGATAGCGCCTGGCTCACCAATCCGGCGGCGCCGCTGACCGGCTTCCCCTCGATCGTCAGTATCGATGCGATCGAACAAGGCGGACGCACGCGGATTGGCATTGCCCAGTTGCAAGCGCGCCTGGCGGGCACGGATGGCATGGCGGGCCGGCGCATGTCGGCTTCCCAGTTGCAGGGACTGCTGTTCAGCAACCGCGTCTACTACGCCAGCCAGAACATGGACGAGGTGCTGCGCGCCTGCGACGGCGCGCGCCAGGTGCAGGCCACCGACGGCACCACGGTCGACCTGACGCAAGCGTGCGCCAGCCTGCGCGCCTGGGACCGCAGCGCCAACCTCGACGCCAATATCGGCTTCGGCTATTTTACCGGCGTGTGGGACCAGTTGCATGAAGCCGACCTGCTCTGGGCCGTGCCCTTCAACCCGGCCGATCCGGTCAACACGCCGCGCGGCTTGCGCCTGGACGATGCGGCCCGCGTGAACAGCCTGCGCACGGTGCTGGCCAACGCGGTGCTGGCGACACACGCGAGCGGCTGGCAACCCGATGCCACCTGGGGCCAGGTGCAGCAGAGCGAGCGCGGCGGCAAACGCATTCCGATCCACGGCGGACGCTACGAGTACGGGATCTACAACGTGATTGCCAGCGAAGCGCGCGCTAGCGGAGGCCGCGAACCGACCGAGGGCAGCAGCTACGTGCAGACCGTGATGTTCGACCGCAACGGTCCGCAAGCGCAAGCGGTGCTGGCGTATGGCCAGTCGGTCGACCCGGCCTCGCCCCACTATGCCGACCAGACCGAGCTGTATTCGCGTAAAACCTGGCCGACCCTGCCCTTTACCGAAACCCAGATCACCTCCGATCCGGCGTACAAGCGCATCGCCATCAGCCGCAAGGTCCAGTGACCGCAGTAACGGGCAAACAACACTCACGCCGCTTGGCAAACATTAAATGTTTTTAAAAAGGCATTTTTGCTCGGGCTGTGCTAAGTTATGCTTACTTTCATTGACTGGAACGATGATGAAAAAGCGACGCATGGCGTGTGTGTGTTTTCCCCTGCTGCTGGCCGCCTGCTACGGGCCGCTCGATGTCACCCTGTCCGACAGCGGCGACCCGGTCAAGGGCAAGGCAGTCAAGGAAGCCTTGTCGCCGGACGAGGCCGAACTGCTCGTTTCCTACGTGGCGCAGCACACGATGGCGCAGGACATCGATTACAAGATGACCGTCAAACAAGCCATCGCGGCGCGCCGCAAGGAACTCGCCGGCAAGCAAAAGTAAGCTCGCCAGCGGACCGGGGCCGTCCGCTGGCGGCCCCGGCGGGAAGCGCCGATCATGCCCGGGCGCGCCTTGTGCACCTCCCTCACCGAGAAACCCCATGCGTTTTCTTGCTTTATTGTTCGCCATCGGCCTGGCCGGATGCGGCACCATGCAGATCGAAGAGAAAAGTTTCATCCATCCCGACGCCAAGGATGCCCCCGCGCTGCCACGTGTCGACGTCACAGCGCTGCCGTCCGCCTACACGGTGACCGACGAGACGGTGGTCACGCCCGACGGCGCCAGCCACAATGGCATCCTGTCCGATCCGGATGTGGGCCCCGTGCTGTGCGGCTTTGTGCGCAAGCTGTAGGCGGACGCAGGCGGCAATGACGCCGCCTGCGTCCCGGTCAGTCCGGTATCAGGCCAGCAATGCCTGTACTTGACGGAATAACGCAGGCTCGATCTGCCGGGCCTGAATGGCGAAATTAAGCTGCTTGGCGATCGACGCCACTTCCAGCGTGCCCGGCTCGATCGGGTATGTCGCGCGCGGCATCATCCAGCGAAGTACATCGTCGAGGTGCCACAAGGTCGTACTTCCTGCATGCACCGGTACGGGAAAGGTGTCGGCGTTGTTGTATGCCAGCTTGCGCATGTTTTGGCGACTTACCTCGGCAAACTCCGCAATGTCAGTGAGTCCCACGATATCGGGGCGTACTTCAATAAGCTGTGCTGTGGGAATGGCACGCTTGACGTCGGCAAGCGCACTGGTCATGGCGGCAAACGCGCTGTCGGCTTCACGACTAAAATCGAGGGCGATACGTCCGGGGTGGCCGATACCGACCAAGGCATCGGTACATCCCTCTTCGCCCAGACGACCAACAATCTCATCATGATTGTCATCGTCGCTGGACAATTGATAAGTCAGCTCAAAGATGAAATACATAGCTACTCCTTCGAAGAACCATCATCGTTGTGATGCTTGTTGGCGGTGCAATTATCGACAGCCCGCTTCAACGTCCCTGCATGTTGGCCAGCATTCTTCGGGGTGCTCCAAAGTGATACAATATTTGCCGCCTCGGCATCCTGCGTCGTCGGGACAGTCCATCTTTCCCCGGGCATGGCTGGCACCGACTTTAATGCGCCAGCCGTTTGCTTCAGCGTGTTTCAGGGCCTGCTCAATCTCCTTGTTGGGGTGGGATGTGCGCGCCATCTGTCTCTCCTATTGTCGTCACCAAAGATCCGGTTATCAAGCGACAACCAGCTTTTGATTCGCTGCGAACGCCCTGCATGTGGCGCACGTCAGGATCAAGCCTGCGATGGTGGCATCGGGCATGGGCGATTCGGCATGAGAAAGATCAAAAAAAACGGACGGGACCCGAAGGCGCCGTCCGTTTTTTGATTAACCGCAAGCAGGTCAGCTGACGATCGTCTGGTGCTCGTCACCTTCGCGCGCGCGGATGACGCCGATGCGCGAGACCTTCTCGCCGGCTGCCTGCAATTGGGCAAACGCCGCATCGGCATTTTCTTTCGACACGATCACGATCATGCCGATGCCGCAGTTGAACACGCGGTGCATTTCAGCGTCGGCCACGCCGCCGTGCTGTTGCAGCCACTGGAACAGCGGCGGCATGGTCCATGCCGTCGAATCGAGCACCGCCGTCAACCCTGGCTGCAGCACGCGCGGCACGTTTTCGACCAGGCCGCCGCCGGTGATGTGCACCATGCCTTTGACTTCCATCGATTCCATCAGCGCCAGCAGCGGCTTGACGTAAATACGGGTCGGCTCCATCAGCACGTCGGCCAGCGGACGGCCGTGGAAGTCGGCGTTCAGGTCCGGCTTGGCCACTTCGATGATCTTGCGCACCAGCGAATACCCGTTCGAGTGCACGCCCGACGAGGCCAGCCCCAGCACCACGTCGCCCGGGGTGATCTTGGTGCCATCGATGATTTTCGATTTTTCCACCGCGCCGACCGCGAAACCGGCCAGGTCGTACTCGCCGGCCGGATACATGCGCGGCATTTCCGCCGTTTCGCCACCGATCAGGGCGCAACCGGCCTGCTCGCAGCCCTGGGCGATGCCCTTGACGACGGCGGTGGCGGTCGGCACGTCGAGCTTGCCGCAAGCGAAGTAATCGAGGAAGAACAGCGGCTCGGCGCCCTGCACCAGGATATCGTTGACGCTCATGGCGACCAGGTCGATGCCGACCGTGTCATGGCGGTTCAGTTCGAACGCGAGCCTGAGCTTGGTGCCCACGCCGTCGGTGCCGGACACCAGCACCGGCTCCTTGAACTTCTTGCTGATCTCGAACAGCGCGCCGAAACCGCCGATGCCGCCCATGACGCCTTCGCGCATGGTTTTCTTGGCAAACGGCTTGATCGCTTCGACCAGGGCGTCTCCGGCATCGATATCGACACCGGCGTCGCGGTAGGAGAGGGAAACATTAGAAAGTTGGCTCATGGTGTATTTGGCAGCGGAGGCGGTAAAATAGAAGGCGGCGAACCGATTCGAGCCGCGGACGGCCAAAACTGGTCAATCCGCTATTTTATCAAAATGCCCCGTCCACAGCCGATTTAACCCACATTACAACAATAAGATGCTTTTTTCACAGCCACGGCACCCCGGCACAGCGTCGGCACCCTGCCAGCACCATCACCACCACCACGATCTGCGTGGCAGCTTCTATAATGCCTGATGTACACGACGGCGCAAGAATGAACTCATGAAACAGCTGGTACTCGATTTGGGCGCAGAGCAGGCGCACAGCCTCGATACCTTCGAGGTAGGGCAAAATGCCGAACTGGCGCATCTGATGCACCAGTTCGCGGAGCGTCGTTCGCGCGAACATTTCGCTTACCTGTGGGGCGAAACCGGCGCCGGCAAGACCCACCTGCTGCAAGCGCTGGCCGCCACGCCGTGCTCGCGCTACATCGCCTGCGACGCGTCCGAGTGCGAATTCACCTACGCGCCGGAGACCACCCTGTACCTGCTCGACGACTGCGACAAGCTCTCGCCGCAAGCCCAGATCGACGCGTTTGCCCTGTTCAACCAGATCCGCGAACATGGCGCCTACATGGTCAGCACCGGGCCGGTGCCGCCGGTGGTGCTGCCGGTGCGCGAAGACCTGCGCACGCGCATGGGATGGGGCCTGATCTACCAGATCCACGGCCTGGCCGACGAACAGAAGATCGCCGCCCTCACGCACGCCGCCGAAGCGCGCGGTTTGACCTTGTCGGCCAGCGTGTTACCCTATCTGCTGTCCCATTTCAAGCGCGACATGCGCTCCCTGTCGACGATGCTAGACGCACTCGATCAGTATTCCCTCGAAACCCAGCGGCCGGTGACCCTGCCGTTGCTGCGCGATTTACTATTACAAGCCAACCCGCAAGCGGACACCAAAGAATGAAGAACCTGGCGCTGTTTGACCTGGACCACACCCTGCTGCCGATTGATTCGGACCACGAATGGGGCGAATTTTTAGTCCGTACCGGCGCCGTCGATCGCGTCGAATTCAAGCGCCGCAACGACCAATTCTATGCCCAGTACCAGGCCGGCACGCTCGACCCGGTCGACTACCTCGACTTCGCGCTCGGCACCCTGGCGCGCTTTCCGCGCAAGGAACTCGACGCCATGCACGCGCAGTTCATGGCCGAGGTGATCGAGCCGGCCATCCTGCCGCGCGCGCGCGCGCTGCTCCAGCAGCACATGGATGCCGGCGACCTGGTGGCCATCATCACCGCCACCAACCGCTTCGTGACCGCGCCGATCGCCAAAGCGCTGGGCGTGGAGCACCTGATCGCCGCAGTGCCCGAAGAAGACGCGGACGGCAACCTGACCGGCAAACTGGTGGGCGTGCCCACATCGGGCGCCGGCAAGGTCAGCCACACCCATGCGTGGCTGGCGCAGCTTGGCACGCCCCTGGATGGCTTCGGGCGCAGCCACTTCTACAGCGATTCGCACAACGATATTCCCCTACTGTCCGTCGTCACCCATCCTGTCGCGACCAACCCCAACGCCGTGCTGGCGACCCACGCCACACGCCTTGGCTGGCCTTTACTCCATCTATTCAATGATTAAAAAATTCATCCGCAAAATGCTCGGCGTCAAAGAGAAGCAGCCAGTGCGCGACCTGACCGAACCCATCATCCTGGGACCGGCGGAGCACGGGATCGATCCCAAGCTGCTGTCGTCGAACGCGATCCGCGTGACCCAGACATTGCAGGAGGCGGGCTTCAAGGCGTTCGTGGTGGGCGGCGCCGTGCGCGACCTGCTGCTGTCGGTCAAGCCGAAGGACTTCGACATCGCCACCGATGCCACGCCCGAACAGGTCAAACGCCTGTTCCGGCGCGCCTTCATCATCGGCAAGCGCTTCCAGATCGTGCACGTGATGTTCGGCTCCGACCTGCTGGAGGTCACCACCTTCCGCGGCGCCGGCGAATCCAACGCGCCCAAGGATGAACACGGACGGGTGCTGCGCGACAATAACTTCGGCCCCCAGCACGAAGACGCCATGCGGCGCGACTTCACCATCAACGCCATGTACTACGACCCGGCCACGCAAGTGGTGCTGGACTACCACGGCGGCATCGCCGACATCCGCGACAAGACCCTGCGCATCATCGGCCAGCCCGAAGCGCGCTACCGCGAAGACCCGGTGCGCCTGTTGCGCGTGGTGCGCTTCGCCGCGCGCCTGGGCTTTACCATCGAGCCGCACACGCGCGAACCGATTCCGGTCATGGCGCCCCTGATCAACAACGTGCCAGCCGCGCGCGTGTTCGACGAAATGCTCAAGCTGCTCATGAGCGGCCACGCGCTGGCCTGCCTCCAGCAACTGCGCAAGGAAGGCCTGCACCATGGCCTGCTGCCGCTGCTCGACGTGGTACTGGAGCAGCCGATCGGGATGAAGTTCGTGACCCTGGCGCTGGAATCGACCGACAACCGCATCAAGGCCGGCAAGGGCGTCTCGCCGGGCTTCCTGTTCGCCTCGCTGCTGTGGCACCAGGTGGTGGAAAAATGGACCGCCTACCGCGCGGCGGGCGAGTCGCCGATTCCGGCGCTGCACCTGGCGGCCGACGACGTGCTCGATTCGCAGACCGAAAAACTGGCCCTGCAGCGCAAGATCGGCTCGGACATGCGCGACATCTGGTCGATGCAGCCGCGCTTCGAGCGGCGCACCGGCAAGGCCCCATACAAGCTGCTGGAACACCCGCGCTTCCGCGCCGGCTACGACTTCCTGCTGCTGCGCTGCGAGTCGGGCGAGATCGAGATGGAAATCGGCGAATGGTGGACCGCCTTTTATGAAGGCGACGCCATCGAACGCGAAACCCTGCTCACCACCGCCGTGGCGGCGCCGGCCGGCGCCAAGCGCAAGCGAGCGCCGCGCCGCGCACCGCGCAACCGCGGCACCGGCGAGGGCGGCGACAGCGCCGCCACCAGCACCACCGGCAGCACCAGCGGCGACGAATGATCGCGTACATCGGCATCGGCGCCAACCTGGGCGACGCGCGCGCCAACGTGGCCGACGCCCTGGCGCGCCTGGCCGCGCTGGACGGCAGCCGCCTGCTGGCGCAATCGTCGGCCTGGCGCACCGCGCCGATTGACTCCTCGGGCGACGACTACATCAACGCGGTGGCCTGCATCGACACCACGATGGGCGCAGCGGACTTGCTGGCCGCGCTACAGGCGATCGAACTGGCGCACGGGCGCGAACGGCCCTACCGCAACGCCCCGCGCACCCTCGACCTCGACATCCTGCTGTACAACGATGAACTGATCGACACGGCCAGCCTGCAAGTGCCGCATCCGCGCATGTGCGAACGCGCGTTCGTGCTGGCGCCGCTGCTGGAAATCGCCCCGGACATCGAGCTGCCCGGGCATGGTCCGGCGCAGCGCTTCCTGCCCGCCGTCGCCGGCCAGGCCATCGCACGCCTCGACTGACATGCAGATTCCCGTTTTCCTCCAGACCACCGGCCTGCTGATCCTGTCGAACGTATTCATGACAATCGCCTGGTACGGCCACCTGAAGAACATGTCGAGCAAGGCCTGGTGGTACGCGGCGCTGGTCAGCTGGGCCATCGCCCTGTTCGAGTACCTGCTGCAGGTGCCGGCCAACCGCATCGGCCACACGCAATACAGCCTGGCGCAGCTCAAGATCCTGCAGGAAGCCATCACCCTCACGGTGTTCGTGCCGTTCGCGATGTTCTACATGGGCGAGCCCTTCAAACTCGACTATGTCTGGGCCGGGCTGTGCCTGGTGGGCGCGGTCTACTTCATCTTCCGCAGCTGACCGGGCACGTTCCGGCGGTTGGCATTACACTATGCGCCGTTGCGACCATTTTGATATCAAAGGACTATTATGAGCGGTTATCTGCAGGGTAAGGACATGGCGGGCGGCGATACTCCGGCGCCTGTCAAACCGGTGGTGACGAAGGCGGTAACGATTCCTTCGCTGAACGCGATGCGTGCTTCGGGCGCCAAGATCACGATGCTGACCTGCTACGACGCCAGCTTTGCGACCTTGATGGACCGCTGCGGCGTGGAAGTGCTGCTGATCGGCGATTCGCTGGGCATGGTCTGCAATGGACATCAATCGACCTTGCCGGTCACGGTGGCCGAGATTGCGTACCACACCGCCGCTGTCGCGCGCGGCAACAAGAGCGCGATGGTGCTGGCCGATATGCCGTTCGGCAGCTACGGCACGCCGGAAGCGGCGTTCAACAACGCGGTGCAGCTGATGCAGGCTGGCGCGCACATGGTCAAGATCGAGGGCGGCGCCTGGCTGGCCGAAACGATCCGTTTCCTGACCGACCGCGCGGTGCCGGTGTGCGCGCACCTGGGGCTCACGCCGCAATCGGTGCACCAGCTGGGTGGCTACAAGGTGCAGGGCAAGACCATCGAAAGCGCGGCGCAGCTCAAGGCCGATGCGCTGGCGCTGGAAGCTGCCGGTGCGGCGATCGTGCTGTTCGAGGCGATTCCCAGCGCCTTGGGCAAGGAATTGACCGAGGCGCTGAAGGTGCCGACCATCGGCATCGGCGCGGGGCCGGATTGTTCGGGCCAGGTGCTGGTGATGCACGACATCCTGGGCGTTTTCCCGGGGCGCAAAGCGCGCTTCGTGAGGAACTTCATGGAAGGCCAGACCAGCATCGATGCCGCCGTGAGCGCGTATGTCAACGCGGTCAAGGATGGCAGTTTTCCGGCGCTGGAGCACTGCTTCTAAGCCTCCGCGCCCCACTCCGTCGTTCCCGCGCTGGAACGACGGGGGTTAGCGCAATCCGTACCGCTTCATTTTATTCAACAGCCCCACCCGCGAAATCCCCAACTGCCTGGCCGCGTGCGTGTGATTGTGCGCCGTCTCGTCGAGCGCGGCGACGATCAGGCGCTTTTCCAGCGCCGCCACCTGCGCATCGAGCAAGCCATCCCCTTCCACCGCCAGCGGCGCGGCCGCTTCGCCGCAGGCCAGCGCCAGGTCGTCGACCGTGATCGTATCGGCATTGCCCGCCAGCGCCGCCGCCGTCGACACCGAGTGCTGCAACTCGCGCACATTGCCCGGCCAGTTCCTCGACACCACCCATTCCAGCGCAGCTGGCGCCAGCCGCTTGGGCGGAGACAGCCTGGCCACCACGGCCTGCACGATCAGCGCCACATCCTCGGCCCGTTCGGCCAGCGCCGTGGTCCTGACCTGGATGCCTTTCAAGCGATAAAACAGATCATCGCGAAACGATTTTTCCTCGACCATCGCCGCCAGGTCGCGGTTGGTGGCCGCCACCACGCGTACATCGACCCGCGTTTCGCTGCGCGCGCCGACCGCAAAAAAACTCCCGGCCTGCAAAAAGCGCAGCAGCTTGACCTGCATCGACAGCGGCATGTCGCCGATCTCGTCGAGGAACAAGGTGCCGCCGTTGGCCGCCGCGATCAGGCCGATGCGGTCGCGGTCCGCGCCCGTGAAACTGCCCTTGCAGTGCCCGAACAACTCGCTCTCGAACAGCTCCGCCGGAATCGCGCCGCAGTGCACCGCCACGAACGGCTTGGCGCTGCGCTTGCCGTTGGCGTGCAGCGCGCGCGCCACCAGCTCCTTGCCGGTGCCGCTCGGCCCCGTGATCATCACCGGCACTTCGGTCGGCCCGATGCGCCGGATCAGCGCACGCAGGTCGCGCAGGTCGCTACTGATGCCGATCAGGCCCATGGTGGCGTCGCTTGGTGCGGCGCGCGCGCGCCACTCGGCCAGTTCGCGCTCCAGGCGGCGCTTGGTCAGCGCGCGCTCGACCACCACGCGCAGCAGGTCCGGGTCGAGCGGCTTGGGTAAAAAATCCCAGGCGCCGGCGGCCATCGCGCGCAGGGCCAGTTCGCGGTCGGCGTGGCCGGTCATCACCACCACCGGCACCGTCGCCAGGCCGGGCAGCAGCGCCAGCCCTTCATCGGGGCGGAACGAGGGCGGCAGCGCCAGGTCCAGCAGCACCAGGTCGAAGCTGTGATCAGCGCACAGCGCCAGCACCTGTTCGCTTGACGCCGCGACCTTGACGTCGTAGCCAAGGCTGGCCAGCCAGTTGCCGCACAGGCGCTGGAAGGCGGGTTCGTCGTCGACGAGGAGAATGCGTTCGGAAGTCATGGCGAGCCTGGTAAAAGAAGTTCGAAGCAGCAGTTCCAGCCGGCCAGTTCGCCCAGCCTGACGCTGCCGCCGTGGGCCTCGACCAGGCGCCTGACGATCGCCAGGCCAAGGCCGGTACCGCCGGGACGGCGCGTGGTGAAGGGCTGGAACAGGTCGGCGGCCAGATCGGCGGGCACGCCCGGGCCGTTATCGCACACGCGCAGCAGCACCTGGCCGTCAGCCTGCGCTTCGGCGGCGACCAGGATGCGCGGGTCGCTGCGGCCGCGCAGCATGGCCATGGCGTTGCCAATCAGGTTGCCGAGGATTTGCTCGCCGCGCATCGGATCAATGTGCAGGCACAGGGCCTGGTCGACATCGACGTCGATGGCTTGCGACGGATGGCCGGCGGCGACCCGCTGCACCAGTTCGGCCACGGGCACGCGCTGGCGGTTCAGGCGCACTTCGCCGGAGTAACTGAGCAAATCCTGGATCAGATGGTCGGCGCGCTCGATCTGGGCGCGGATCTCGGCGCGCACCTCCGGCGGCGCCATCACCGCAGCCATGCTGATGATGTTGAGCGGGTTGCGCAGCTCGTGCGCCACCGTCGCCGCCAGGCCGCCCAGTTCCAGCAGATGCGCCTGTTGCAGGCGCTCCTTTTCATGCTCCGCATAGCGCAGCAACTGGTCCAGGCGCGCCGCCGCAGCCGCCAGCAGGGCGCCGAATACTTCGCCGACGCGGGTCACGCTGGGGGTCGCGCCTTCCCACTCGATCAGGTCACTGCGCCAGTGCGGCGCCTTGCCGTCCTTGCCGGCGGCGAGATAACAATGCACGCCCGGCTTGCCCGCGCCGTCGCCGGCCGGCCCGGCGTCGCCCAGCACCACCCGCATCGGCTGGCGCAGGTGCGCACCCAGGGTGGACGCGGCGATGCGTTCCAGGTCAGGCCAGCTGCTGGCGGCGTCGAGCCGCAGGCGCCAGTCGGCCAGCACGCCCGCTTCCAGATGCGCGCCGGGGAATACCAGCCGCTCCATGGCGCGGCGCGACGGGCCCTCCAGCACCAGCATCACGCCCAGCATGGCGGTACCGAGCAGCCATAGCTGCCACAGGGGCATGGCGGCCAGCGGCGCGAAGCCGGTGCGCGCGGCCACGCTGAGCAGCAGGCTGGCCAGGGCCACCGCGATGGCCATCAGCACCAGCCAGGCCAGCAGGCGGTTGGCCCACAGGTTCACCACCATCAGGTCGTAGCGCAGGATGCCGAATACCAGCAGCAGCGCGTAGCCCGGCAACAGGATCACGCTGTACGGGAAGATGTCGATCCCGAGCGAGGCGTTGAGGAACATCAGCGAGGCGCCCGATCCCCACACGCCGGCAAACCAGATTGCCAGGATCTTGCCGCGCTGTTTGGGCGCGGCCGCCGGCCACGCCGCCAGCAGCAGCAGGTAGGCCCAGACGCTGATCGAGCTGACCACAATGCCCGGTATCCAGCCCCACACCGGGAAAAAGTAGTAGCGCCGGAAGCCGAGCCAGGGCGCCAGCGTGCCCATGTCGAGTAGTTGTATCAGCACGAGGGTGACGATGCCGAGCAGGTAGACCGCCAGCAGCTGGCGCGGGCGCTCGCGCCGCAGGAAGCGGAACACGAAGTGCAGGAAGAACACCGCGTTGATCGGGCCGCAGTTGACCAGCCGCTTGCCCAGCGCGGCCACCGCATCGCCGCCCAGGTGCATGCCCAGCTGCCCCAGCGCCCAGCAGCCGATGCCGACGCAAAACAGCGCCAGCGGCTTGATGCCGCTCTGGTGCGGCGCCTTGGCCCACAGCCAGGCCGCCAGTCCCAGGCTGATGCCACCCTGGATCACCAGGGAGAAATAGTAAACGCGGTAGATGTCCATGCGGGCCGGTGTAAGGCAGCTTGATAGTTGCAACAGGCTAACTATATAGCAAGTTGACAGCCAGCGCGTATTCGCTGGTAATTTTCTCTTTAAAAACAGCAGCTTAGAATCGCGGCGCGGGTGGCACACGGCTTGCGTATTGATGAGTAGGACGGCGCAGGCCGGGACCACTCAGCAAAGGCATCGACGCATCATGAATACACTGCATTTCCCCGACATCAACGCACTGATGCCACCCAAAATCATCTGGATGCGGGTCAACCGCGTGCTGGCGTGGGCCTTGATCGTCTCGCCGCTGGCGCAATGGGCGCTCGGAACGGCGTTCATGCGCGGGCTGGCGCTCGACCTGGTGATTCTGCTGGCACATGCGGCCATGTCGCTGGCCTTGTTCGGCATTCCCAAAACGCCGGCGCGCCGTTTCAGCGTGGCGATGCACGTCATCGGCTGGCGACCGATGGACCTGAGCCCGCGCAACTGTTATTTGTTGAGCGGGCACCGGATCGGACTGACACTACTGGTGTTGGCGCTGGTGCCGGAGGTGATAGCGGCGCTGAGCCCCAGCCCCGCTATCACCAATGTCGCTTACGTGCGATTGCTCTGGCTTCCGGCCACGGCGCTGATCGTGATCGCCTTCTGGGCGCTCCTGCGCCTGCCGATCACACTGATCCAGCACCTCCATCCGTCCATCTTCCAGGCGTTGCGGCGCTGGGGCATGCGCGAGAACGCGGGCAGCGTGGCTACCACGATCACTGCCGTCTTTTTCGTCCTGTCCTTCATCAACCTGATCAGGTAGTCGCCATCATGTTTGCCTTCACAGCAGCACCAAGCCACTTCGTTTTCCCGTCACTGACACGGCGTAATGCCGGCATGCCGCAACTGGGCACGCTCGACGGCGACCTGCTGACGGTCGCCACGTGGCAGCGCATCGCCCTTGCCGCCCTGCCCGCGCTGACGCTGGCTTCCTTTGCCGCGCTGTACGCGCACGGTGCTTACCTGGCGCTGCCGCTGGTGATGCTGATGCACTTCGTGGTCACGGTGGCCTACATGCACGACGTGGCGCACGGCTCGGCGGGCCTCGATGCCCGCGCCACGCACTGGGTGCTGTTCATCGTCAGCGTGCTGGTGCTGCAAAGCGGGCATGCGTTCCGCTACTCGCACCTGCACCACCACGCCCACTGCCTGGAAGATGACGATCTGGAAGGCGCCCCGGCGCGCGGCGGCCTGCCTGGTGCGCTGCTGTGCGGCCCCCTGTACCTGCCACGCCTGTGGCGCGAAGCGTTCCGCAAGATCCGCGCCGCGCGCGACCGGCGCTGGATGATCGCCGAACTGGCCACCGCGCTGGCGCTGGCGCTGCTGGCCTTGTGGCTGACACGCTGGAGCAGCGGGCCGCTGGTCTACGCCGCCATGGCCTGGATCGGCGGCTGGCTGTATCCGCTGGCGACGGCGTATCTGCCGCACTACAAACCGGGCAGCAAGCCGCTCGAACAGGCCCGCACCATGCGCGGCGCGATCGTGCCGGCGCTGTTCATGAACCTGACTTACCACCTTGAACATCACCTGTATCCGCAAGTGCCGACGCTGAACCTGCGGCGCCTGTCGCATCGGCTAGATCCGTACTTCGCGGCGCGCGGGCTGCGGCCTACGCAGGTATATTGAGCGCGCCACAAGGCAGGTATAGTGGGTTTCCATGCAGGTGGCGCATGGACTTTAGTGAAAGA
The DNA here is from genome assembly GCF_030348125.1 of Massilia sp. DJPM01. Taxonomy (NCBI): domain Bacteria; kingdom Pseudomonadati; phylum Pseudomonadota; class Betaproteobacteria; order Burkholderiales; family Oxalobacteraceae; genus Massilia; species Massilia sp. DJPM01. The sequence goes on from NZ_JAQOZV010000009.1 coordinate 35,158, forward strand.
TAAAACAATGAGCCATGCGGACGAACGTTGGTTGGATATTTCGGTCAAAGCCAGGGTGGCCCTGCTACCCTCGCCCGTGGGCCGATCCTCGCCCATCCAAACCGGCTATCGCCCGAACCATCAACTCCCGAGCGGAGATTTTTGCATGGGGATTTTCACGTCAATGGAAGGCGGGCAGATTGCTCCCGGCGAATCGGCTCTCGTCGAGATCCGGTTCATGGTGGTTGAACCGTGGCGCGGCTTTTTTGAAGCCGGCTACGTGTGGAATATTAACGAGGGGTCGCGCAAGGTGGGATCAGGCGAGATCCTGGCGGTCACTGAAGTAAGGCAAAGCCGTTAATCAGGCCCTGAACCGGCCGTTGCCGGCGCGATCAACAATGCCGCCAGCATCGCCGACACCGATTCAAACTCGTCGACCGGGCCATGCGCGCGCAATACCTCGGGCGGCGCATATCCCCACGCCACGGCGCCGAACGCCACGCCCGCCTTGGCCGATGCCTCGGCATCGGTACCCTGGTCGCCCACATACAGCGCCTCGCCCGCGCCAACCCGGCTTTGCTTGACTACCTTGCGGATGCGCGAGGCCTTGCCGAACACCGACATGCCGCACTCGAAGTGGCTGAACAGGCTACTCAGCCCAGGCCCCAGCACGCGCCGCACGTTGTGCTCCGAGTTGGACGATACCACCGCCAGCACCACGCCGGCATCAAACAGCGCCAGCAAGGCGTCGGCCACGCCGTCGAACAGGGCGATGCTGGCCGCGTTCTCGCTCATCATGCCGATGAAGCTTTTCGACACCACCGGCATCTTCCAGGCCGGCATGCCGATGTAGCGCATGATCTCGCGCGTGCCCATTGAGCGCAACTGCGCGGCCTGGTCGCCTTCGACGCGCCTGAGGCCATGCTTGTCCGCCAGGCCGTTGTACACGCTCTGGAAGAAGGGGAACGAGTCGGCCAGGGTACCGTCGAAGTCGAAAATGACCAGCTGGTACTTCAGGCGCGGCGCTACTGTGCGGTCATCCAATCTGGATCCATGTGGTTTTGAGTTCCGTGTACTTGTCGAAAGCGTGCAGCGATTTATCGCGCCCGTTGCCCGACTGCCTGACGCCGCCGAACGGCACCGTGATGTCGTCGCCATCGTACTGGTTCACGTGCACGGTGCCGGCGCGCAGGGCACGCGCGGTCTTGATCGCGCGGCTCAAATCGGCCGTCCACACCGCCGCCTGCAAGCCGTACTGGGTCGAATTGGCCTGGCGCACGGCATCGTCGATATCGGTAAAACTGAGCACCGACAGCACCGGCCCGAAGATCTCTTCGCGCGCGATGCTCATGCTGCCGTCCACCTGGTCGAACAGGGTCGGCGCCACATAAAAGCCGCCGCTGTCGGTGCGCGCGGCATCCCCGCCCGCCAGCAGCCTGGCGCCGGCCTGCTTGCCCTGCTCGATGTAGCCCATCACGGTCTTCATCTGGGCCGCATCGACGATGGCGCCCATGATGGTGGCCTCGTCGAGCGGGTCGCCCGGCGCGAAAGCGGGCACCAGCGCCAGCGCTTTTTCGAGAAAGGCATCCTTGATCGAGGCTTCCACGAACAGGCGCGAAGGCGCATTGCAGCTTTCGCCCTGGTTGAAGTAGATCGACCCGATGGCCGCGCTCACCGCCGCATCGAGATCCGGGCAGTCGGCGCAGACGATGTTGGCCGATTTGCCGCCCAATTCGGTCCAGGCGCGCTTGAGGTTCGATTGCCCGGCCATCTGCAATATCTGCTTGCCGACCTTGGTCGAGCCGGTAAAGCCGATGCAATCGACATCCATGTGCAGCGCCAGCGCCGCCCCGGCTTCATGGCCGTAGCCGGGAACGACGTTGAACACGCCCGCCGGCAGCCCGGCTTCGAGCGCGATCTCGGCCAGTCGCAGCGCCGTCAGGGGCGACTTTTCGGACGGTTTCAAGATCACGCTGTTGCCGGCGGCGAGCGCCGGGGCGATCTTCCAGGCCGCCATGATCATCGGGTAGTTCCACGGCACGATGGCGGCCACCACGCCGACCGGCTCGCGCGTGATCAGGGCCAGGCTGTTCTCGCCCGTGGGCGCGATCTGGTCGTAGATCTTGTCGATCGCCTCGCCATACCAGCGGATGCAGTTGGCCGCCGCCGGCACGTCCACGCTCTGGCTGTACTTGATCGGCTTGCCCATGTCGAGCGTCTCCAGCAAAGCCAGTTCGTCGGCATGCGCCTGGATCAGGTCCGCGAACTTGATCAGGACGCGCTTCCTCGCCGCCGGCGCCTGGCCGGCCCAGCGCCGGTCGTCGAAGGCCGCGCGTGCCGCCACCACGGCCGCGTCGACGTCAAGCCCGTCGCAGCGCGCGACAAGGCCCAGCTGGCGGCCATCGATCGGCGAGAGGTTGTCGAACCGCTGTTCCGAGCGCGCCCAGACGCGCTCCCCGCCGATGAATGCGCGTCCGTCGATGCTCAAGGCTGCCGCCCGTTCGTGCCATTGCGTGTTTCCCATGCCGTGCTCCCTAAAAACTGACTACTGTCGATACGCCGATAACGTGATTGTCGCGGCGGTACTGTCCATCAAATGTCTTGAACACCCTGGCCGTGGCGTAGTCGTAGCGGTATTCGCCCTTCACGCTCACGCCCGGCACAAGCAGGTACTGCGTGCCCACCGAGAGCGTGCCGCGATTGGCGCCGCGGGTCGGGTCGATGACAAACCATTGCCCGCCGCGCAAGACCATGCCTGAACCGAAGCCGTTGCGCCCGTCCGGACAATTCGCCGCGAATCCGGCCAGGTCCTTGCAGCCGGGCGCCAGGGTCGCTCCGAACACGCCCCCGCCGCCGGTGCCGTTGAAGATGTAGTCGAGGCGGGCGATGGCTTCGAGGCGCGGCATGATCTTGTACGACACCAGCGACGACAGGCCGTACCAGCGCTGGCGCGCCGCGCCGTAGAGGTTGGCGGCCGTGGCTTGCTGGCCCCCGTAGCTTAACTGACCCTGGATATTCCAGTCGCCACGCGTGTAAAAGCCGTCCACCTCCATCAGGTCGACCCGCCCGACAGCACTGTCATCGTCGAAACCGGCATGGGTGCCCGACATGCCGAAGCCTGAAAATTCTCCCCGGGCGTAGTCGACACGGTAGAACACACCCGGGGTTCGTTCGCCGCCGTCATCGACACGGGCGCGGTTCATATTGCCGATCATGACTTTACTGTCCCACTTGCCGCGCACCAGTTGCAGGCCCGCGCCGGTGTAGAAATTGGCCGCCGAAAAATCGAACAGCAGGTTGTGGGTGAGGAGCTTGTTCTGGGTCGACGGGATGTACTCGTAGCCGCTCCAGTCGGGAATCTGGCCGAGCAACAGGCGCGTCGACTGGTCGCCCAGCGGAATCGAGGCCGACGCCTCGTGTACCAGGTTGCCGAAGTTGTAGCCGGAGGCTATACCCTTGCTGGGCATGAGCGAGATTCTCAGCCTGGTGCCGCCTTCGAGCTCCTTGTCGAGGTTGAACATGCCGCTGCCGAAGGTGGTATTGTCGTAGCCGAAGCTCTCGCCGGAACCGTTGACCGAACTGTTATTGTTCAGGAACACGAAGCTGGAGGTGCCGGCGTTGCGGTTGCGGATATAGCTCGGGTCGATGTAGCCCGAGATTTTCAAGCCTTTCAGGCCGCTCGTCTCCATCGCATCGTCAAGGGCGTCGCTCTTGACCCGCAGGCGCGCCAGTTCGGCGCCATTGTCCGGCTTGGGCTGTTCGGCCTTCTCGATCATTGCTTCGAGCTTTTGCACATGCGCCTTGAGGGCGCCCAGTTCGGCCTTGAGTTCCTGGGTGGTCTGGGCTTGCGCGATGACGGGACAAGCTGCGGCAAAGGCGATGACGGCGTTGCGGTACTCGTTCATGGTTTTCTCCTCGGGCCAACGGTGAGGGCGGCGGGCACGCCGTGCCCACCACCGTAAACAGCGGCCGAAGAGCGTGCTATGACTTGACTGCGGCCGCCACCTGCTTCTGGCGCTGCCGCTCGGCGCGCGCCATCATGATGGCGGCGACGATCACGCCGGCCGACACCACCAGTATCGTCAATGCCGCCACCGCGTTCACGCGCGGGTCCAGGCCCAGGCGCGCGCGCGACATGATCACCAGCGGCATGGTCGTCGCGCCCGGACCGGACAGGAAGTTCGACAGCACCACATCGTCGAGCGAGAGCGTAAACGTAAGCAGCCAGGCCGAGGCCAGCGACTGCGTGATGTTCGGCAGCGTCACCAGGAAGAACACCTGGTGCGGGCGGCAGCCAAGGTCCATGGCGGCTTCTTCGAGCGAGCGGTTCATCTCGCGCAGGCGCGCCTGCACCACCACGGCCGCATACGCCACGCCGAGCAGCGTGTGGCCCATCCAGATGGTGAAGGCGCCGCGCTCGGGAAAGCCGAAGATCTTCTGCATGGAGACCATCATCAGCAGCAGCGACAGGCCGATGATCACATCGGGCATGACCAGCGGCGCGCTGACCATCCCGGAGAACAGCAGGCGGCCGGGAAAACGCTTGTAGCGGTTCAGGACAAAGGCGGCAAAGGTCCCCAGCACCACGGACGCGGTGGCGCTCATCAGGGCGATTTTCAGCGACAGCACGAAGCCGCTGACCAGCTCCGCATCCTTGAACAGCTCCGGATACCACTGGGTCGAAAAGCCGCTCCACACCATGTCCTGGCGCGAGCTGTTAAACGAAAACACGACCAGTACCACCAGCGGCAGGTACAGGAACAGGTAGCCCAGCGAGAGCCATCCGCGGCCGAACCAGCGGGCCAGCGCGGTCTTGTCCATTCGCTTGTTCATGTGCTTGCTCATTTGCTTGCTCATGCGCGGCCCTCCTCTTCCTGTTCGGCCTTGTACTTATTGAAGACCGCCATCGGCACCAGGATCAGCAGGATCGCCACCACCGCCAGCGCCGAGGCGCGCGGCCAGTCGGTGTTGACAAAAAATTCGTCCCACATCAGGCGCCCGATCAGCAGTGTCTCGGGGCCGCCGAGCAGTTCGGGAATGACGAACTCCCCCACGCCCGGAATGAACACCAGCATGGCACCGGCGATGATGCCGGACTTCGAGAGCGGCACGGTGACGCGCCAGAAGGCTTGCCACGGTGTGGCGCCCAGGTCGGCCGCCGCTTCCAGGAAGCGCACATCCATCTTCACCAGGTTGGAGTACAGCGGCAGGATCATGAACGGCAGGTAGGCGTAGTACATCCCCAGCACCAGCGCGAACGGGGTGTTCATCATTTTCAGCGGTTCGGTGATCACGCCGAGCCACATCAGCAGGTTGTTGAGCAAGCCCTGGTTGGCCAGGATGCCCTTCCAGGCGTAGATACGCAGCAGGAAGGAAGTCCAGAACGGCAGCATCACCATCATCAGCAGCACCGGACGGTGCGCCGGTTTGGCGCGCGCCATGAACCAGGCGAAGGGGTAGCCGGTCACCAGGCACAGGACCATGGTCACGCCCGCATAGGCGAGCGAGCGCAGGAAGGTCCACAGGTAGTTGTCGTCCTCGGTCAGGGCGACGTAATTGACGATCTTGGCCTTGATGCTGATGACCCCATCGCTGAAGGTGAGCAAGGGGCCGAACGGGCTGCCGCTGTCGTCGAGTTCCGCAAAACTCATGCGCAGCACGATCAGGAACGGGATCAGGAAGGCGATCGTCAGCCAGGCGAAGGGCAGGCCGATGACGAAGCGGCGGCCGGCCGCGGGAGGGCGCAGGATTGTGCTCATGGCCGCCTCAATGGGTCAGGACCACGATGTCGCTGCCGTCCCACCACGCGACCACGTGCTGGCCGCGTTCGAGGCGGGACTCTTCGTGGCGCGCGGCGTTGGTGCGCGCGACCTTGAGGATGCCGCCCAGCGCCATGCGCACCTGGTAGTGGGTCTCGTTGCCGAAGTACGAGACGTTGACGATCTCGCCGGCCACGCAGTTGTAGCCGTCTTCGGCGGCCGAGGCGCGCTGCTCCACGCCCGGCATGTCGCGCTGCAGGGCGATTTTTTCGGGCCGCACCGCCACGCTGACCGGCATGTTGTTGGTGCCGCTGATGCCGTGGCTGACGTAATGCCGGCATTCCTGTGTTTCGACGATGACGTGGTCGGGCTGGTCGACCCGCACATGGCCGTCGAACATGTTGACGCTGCCGATGAAGTCGGCCACGAAGCGGCAGTTGGGCGTTTCGTAGATGTCGCCTGGCGCGCCCACCTGCAAAATGCGCCCTTCGCTCATGACGGCGATGCGGGTGGCCATGCTCATGGCCTCATCCTGGTCGTGGGTGACCATCACGCAGGTCACGCCGACCTGCTCGATGATGTGCACCAGTTCCATCTGGGTCTGTTCGCGCAGTTTTTTATCGAGCGCGCCGAGCGGCTCGTCGAGCAGCAGCAACTGGGGACGCTTGGCCAGGCTACGCGCCAGCGCCACGCGCTGCTGCTGCCCGCCCGAGAGCTGGTGCGGCTTGCGTTTGACATAGGCGCCCAGCTGCACCAGCGCCAGCATCTGGTCGACCCGTTCGGCCACTTCCGCCCTGGGCAGGCCGTCGCGGCGCAGGCCGAAGGCGACGTTGTCCCACACCGTCAGGTGCGGGAACAGCGCGTACGACTGGAACATCATGTTGACCGGGCGCTCGTAGGGCGGCACGCCGACCAGGTCCTGGCCGGCCAGTTCAATGGTGCCCGCGGTCGGCGTCTCGAAACCGGCCAGCATGCGCAGCAAGGTCGATTTGCCGCAGCCGGAGCTGCCCAGCAGCGCGAAGATCTCGCCCTTGTCGATGGCGAGCGAAATGTCGTTCACGGCGCGCACGCCGTCGAACTCCTTGACGAGGTTGCGGATCAGGAGAAAAGGCTGCGCTCTTGCGGGTTGTACAATCGTCATAAGAATGATGAAAGAATAGGCAAAGGCGCAATTTTATCGGACATATGCCCGTATGCAGGCAAAAATGATTACATCCCGGTCTTAAAACGCGTGAACACGCGCGTCATGGTGCGGCGCGCGTCGGCGCTCAGGGGCTCGGGCACCACCATGCGCTGCTTGTCGGCGTCGGGCAGGTAGACCGTGCGGTTGCCGGCGATGTCGGGCCGCACCAGGCGCGTGGCGGCCGCATTCGGATTGGCGTAGAACACCTTGTTGGTCAGGCTGGCGTGCACCTCGGGGCGCAGGATGTAGTTGATCCACAGGTGGGCGTTGCCCGGATGCGGGGCATCGGCCGGAATGGCCATGGTGTCGAACATCAGGGCGGCGGTCTTGGGCACCAGCGCCACGATGTTCTGGCCGTTCTTGCTGTCGATGGCGCGCTGGCGCGCGATGTTGATGTCCCCGGACCAGCCCAGCGAGACGCACAGGGCGCCGTTGGCCAGGTCGTTGATGTAGCCGGCGGAACTGAACAGGGTCACCGATGGACGGATCGCCTGCAGCATGCGGGCCGCGTCCTGGTAGTCGGCGCTGTTTTTCGAGTAGGCCGGCTTGCCGATGTAGAGCAGCGCGGCGGGCAGCACCTCGGACGGGGAATCGAGAAACGAGATGCCGCACGATGTGAGCTTGCTGGCGTAGCGCGCATCGAACACCAGGTCCCACACATTGTCGGGCATCGGCAGGCTGCCCAGGGCCGCCTTGACCTTGTCGACGTTGATGCCGAGCGTGGTGTAGCCCCACAGCCAGACCACCAGGTGCTTGTTGTCCGGGTCGAGCCGTTTGACCAGCGTTTGCAGCGCGGGGTCGAGATTGGCCAGGTTGGGCAGGCTGGCCTTGTCGAGGGGGCGCAGCAGGCCGCCGTCGATCTGCAGGCGCGCCCAGTGGGCCGTGGGGACCACGATGTCGTAGCCGGTTTTACCGGCGCTCAGCTTGGCGTGCAGGACCTCGTTGCTGTCGAACAGATCGTAGCGGACCTTGATGCCGGTCTCTTTTTCAAAGTTGCGGACCGTGTCCTCGGCGATGTAGTCGGACCAGTTGTAGATGTTGAGGATTTTTTCTTCGGGCGGGGCGGAACCGGCGGGAAGGTGGAAGCTGGCGGCGACGGCCGCGAGGCCGAGGATGAAGCACTGTGCGATGCGGCGTATCGTCTTCATCCTGCCTCCCGTTTAACGTGAATTCAAGTGACCCAGCCCCGCTGCTGCAAGTCGATCAGGGTGGCCTCGAGGCAGTACCTGATCTTGAAAATCATTTCGTCGATCTGCGCGCGCGTCATCACCAGCGGTGGCGCGATGATCATGCGCTCGCCCACGGCGCGCATGATGATCCCGTTGGCGAACATGTAGCCGCGGCAGATCATGCCCACGCCCTGCTCCGGATCGAAGAACTCGCAGTCGTGCACCGCTTCAGCCTTCGTGCGCACCAGGTTCAGCCCCGCCACGAAACCGCAGCTGTCGGCGTAGCCCACCAGCGGATGGTCCATCAGGGCCGCGAACTTCTCCTTGAGGTAAGGGCCGGTATCTTGCGCCACCTGCTGCACCAGGCGCTCGTCGATCAGGATGCGGATATTTTCCAGCGCCGCCGCACAGGCCACCGGATGGCCCGAATACGTAAATCCATGATTGAAGTCGCCACCCTCGTGGATCAGCACATCCGCCACCCGGTCACCGACCAGCACGCCACCTAAGGGAACATATCCCGAGGTCACACCCTTCGCGAATGTAATCAGATCAGGTTTGATCTGCATCAACTCGGAGCCAAACCATGTACCAAGACGGCCAAAACCGCAAATGACTTCGTCGGCGATCAGGAGCACGCCGTACTTGTCGCAGATGCGCTGTATTTCTGGCCAGTAGGTCGCCGGCGGAATGATCACGCCGCCCGCGCCCTGCACCGGTTCGCCGATGAAGGCGGCCACCTTGTCGGGGCCGACCTCGAGGATTTTGGTTTCCAGCCAGCCGGCGGCCACGATGCCGAATTCGTCGGCGCTCATGCCGCTGCCGTTTTCCAGGTAGTTGGGCTGGCCGATATGCTCGATCCCGGGGATCATGCCGCCCTGCTCGTGCATGCCCGCCATGCCGCCCAGCGCCGCGCCGGCCACCGTGCTGCCGTGGTAGGCGTTGTAGCGGCTGATGATGGTGTGGCGCTGCGGGCAGCCCAACAGATCCCAGTAGCGGCGCACCATGCGCAGGTTGGTGTCGTTCGCTTCCGAGCCGGAGCCGGTGAAGAACACGTGGTTGAACTGGGGCGGCGAAATTTCCACCAGCAGCGCGGCCAGGCGCGTGGCCGGCACATTGGTGGTGTTGAAGAAGCTGTTATAGAAGGGCAGCGTCTGCATCTGGCGGTACACCGCGTCCGAGATGCTGGTGCGGCCGTAGCCGACATTCACGCACCACAGGCCCGACATGCCGTCGAGGATCTTGTTACCGTCAGAATCCCACAGGTAGATGCCGTCGCCGCGCACCATCACGCGCGCGCCGCGCTCGCCCAGCGCCTTGTGGTCGGTGAAGGGATGCATGTAGTGCGCCGCGTCCTGGCGCTGGATTTCGGCGGTGTCGTAGACGTCGTGGGTGGCGGCCTTGACCGACGCGACCAGCGCGGCGCTCGGGACCATGGGGTTGGCTGTCATGATGAACCTCGTTCTGGTTATTATTGGTGGCTTGATGCTTACACGTGCAGCAGCAGATGCTCGCGTTCCCACGGGCTGATGACGGTCATGAATTCCTGGTGTTCGAGGTCCTTGATGGCCGCGTAGACGTCGATGAAGCGCTCGCCCAGCACCGTGCGCAGCTTGTCCTCGGCGCGCAGCAGGTGCAGCGCTTCGGGCAGGCCCTGGGGCAGCTCGAACGGCATTTCGTAGGCGCTGCCGTTCATCATCGGGGTCGGTTCCAGCTGCTCGGTCATGCCAAGGTAGCCGCAGGCCAGGGTCACCGCCAGCGCCAGGTAGGGATTGGCGTCGGCGCCGATGATGCGGTTTTCCACGCGCCGGTCCTGCACGCCCGATTCGGGCACGCGGAAGCCCACCGTGCGGTTGTCCAGGCCCCACTGGATATTGATCGGCGCGGCCGTGTGGCGCACGATGCGGCGGTACGAATTGACGTACGGCGCGACGATCGCCATGGCCGACGGCATGTAGCGCTGCAAGCCGCCGATGTACTGCTTGAACAGGGGCGAGGCCGAACCGTCTTCGCTGCTGAAGATATTCAGGCCGGTCTTGGTGTCGACCACGCTCTGGTGCACGTGCATGGCCGAACCGGGTTCGCCCGCCATCGGCTTGGCCATGAAGGTGGCGTACATGTCGTGCTTGAGGGCCGCTTCGCGCAAGGTGCGCTTGAAGAAGAACACCTTGTCGGCCAGGCCGAGCGGGTCGCCATGCAGGAAGTTGATTTCCATCTGGCCGGCGCCGATCTCGTGGATCAGGGTGTCGACGTCGAGGTTCATCAGTTCGCAGTAATCGTAGATATCCTCGAACAGCGGATCGAATTCGTTGACGGCGTCGATGCTGTAGACCTGGCGGCTGGTTTCGGCGCGGCCGCTGCGGCCGATCGGTGGTTTCAGGGGCAGGTCGGGATCGATGTTCTTGGCGGTCAGGTAAAACTCGAGTTCGGGCGCCACCACCGGCTTCCAGCCCTTGTCGGCGTACAGTTTCAGGACCCGGCGCAGCACCGTGCGCGGGGCGAAGTCGACCAGTTTGCCATCGGCGAAATAGCAGTCGTGGATCACCTGCGCGGTCGGGTCGACCGCCCACGGCACCATGGTGATGGTGGTCGGATCGGCCTTGAGGATCATGTCGCGGTCGGTGGCCGAGATGGCGCGGTCGTAGGCTTCGTCATCCAGCGGGTAGTTGCCGGTCACGGTCATGCCCAGCACCGCCTCGGGGATGCGCATGCCGCGCTCCTGGGTGAATTTGCCGCGCGGGAGGATTTTGCCGCGCGCGACCCCGGTCAAGTCGGGAATCAGGCATTCGATTTCGGTGACCCGTTTCTCGTTGAGCCACAGGTCCATGTCGGTATAGGTGAAGTTTTCGCGAATTGCCATGATGTTCTCTCTGTAGTTTGCGCTCTGTGTTGCTCGCACGCGCGCGGGCGGATGCCGCCGGCGTGCTGTGGAACCGGGGATGGAAAGCGGCGCTACGGCACGCAGCGCAAGGCCCACTTTTCGTAGTGACTGGTGGCGTGCGTCTTCATGCACTCCCCTCGCGCCTGGCCTGGAAAGCGCGGCAAGCCTTGCCGAAGGCGCCGAACATCCTCATCGAGGCGGGGTTGTCGAGGATCTGCCATTCGGGATGCCACTGCACCGCCAGCGTAAAGCCGGGCGCGGATGGCACCGAAAACGCTTCCACCAGGCCGTCGTGCGAAAGCGCTTCGATGGCGATGCCGGACGCGAGCCGGTCCACACCCTGCCCGTGCAGCGAATTGACGGCGATGCGCTGGGCGCCGCCGAGCATGCGCTGGAAGGCGCCGCCGGGGGTGAGGATGACGTCATGGGCCGGGCCGTACTGGTCTTCGATGGCGGCGTCGGGGTCTTCGCGGTGGTCCATCTTGCCTTCGACTTCCTGCACCGCCTGATACAGGCTGCCGCCCAAGGCCACGTTCATCTCCTGGAAACCGCGGCATACCGCGATGATGGGGATGCCGCGTTCGAGGGCGGCGCGGATCAGCGGCAAGGTGGTGGCGTCGCGCGCGCGGTCCTGCGGCAGGCTCGGGTCGAGCACGTCCTGGTCGTAGTAGCTCGGATGCACGTTCGAGGCCGAGCCGGTGAGCATGATGCCATCGCACACGGACAGGGACGCCTCCAGGTCGAGCGCGGCGCCGAGCGCGGGCAGGATCATGGGAGCGCAGTCGGCGCCGAGGACGACGGCGTCGACATATTTGAGCTGCGCGGCGTGATACGGATGGGGTCCGATCTGGCGCGTGCAGGCGGGAACGAGAACGATAGGGCGGCGCATGATTGTCGGTATAGGAACGAATAACGCACTCGTTTCATCATAATGGCTAATCGGCCTGATGGCGAGTGCTGCGTGATCCATCTCAAATGGACGACCTAGGCTGGACGCAGGTCAATGCATCGCGCCACCGTTAGAGCTTACCGGCAAGTTGTCAAACATGCCAACACGAACTACCTGCACGCCAATATTGCACACAGGAAACCAATTGCTTAACCGAGGTCAGACCCCGGTTGAACAAGCGTTAGCGGCGCGAGCGCACGCCCGCCAGCGCCAGCCCGGCCAGCAGCATGGCCCAGGTAGCCGGTTCCGGTACCGGCAACATGTTGGCCGGGTCCAGCCGCAGCATGCCGCATACCCCCAGCCCCTCGTGGCAACCACTCGCGGCAATCTGCCCCAGGTCGTTGATCGCGCCGGCATCGTTCAGGTGCCAGCCCGAAGCCGGGTCAATCAGCGAATTGAGATTGCGTACCGCCCCGCCCTCCCATAGCATCGCTTCATTCACGTCCCAGCCCTGGTAGGACAGCCCCACCACCTGCCCCCGGTTGTTCATCCCGCGCGCGGCGCTGCCCATGCCGGAGAGCGCGCCCAGGTCGCTCATCACGCCATTCACGTACAAAAAGGCGTGCTCGCCCCCTCCCTCCAGCGACGAGGAGCCGGCGATGTGTCCGGCGTCGTTGATTGCGGCGGCGTCCGACCATTCCCCGCCCAGCGTGCCGAGGTCGCGCATCGTGCCGTTCTCGTACAGGAAGGCGCGCGGGGTGTAGGGCCCGGCCAGCGCGGCCCAGCCAACGATCTGCCCGGCGCTGTTGATGCCGGCGGCGTTGCTCGACTCGCCGCCCAGCGTACCCAGGTCGCTGACGCCGCCGCCAACGAAGCGGGCCGCATGGAAGTCCAGGCAGTCGCAGGGAATCGCCCCCACCGCGCTCCCGGCACCGTTCAGGCCCGAGGCGCCGCTGTCCCTGAGCGCCCACGGGGTCAGGTTGGTCACCGTGGCACCGCTGAACAGCACGGCATGACTGATGCCGTCGAGCGTCTTCGATTCGCCCACGATCTGGCGCGCATCGTTGATCGCCTGTACACGCGTGTACAGGCCGCCCAGGCTGCCCAGCTGCGCGGTGCGTCCGTCGGCAAACAGGTAGCCGCGCCACTCCTGGCCGCTGACGTAGGTGCCACCGACCACGTCGCCGCGGTTGTTGATGCCAGTCGCCTCGACATGGTCGAACTGGCCGGCCAGGATCGTGGTGATGGTGTAGCGCGGCGCCTTGGCGGGCGCTTGGGCGGGCGCGGCGGCCAGCGCCGGCAGGCAGGCGGCGCTGAGCAGCAGGCCGGGGAGACATCGGGCAGGTTGACGCATGGAACACCTCATCGTGAACGGTTGCGGCTCCCACCGGGACACCGGGCAACGCCAGGCGCGGCGCCGTCACGCTTGAGCATGGCCCCGGCAGCGTGGCAACGCTTGTGCAGCCACAAAGGCTTCCGCGCGCAGGACGTGCGGCCTGCGCCGGGTCAAGACGACAGTGGCCGGATGCTGCCGCTTGGCATCATCCGGCGGGCGCGCGCGCTACCGGGCAATCGATGCCAAAAAACGCTAAGATGGTCGCCCGGCCTTCGCGCCAAGCCCTTGACGAAAGCACCCCTATGTTGAATCTGAAAGACCCTGCTCTGCTGCGGCAGCAATGTTTTATCGATGGCGAATGGTGCGATGCGGACAATGGGGCCACCATCACGGTCACCAATCCGGCCACCGGCGACACGCTGGGCACGGTGCCGCGCATGGGCGCCGCCGAAACCGCGCGCGCGATCGCGGCAGCCAACGCGGCCTGGCCGGCCTGGCGCAAGAAGAGTGCGCGCGAACGCAGCGTCATCCTGCGCGATTGGAACGACCTGATGATCGACAACGCCGACGACCTGGCCCTGATCATGACCGCCGAACAGGGCAAGCCCTTGCTCGAATCGAAGGGCGAAATCGCTTACGCCGCCTCCTTCATCGAGTGGTTCGCCGAGGAAGGCAAGCGCATCGAGGGCGACACCTTGCAGTCGCCCTGGGCCGACCGGCGCCTGGTGGTGAGCAAGGAGCCGATCGGCGTGTGCGCGGCGATTACGCCGTGGAATTTTCCAGCGGCGATGATCACGCGCAAGGCCGGCCCCGCACTGGCGGCCGGCTGCCCGATGGTGGTCAAGCCGGCCGAGCTGACCCCGTTCTCGGCCCTGGCCCTGGCCGCGCTGGCCGAGCGCGCCGGCATGCCGAAGGGCGTGTTCAGCGTCCTCACGGGCGACTCCAAGGCGATTGGCGCCGAAATGACCGGCAATCCGCTGGTGCGCAAACTGAGTTTCACGGGCTCGACCCAGGTCGGCCGGGTATTGATGGAACAATGCGCGCCGACCATCAAGAAGCTGTCGCTGGAACTGGGCGGCAACGCGCCCTTCATCGTGTTCGACGATGCCGATCTCGATGCGGCGGTCGAGGGCGCCATCGCGTCGAAGTACCGCAACGCCGGCCAGACCTGCGTATGCGCCAACCGCCTGTACGTGCAGGATGGGGTGTACGAGCAATTCGCCGAGAAACTGGTGGCGGCGGTGGGCAAGCTCAAGGTCGGCAATGGCCAGGACATGGGCGTGACGCAAGGCCCCCTGATCGAGGAAAAGGCCGTGCAGAAGGTCGAGCAGCATATCGCCGACGCGCTCTCCAAAGGCGCACGCCTGCTGACCGGCGGCAAGCGCCACGCGCTGGGGCACAGCTTTTTCGAGCCGACCGTGATTGCCGACGTGACATCGGCAATGCAGGTGGCGACCGAGGAAACCTTCGGCCCGCTGGCGCCGCTGTTCCGCTTCGATACCGAGGATGATGTCATCGCCATGGCCAACGATACCGAGTTCGGGCTGGCGGCGTACTTCTATTCGCGCGACATCGGGCGCGTGTGGCGCGTGGCCGATGCGCTCGAGTCCGGCATGGTCGGGGTCAACACCGGCCTGATTTCAACCGAAGTGGCCCCGTTCGGCGGCGTCAAGCAGTCGGGGCTGGGGCGCGAAGGTTCGCGCTACGGCATCGACGACTATCTGGTGCTCAAGTACATCTGCATGGCCGGATTGTAAGCGTCGCGGCCGTCCCCCGCCGGCTCAGTCCGGCGGGTATTCGTGGTATTTGCGCGCATCGCCGCGCACCTTGTCGGCCGGGTACTTGGCGCGGTTGAGCGCCATCTTTTCTTCCACCGCCGCGCCCAGGTCGACATCGAGCCGGTCCGCCAGCAGCACCAGGTAGACCAGCACATCGGCCATTTCGTGACGCACTTGCGTCAGCTTGTCCGCGCCCAGCTCTTCCTGCTTGCCCGTCTTGAGCCACTGGAAATGTTCGAGCAGTTCGGCCGCTTCCACCGACAGCGCCGACGACAGGTTCTTGGGCGTGTGGAACTGGCCCCAGTCGCGCTCGGCGACAAAGGTGCGCGCCACGGCGCGGATCTCATGCAGGTGATTGTTTCCGTAATTCAAATTTCTACTCCCTTAAGTATTTTCCACACTTGGCCGGCGCGGCCCCGGATAGCATCTTGTTGCGTCTTTGCAGCAGGGGCTGGCTTTGTTGTATTTACCCGCCCCAGGAAAAGATATGATGACGGCGCAGAGCGGGCGCGACTGCGCCACTCCGTTACGGTACCCCATTCGACCACAAGGAAAAAACATGATTACACGCATGACCGTCGTTTCGCTGGCGCTGGCTGCGCTGCTGCCACTGTCCGCCCAGGCACAGCATACCAGGCATGAATGGACTTACACGGGTGCCACCGGACCGGCGAAATGGGGCGGCATCAAGTCCGATTATGTGACTTGCAAGACCGGCCACCAGCAGTCGCCGATCGATATCCGCACCAAGGCGACCACCAAGGCCGACCTCGATCCGATCACCTTCGAGTACCAGCCTTCGCCGCTGAAAATCATCGATAACGGGCACACGGTCCAGGTCAATTACGCGCCGGGCAGCGGGATGTCGATTGCTGGCGTGCGTCATGAATTGCTTCAGTTCCACTTCCATACGCCAAGCGAAGAGCTTATTAACGGCAAGTCGTATCCGCTGGGATTGCACTTGGTGCACAAGAATGCGGACAACAAACTGGCCGTGGTCGCGCTGCTGTTCAAGCTGGGCAAGGAAAACCCGGCGCTGACCAATATCTTCAACAATCTGCCCAAGAAAGCCGAAGTCGAGCAGGCCGTCGAGGGTGTGACGATCGACATGATGGGCATCCTGCCGCCGACCCAGGGCTATTACAATTTCCCGGGTTCGCTGACCACGCCGCCATGCAGCGAGGAAGCGAACTGGTTCGTGCTCAAGACGCCGGTGGAAATGTCGAAAGCGCAGCTGGCGCAGTTTCACAAGCTGTACAAGCACAATGCGCGTCCGGTGCAGCACTTGAACGGGCGGGTGGTCAAGGAAAGCAAATAATCGGCTGCGCCAACTTTTGAGCCACCTTTAAAGACCGTCGCCCCGCAGGCGGGGGCGACGGTGGGGGCTAACGCACGACGCCCCTATTCCTGATACTCCAGCAAGCGCGACGCGAGCTTCGGCGCCAGCTCATCGGCCCCGCTCACGCTCATGCCCAGGTCGCGCAGCAAGCCGTCGTGCAAGCCATACACCCAGCCGTGCACGGTCAGCGGCTGTCCGCGCTCCCACGCATCCTGCACCACCGTGGTCTGCGCGGTGTTGACCACCTGTTCCGTCACATTCAGCTCGCACAAGCGGTCCGCGCGCGCGCGCGATGGCAAGGCATCGCCCAGGTATTTGTCGTGCTTTTGCTGCACATCCTGCACATGGCGCAGCCAGTTGTCGGCCAGGCCCACACGCTTGTTGATCATGGCCGCATGCACACCCGAGCAGCCGTAGTGGCCGCAAATGATCACATGCTTGACCTTCAACACGTCGATGGCGAACTGCAGCACCGTCAGGCAATTCAGGTCGGAATGCACGACCACGTTGGCGATATTGCGATGGACGAACAGTTCGCCCGGCGCCAGGCCCAGCAACTCGTTGGCCGGCACGCGGCTGTCGGAGCAGCCAATCCACAGATACTGCGGCGACTGCTGGGCGGTCAGGGCCTTGAAGAAATTTTCATCCTTGGCCACCATGGCCGCGGCCCAGTCGCGGTTGCGTTTGAATAGCGCGTCGATATCTTGTTGTACTGGAGTCATGTTAGTCCCGTTTGCTCGAAAAAAAACCGCTGAGAGGCCCGCAGGCCCCGATCAGTGGTTCGGATGAGAAGGCATGGCTTACGCCCGCCTTATTCGAAAAAATCTTTCACCTTGTCCATCCAGCCCTTGCTCTGCGGGCTATGCTTGCCGCCACCTTCGACCGTCAGGCGCTCGAATTCGCGCAGCAAGTCTTTTTGCTTGTCGGTCAGCTTGACCGGCGTTTCGACCGCCACGTGGCAGAACAGGTCGCCCGCGTAACCGGAGCGCATGCCCTTGATGCCCTTTGCTTTCAGGCGGAAAGTCTTGCCCGATTGCGTGCCTTCAGGAATCGTAAACGAGACCTTGCCGGACAGGGTAGGCACTTCGATTTCACCGCCCAGGGTCGCCTTGACGAAGGAGATCGGCATTTCGCAATGCAGGTCGTCGCCTTCGCGCTGGAACACCGCGTGCGGCTTGATGTGCACTTCCACATACAGGTCGCCCGGCGGCCCGCCGTTGGTACCCGGCTCGCCGCTGCCCGTGAAGCGGATGCGCATGCCATTGTCGATACCGGCCGGAATATTCACTTCCAGGGTCTTGCTGCGCTTGATCCGGCCTTCGCCGCTGCACGGTGCGCACGGATCGGCAATGATCTTGCCGTTGCCATGGCACTTCGGGCAGGTCTGCTGGATGCTGAAAAAGCCTTGCTGCATGCGCACCTGGCCGTTACCGCCACAGGTGGTGCAGGTCACCGGCGAGGTGCCCGGCTTGGCGCCGCTGCCGTGGCAGGTGTCGCACTTTTCCCAGCTCGGCACGCGGATGTCTTGTGTATGGCCGTGCGCCGCCTGCTCGAGCGTGATCTCGAGGTTGAAGCGCAAGTCGGTGCCACGGTACACTTGCGGGCCGGAACTGCGTCCGCGCGCGCCACCGCCGAAAATATCGCCGAAGATATCGCCGAAACTGTCCGCGAAGCCGCCGGCACCGGCGCCGCCGAAGCCGCCACCGCCACCCATGTTCGGATCGACACCAGCGTGACCGTAACGGTCGTACGCTTCGCGCTTTTCCGGATTGGTCAGCATTTCGTACGCTTCTTTGACTTCCTTGAACTTTTCTTCCGATTCCTTACTGTCCGGATTGCGGTCCGGATGGTATTTCATCGCAAGCTTGCGATACGACTTCTTGATCTCTTCTTCAGAAGCATTCTTGGCGACCCCGAGGATCTGGTAAAAATCACGCTTTGCCATTTGTCGGCACCTTGCTGTCTAGCTACTACGCTACTGTTTATGCAAAAAAACCGAGCCGCTCGGGCTCGGCTTGTCGTGGCCTTTGCTCGATCCGGCGCGCACCGCCAACCGCGGCGGCGCGCACCGGGCCCGGGCATTACTTGGCGTCTTTGACTTCCTTGAAGTCGGCATCGATGACGTCATCCTGCGCTGGCTTGCCTTCGTTGCCGCCCGATTGCTGGCCGCCTTCGGCGCCGCCGGCGGCTTGCTTGGCTTGCATGTCGGCATACATCTTCTCGCCCAGCTTCTGCGAAACGGTCGACAGGGTTTCGATCTTGGCATCGATCTCGGCCTTGTCGCCGCTCTTGATCGAGGCTTCCACTTCAGCGATCGCCGCGTCGATGGCGTCCTTCTCGCCCGCTTCGAGCTTGTCGCCGTATTCGGTCAGCGACTTGCGGGTCGAGTGCACCAGGCCATCGGCCTGGTTGCGCGATTCGGCCAGTTCCTTGACCTTCTTGTCTTCTTCGGCGTTGACTTCGGCGTCTTTCACCATCTTCTGGATTTCCGCTTCGGTCAGGCCGGAGTTAGCCTTGATCGTGATCTTGTTCTCTTTGCCAGTGGCCTTGTCTTTGGCGCCGACGTGCAAAATGCCGTTGGCGTCGATGTCGAAGGTCACTTCGATCTGTGGCGTGCCGCGCGACGATGGCGGGATGCCTTCCAGATTGAATTCGCCCAGGCCCTTGTTGCCGGACGCGATTTCACGCTCGCCCTGGAACACCTTGATGGTCACCGCAGGCTGGTTGTCTTCGGCGGTCGAAAACACCTGGCTGAACTTGGTCGGGATGGTGGTGTTCTTGTGAATCATCTTGGTCATCACGCCACCCATGGTTTCGATACCCAGCGACAGCGGGGTCACGTCCAGCAGCAGCAAGTCCTTGCGCTCGCCCGACAGCACGGCGCCCTGGATGGCGGCACCGACAGCGACGGCTTCATCCGGGTTCACATCCTTGCGCGGATCCTTGCCGAAGAATTCCTTGACCTTTTCCTGCACCTTCGGCATCCGGGTCATGCCGCCGACCAGGATGATGTCGTCGATGTCGGACACTTTCACGCCGGCATCCTTGATCGCCATCTTGCATGGCTCGATGGTGGCCGCGATCAATTCCTCAACCAAGGACTCGAGCTTGGCGCGCGTCATTTTCAGGTTCAGGTGGACCGGCGCGCCGTTCGCCATGGCGATGTACGGCTCGTTGATTTCGGTTTGCTGCGAGGACGACAGTTCGATCTTCGCGCGCTCGGCCGAGGCCTTGATGCGCTGCAGGGCGATCGGATCTTTTTTCAGGTCCAGGCCATTGATCTTCTTGAACTCGTCGATGATGTAATCGATGATGCGCTGGTCGAAGTCTTCGCCGCCGAGGAAGGTGTCGCCGTTGGTGGACAGCACTTCGAACTGCTTTTCGCCATCGACGTCGGCGATTTCGATGATCGAGACGTCGAACGTGCCGCCGCCCAGGTCATACACGGCGATCTTGCGGTCGCCCTTGTCGGTCTTGTCCAGGCCGAATGCCAGCGCGGCCGCGGTCGGCTCGTTGATGATGCGCTTGACGTCCAGGCCGGCGATACGGCCGGCGTCCTTGGTGGCCTGGCGCTGCGAATCGTTGAAGTACGCAGGCACGGTAATGACCGCTTCGGTCACTTCTTCGCCGAGGTAGTCTTCGGCGGTTTTCTTCATCTTGCGCAGGACTTCAGCGGAAATTTGCTGTGCCGCCAGTTTCTTGTCGCGCACGCCGATCCATGCATCGCCGTTGTCGGCTTTGATGATCGAATACGGCATCAGGCCGATATCTTTCTGGACTTCTTTTTCGTCGAACTTGCGGCCGATCAGGCGCTTGACCGCGAACAGCGTGTTCTTCGGGTTGGTGACCGCCTGGCGCTTGGCCGGCGCGCCAACGAGGATTTCGCCATCTTCTTGGTAAGCAATAATGGAAGGCGTCGTACGCGCGCCTTCTGCGTTCTCGATTACCTTTGGCTGACCGTTTTCCATGATGGCCACGCAAGAGTTCGTCGTGCCCAGGTCAATACCGATAATTCTGCCCATGATGTTTTCCTTTTAATTACTTAGTTTCAGATGACTTGAATATGTGGAAAAACTGCGCGCTTTCAAGACCTTGCAAGAGAGCACGCTGTATTTATTTTGCTTGCGCCGCGGTAACGATGGCAGGACGCAACAAGCGGTCGGCGATCATATAGCCTTTTTGCAGCACGGTGACCACGGTATTGGCTTCCTGGTCGGCCGGAACCACGGCGACGGCCTGGTGCTTCATCGGATCGAGCTTGTCGCCCTGGGCCGGCAGCACTTCGACCAGCTTGTTCTTCTCGAACGCGGAGGTCAGTTGCTTGAGGGTCATTTCGACGCCTTCTTTCAGCGACTCGATCGATGGGGTTTCGACCTTGAGCGCCATTTCGAGGCTGTCGCGCACCGGCACCATGGCCTCGGCGAAACTCTCGATGGCGAATTTGTGCGCCTTGTTGACATCTTCCTGGGCGCGGCGGCGGATGTTCTCGCCTTCGGCCTTGGCGCGCATGAAGGCATCGTGCATTTCAGCCAGTTTGGCTTCGGTGGCACTCAACTGCTCTTCGAGGCTCGGCTCGCCGTTGACCGGAGCTGCCGCCTGCACGGCGTCGTCGGATGGTTGTTGCACTTCCTGATTTTCTTGGTCTTGCATCGGAAAAACTCCTGGAATCAATGACTTAGCGATTTGTTTGACGTGTCTTGCTAACCACACAGCCACCCAGATGGGGCTATAAGCACCATTTTCAAGGGGAATCCTGAAGCGTTGCTTTTTCATGCAATGTTACAAATCTTACCAATAAGGAGATTCATTTCAGGACCGCCAGGACTACCATGAAGTTATCCAGCTTGCATGCGCGAACACCGCTCGCGCGAAGCTGTTTCAGGGAGTTCGACATGAAGTTGCCGTTGATTGCCGCCAGCGTCGTTGCCTACACCGTGCTTGCGCTGGTCATGATCTGCTACGCCGGTCTGAGTGGGCACGGCTCGCTATTTTAACAGGCGGCAATTAGCGCCTGTCAATTTCGCGCCCATGAGGCGCGCAGGCCTCAGCTTGCGCCGAGCGCGGCGGCGCTGCGGCGTCCCGCTTCCTTGTCCTGCTTGTCGGCCGCGCGCTGCGCCGGCGTGGCCTTGGTGTCCCAGCCCCCCAGGTGTTGCTCGGTGATGTCGGCCAGGCCGGCGATCCACGTCGGCGACTCGTTCAGGCAGGCGATGTAGTGGAACTCGCGTCCGCCGGCCGCCTCGAAATCGTGCTTCGCTTCCATCGCGATTTCTTCCAGCGTTTCCAGGCAATCGCTGGTAAAGCCGGGGCAAATCAGGTCCACGCGCTTGAGGCCGTCCTTGGCCATCTGCACCAGGGTCGGCGCCGTGTAGGGCTGCAGCCACTCGGCCTTGCCGAAGCGCGACTGGAAGCTCACCAGGTATTGTTCGCTTGAAAGGCCCAGCTTGGCCGCCAGCAGGCGCGCCGTCTTGTGGCACTCGCAGTGGTAGGGGTCGCCCAGCATCAGGGTGCGTTTCGGCACGCCGTGGAAACTCATCACCAGCTTGTCGCCGCGGCCATTGATTTTCCAGTGCGCCAGCACGCTGTCGCGCAGGGCGTCGATGTAGCCGTCCTGGTCGTGGTAATGCTTGATCATGCGCAGTTCCGGCACGTTGCGCACCCCGGCGTAGTGGGCGAACACGGCGTCGCTGATGGAGCCGGTGGTGGTGCCCGAATACTGCGGGTAGGCCGGCAGGATCGCGATGCGCTCGCAGTTCTCGGCCTTGAGCTGGTCCAGCACTTCAGGCAGCGAGGGCGAGCCGTAGCGCATCGCCATCACCACCTTCACCGAATCATGGCCGCGCTCGCCCAGCAGGCCGCGCAGCAGGATCGCCTGTTTCTGGGTGTGCACCTTGAGGGGAGAGCCTTCCTTGGTCCAGATCGAGGCGTACTTGGCGGCCGATTTGCTGGAGCGGAATGGCAGGATGATCAGGTGCAGGATCATCCACCAGATAGCGCGCGGAATCTCCACCACGCGCGGGTCGGACAGGAATTCCTTCAGGTAGCGCCGCACCGCCGCCGTGGTCGGCGCGTCGGGCGTGCCCAGGTTGACCAGCACCACGGCGTTGCGGGTTGGCGTGCCGTGGGTGAAGGGGGGTTCTTTGCGGAAGGACATGGGAGCGGCGATCGTGAGCGGGAGAGCCGATATTATAGGGTTCCGGGTTAAATCCCCGCATTATTTACGCGTATTGAACCGGTGTTGGAAGGTGTGACCCGGGAGGACACACCCGTTTACCGCGAACCTCCAACCCGGGGGAACTTACAGCGCCAGCAACTCGCGCGCGTGCTTGCGCGTCGTGGCGGTAATCTCCACCCCACCCAGCATGCGCGCCACCTCTTCCACCCGCGCCTTGTTGTCGAGCACGTCGATGTGCGAGACGGTCTTGCCCTCCCCCGTGGTCCCCTTGGCCACCTGGAAATGCTGGTTGGCCTGGCTGGCCACCTGCGGCAAGTGCGTCACGCACAGCACCTGGCGCTCCTGGCCCAGGCGCTTGAGCAGGCGTCCCACCACTTCGGCCACTGCGCCGCCGATGCCGCTGTCGACCTCATCGAAAATCAGGGTCGGCGTGGTGGTCGCATTCGAGGTGATCACCGAAATGGCCAGCGCAATACGCGCCAGCTCGCCGCCCGAAGCCACCTTGGCCAGCGGACGCGGCGCCACGCCGGCATGGCCCGCCACCAGAAACTCCACCTGCTCGACGCCATTGCCGGTCGGCTCGCAGGGATTGAGCCCGACCACGAAACTGCCGCCGGTCATGTTCAGCTCCTGCATGGCCGCCGTCACCTGCGTACCCAGCAGCTTGGCCGCCAGCGCGCGCGCGGCCGACAGGCGCGCGGCCGCCGCCAGGTAGCTGGCCTTGATTTTCTCTTCCTGCTCGCGCAAGCCGTCCAGGTCGCTGGCATCGGCCAGTTGCTGGAGGCGCTCCGACAGGCTGGCGAACTCGTCCGGCAACTCGTCGGGCGTGACGCGGAACTTGCGCGCCGTCGTGTGAATGGCTTCCATGCGCGCGTCGACCTGGCGCAGGCGCTCGGGATCGAGCTCGACCCGGTCCAGGTAGTTATTCAGTGCATACACCGCTTCCTGCAGCTGGATGCGGGCCGGTTCCATGCAGTCGAGCACGGTCTGCAATTGCGCATCCACGGCCACCAGCTTGCCCAGCTTCTGGTTGAGCGACGACAGCTGCGACAGGATCGGATGGTCCGATTCGGAAATGGCGGCCAGCGCTTCCTGCGCGCCTTCGAGCAGGCTGGCGGCGTGCGACAGGCGGCTGTGCTCGTTGGTGATCTCGCTCCATTCGCCCGGTTTCACGGCCAGCTTGTGCAGCTCGGCCACCTGCCATTCGAGGCGTTCGCGCTCGATCAGCACGTTCTTGGCATTGGTTTCGAATTCCTCGCGCTGGCGGGCCAGGGCGCGCCATGCCTTGTAGGCGGCGGCCACGGTGCGCGCGTCGGCGTCCGCCCCGGCATCCTTGAAGGCGGCCTGGTTATCGAGCAGCGCGCGCTGGGCCTCGCTTTTGAGCAGCGACTGGTGCGCGTGCTGGCCGTGGATATCGACCAGCATGTCGCCCAGGTCGCGCAGCTGGGCGGCGGTGGCGGCGATGCCATTGATGAAGGCCTTGGAGCGGCCGGCATTGTCGATCACGCGGCGCAGCAGCGCCCCGCCCTCTTCGACGGCAAATTCGTTCTGTTCCAGCCACTCACGAGCTGGGCCCACCTCGCTGACCGAAAAATCGGCCGTGATGTCGGCCTTGGGCGCGCCCTCGCGCACCACGCTGGCATCGCCGCGGCCGCCCAGCGCCAGTTGCAGCGCATCGATCAGGATCGACTTGCCGGCCCCGGTCTCGCCGGTAAACACGGAAAAACCGCTGGAAAACTCAAGCTCAATGGTATCGACAATGACGAAATCACGAATGGTAAGGGTACGCAGCATGAAGGTGTGTCAGTCCAGTATTCAAACGGGGAATGGCGTGCGGGACAGCGCTGTTAGCGCAGCTTGCCCTCGCCCGACGGATATTCGTTCCAGTGCAATTTTTCGCGCAGGGTGTCGTAATAGCTCCAGCCTTCCGGATGCAGGAAGGTGATGTGGTTGGGCGAGCGCGAGATGACGATCTGGTCGCCATGCGCGAGGCTGGCGAAGGTTTGCATGTCGAAATTGACGCTGGTGTCGCGCCCGCCGACGATCTCGATCACGATTTCGCTGCTGTCGGGCACCACGATCGGCCGGTTCGACAGCGCGTGCGGGGCGATCGGCACCAGCACGATGCCGCCCAGGCTGGGATGGAGCAGCGGGCCGCCGGCCGACAGCGCGTAGGCGGTCGAGCCGGTCGGGGTCGAGATGATCAGGCCGTCGGAGCGCTGGTTGTACATGAAATTGCCGTCCACGGCCACTTTCAGCTCGACCATGCCGGCGCCGGCGCCGCGCGCCACCACCACATCGTTGACCGCCAGCCCGCAGGCGATCATGGCGCCGCCGCGCAGCACCCGTCCTTCGAGCAGGGTGCGCTTTTCGGCGCGCGCCTTGCCGCCCAGGATGTCGCCCAGCACCGGGAGCATGCGCTCGACCGGGATGTCGGTCATGAAGCCCAGGCGCCCCAGGTTGATGCCGATCAGCGGCACGTCGAAGGGCGCCAGCTGGCGCGCGATGCCGAGCATGGTGCCGTCGCCGCCCATGACGATCACGGCGCAGGCCACCGCGCCGATGCCGCTCACGCTCATCGCCTCGATCACGGGCAGGCCGAGATGGGCTGCGGTTTCGCTCTCGAACACCACGCGGTAGCCGGCGCCTTGCAGGAAGGCGAGCAGGCGGGCGACCGGCTCGCCGATCCCGTCCGTGTTGTGCCGCACGACGAGCGCGATGGTTTGTTGCGATTCTGGCGTAGCTGGCATGGACTTCTCGGCGGTTGAGGGGCGACACGCAGGAGATTACCCCATAATGCCTGCTTCTGCTACATGGCCGCCATCGGCGGCAATACTGTATGCATTCACAGTGGCGCAGTATAAGTGCGGCGGCGCGCGCGGGCAAGTCGCAATCGGCCGTGCCGGCGCTTATTGCGCCATCGTGCGCTGGCCGGTACGCATGTTCGCCGCAGGAATCTCGGATTCGATGATATAGGCTGGATACATCTGGATCGCATCCGGCACAGTAAGGCTGGTATCCCGGTAGGTACGATTTTCCTTCGCAAGGCCACCATCCGCATTCAAGGTCAGGCTGAAGTCCCGGTCCTGAACAGTGGAATGCAAGGGCGTACCGGTGGCATACGAGTCCGCAACAGTCTTGCTCGCCTGTCCCAAATGAAGCATACCTTGGCCTTGCGCCCGCATTTTATTCCCGGTCGCTTCCGGATAGTTAATGTTGTGCTGGGTCATTTCCAGATTCCCCCGCGTCCTGCGCGCGTTATCGCCCACCTGGTGCGTGCGTCCGGCAAACACGCGCGCGACCAGCACGTAATGCTTGTACGTGTCGGGGCCGCCATTGACGCCGGCAATTTTTTCAGGCGGGGCATACGCAAGGGCCTTGGCAAATTGATCGGTAAACGCGGTCCCATAGCCGGTTTTTCCATACCCTTTCAGAGTGGTATAGTTGACGAACTCCGGATCGAATCCGCTTTTACTGATGTTGTAGACGTTGGCTTTTGAGGTGCCGTGAAAAAGATAGTATTCGCCGGCGCCGCCGGCTGTCATGCGGTTAATTAACGCGTCCTGGCCCTTGCCCCGGATCGTTTGCGAAGCGCTCCAATTGGCTTGTGCGGCACCGAACTGATGGTGTAGATGTTGATGCTCGGTATTTTGCTGGTAAGCAGCCCATGTGGGCGCATGTCGGTTGATGAAAATATTCGTGACCTGCGCCCCGGTGATGGCGATCATCTCTGCATCGTTGAAATTTTTGCCGGCATACGATGCCAGCCAGGCCCGCCCGTTGCGCGCGCGTTCGCCACCCACCGTCGCGTCCCTCAGCTCATGATTCTTGGCCAGAGTGCCCGGCATGGCGGCGGCATTCAAAGCAAGAAACGTTTGGGCATCGGTAAAAAATGCACTGTCTTGAGCGACGCGGTCCAGGCCGAGGTCGCCGTTGGGATCGATAATGTCGTAGGCATTGCCAGCAATGTTGTCCAAATCGACCGCCGTCAGGCCGAGATCGGCCAGGGGCATTTGTTCCGTCAGCGGATTGCGCGTCTTTTCGGCCCAGGCCTTGATTGCCCTCGGTGCCGTATCGCGGCGGTTCGCGACCCGCGGCGGCAAGGGGCCGCCCTGTGCCGCCTGTTGCAGATAGCCGAGCACTTGCAACGCAACCGAGCCGGCAGGAGCGGCAGCCTGCAAGATGGCGCTGCCGGCGGAATCGGTCTCGATATTTTCGTAGACCACCCAGCCCCGCCGCCACTGCGCGGGATTGCCATGAACGGTACCCGTAGCGCCGGCAACCGCTGCACAAAAGACATGGTCTTTCATGACAGTCCTCAGCCCCTTGCTGAAATTGTCTCGCAAGTTGCCCTGATAGACGATGACGCTCCCTGGTGCAAGGGTGGCGATCTCCCCGGTATGATTGTTTCTTAGTGTGCTAGCGCCGACGATGCGTCCGAGATACAGGGTGTTCACCTGTTGCATGAACCCGTTCGCCAGGGCGGCCCGTTCCTCGTTGGTTCGCAATTGAATGACACCACCGGCCTGGAACCTGCCTTGCAGCGGCGCATGGCTGCGTTCCACCAAGGGACGCGAACGGACTTTTTCGCCCATCACGTCTGCCTCTTTCTCCAAGGTACGGTCGGTATTGACCGGACCTGCGCCCTTCATAGGCGAACTTGCTGGTACCCGTCCTTGCTTCTGCTGGACCACGTGCCATGCCTCATGGGGAAGATAGGCTTCCTGTCCCGGTGCCACATGGATTTCCGTGCCTTGGGCAAATGCATGCGCTTGCAGGGTTCCCGGTCGCTCCGAGTTGTAATGGACCTTGACATCGTCCATGGCGTAGCCGGACAGGTCTTCCATGCCTGACTGCAATTTCTCAGGCAGCCCGTTGCGGTTCCGTTTTGCCTGGATGGCCGGATGCTTTTCTTCATCCTTCATCGGCCCACTCGGCTGGAAAGACCGCAATTGCCGGACCCGAGCGCTGTTATTGGCCAGTTCCTGCAATGTCCGATGCACGCCCGCTTGAGCACGGTTATCCATAAACTGCAACGCCGGCGCGCTGGCGCCGGTTTGTTGAGCAGCGCCCCTGGTCATCGGCTGCATGTGATTTTCCGGCGTCTTGTCAGCGTGAATGGTCATATCGTGAATCCCTATTTCATCAATTGTTGAAATATTGCATTCATTAAAAATTGCCCAAAGTTAAGCCAATTTTCATCCTTATGTCACGGGTGTCTCCAGTATGCGGCATCAGGCCGGCCGCATCAAAATTTCCCGGCCATGCAATCGCGCTTGCGTCCAGGCCTGCGCGAGGACGCGTGCGCGTGGCGCTCAATTGAACGGCCACCTTCCCCTCGAAGCGATACCATTTGCACAATGAGTCATCCACAGGGAGCTGCACCATGGTTACCGAAACACAAGACCGTAAAATCAACACCGACGCCAAGATCCATGACGACGACGTCAAGCGCCTGCCGCACGAGCGCGACGAGTCGCCCGACGGCCACGACAAGGAACCGCGCGGCGTCATGAAACAGGCGGCCGACGACCTGGCCCAGGGCTTGGTCGATACCGATATGCACGGCATGCGCGGCGTCGAAGTAGTCGCGCCCGCCGGCGGTTCGGGCCAGGCCCGGCCCAAGGCGGACGCCGGCAGCGGCATGCGCCATCACGAGCCGTCGAACCAGGCCAAGGGCAAGGACAAAGAATGAAACGCTCGCGTCTGATGGTGGCGCTCGGCCTGGCCGCTGCCGCGCTCGCTGCGCACGGGCAGACCATGCCGTCCGGCTTCGGCCCCAATCCGGCGCTGCCGGCGCCCTCGCGCTCGCTGCTGCCGACCATGAACATCGCCCCGGCCGATCCCTGGCCCAAGGGGACCAAACCGGCGGTGGCCCAGGGCTTGGCGGTGGCGGCCTACGCCAGCGGGCTGGAGCATCCACGCTGGCTGTACGTGCTGCCCAATGGCGACGTGCTGGTGGCGGAAACCAACGCGCCGCCCAAGCCCGACGAAGGCTTCAGCCTGCGCGGCATGGTGATGAAGCATGAAATGAAAAAGGCCGGCGCGGCCGTGCCGTCCGCCAACCGGATTACCCTGCTGCGCGGGACCGGGCCGAGCGGCGAGGCGGCCAGCCGCTCGGTGTTTCTCGACGGCCTGTTCTCGCCCTTCGGCATGGCGCTGGTGGGCAACGACCTGTATGTCGCCAATGCCGACGCGCTGCTGCGCTTTCCATACCAGGAAGGGCAGACCCGGATTAGCGCCAAAGGTGTCAAGGTGCTCGACTTGCCGGCCGGGATCAATCATCACTGGACCAAGAACCTCGTGGCCAGTCCCGACGGCACCCGTTTGTATATCTCGGTCGGCTCGAACAGCAACGCCGGCGAAAACGGACTCGACAAAGAGGAAGGCCGCGCCGCGATCTGGGAATTCAACCCGGCCGATGGCAAGTCGCGCCTGTTCGCCACGGGCTTGCGCAATCCGGTCGGCATGGGCTTCCAGCCGGAAAGCGGGGCGCTGTGGACCAGCGTGAACGAACGCGACGAGCTGGGCAACGACCTCGTCCCCGACTACATGACCTCGGTGAAGGATGGCGGCTTTTACGGCTGGCCGTACAGCTACTTCGGCCAGAATGTCGATGCGCGGGTGGAACCGCCGCGGCCCGACCTGGTGGCCAGGGCCCTCACACCCGATTACGCGCTGGGCGCGCATACGGCCTCGCTCGGCCTGGCGTTCTATAACGCCGACCTGATGCCAGCCTTTAAGAATGGCGCGCTGATCGGCCAGCACGGTTCGTGGAACCGCAAGCCGTTTGCCGGCTACAAGCTGATCTACGTGCCGTTCACCGACGGCACGCCGAACGGTGCGCCCCAGGATGTGCTGACCGGCTTTCTCAGCCCCGAAGGGCGCGCTTTCGGGCGGCCGGTGGGGGTGGCGGTGGATCAGGGCGGCGGCATTCTGGTCGCCGACGATGTCGGCAATACGGTCTGGCGCATCACGCCCGGCGGCAAATAGCTGCACCGCGGCATAGCTTCAGCTTCATTGTGCGCTGGCGAACGGATGGACCGATGGTCGCGGCGCATGATGGCTTGATTGCATTTAAACAAATCTAAGGAGAAATACCATGATCAAACGTTCAGGCAGCGCCGTCTGGAGTGGCGGCATCAAGGATGGCAAAGGCAGCATTTCGACCCAGAGCGGCGTGCTCGACAATACACAATACGGTTTCAATACCCGTTTCGAAAACGGTCCGGGAACCAATCCGGAAGAATTGATCGGCGCCGCGCATGCCGGCTGCTTCACGATGGCCTTGTCGGGACAGTTGGGCGAAGCGGGCATGACGGCGCAAAAGCTGACGACCACCGCGACCGTGTCGCTGGACAAGACCGATGATGGCTTCACGATTTCGGCCGTGCATTTGAATCTGGTGGCGACCATTCCCGGCGCCAACCAGGAAGCCTTCGAAGCGGCGGTACTGCGCGCGAAAAACAATTGCCCGGTGTCGAAGCTGTTGAATGCGGCGATCACGCTCGACGCGCGTCTGGAAGAGTAAGCACCGGCACCATTCCCGCGCCAGGGCGGCACCCGGCGCGGGTGTAACAATCATCGTCCATCCCCCCTGTCCTGCGCCTGCCCTCGTCTCGCCCCCCTCGTCTCGCCACCCCTCGTTTTGCCTCGCCTCGTACGTTCCCGCCATGTCGCCCCTGCGCCTGTGCATTTTTGTATATATAAACGCAAAAACAATCGTTCGCACGATGTTTGCTTGTTGGTATCATTGATTTTTGACTACCATAAAGCACCTCAATGACAATCACACATTTGAAATTGACGCCCCTGGCGGCAGCGGCGATCACCTTGCTCTGCGGCGCGGTGCAGCAGGCGCAGGCGCAAACCGCCAGCGCCGCCGAGGCGGTCACCCCCACGTCGTCGGTCGTCATCACCGGTTCGCGCATCGCGCGGGCCAAGGTCGAAGGGCCGTCCGCCGTGGTGGTCATCAGCGGCGAGGAAATGACCAAACAGGGATACAAGAACCTGTTCGACGCCCTCAACAACCAGGCGCAGAACAGCGGCTTCACCACCGGCGCCGATTTTGGCAATACCCACACCCCATCGGCCAACACCATCAGCCTGCGCGGCCTGGGCCCGAACCACACCCTGATCCTGCTGAACGGCCGCCGCCTGGCCGACTTCCCGACCGCGTATGAAGGCGAGGTCAACTTCACCAACCTGGCCAATATTCCGTCGAGCATTGTCGAACGGGTGGAGATCCTCAGCGGTGGCGCCTCCGCCGTGTATGGTTCCGACGCCATCGCCGGCGTGGTCAACATCATCCTCAAGAAAAAGGCCGACGGCATCGACGTCAACCTCAAGGGCGGCACCAGCTCGCGCGGCGGCGGGGGCGACCGCCGCCTGCAGATCAGCGGCGGACGCAGCTTCGACAAGCTCAACACCGTATTCAGCCTGGAAGTGCTCGACCGCGAGCCGCTGTGGAGCAACCAGCGCGACTTCATGGCCGTGCGCGACGGCACGCCGACCAATACCTTGTCGCGCAAGAACGTCAACACCGGCAAGTACGTCGACCTGGGCGATGCCTGCGATACGCTCGGCGACCTGTTCGGCGGCAGCGAATTCAAATACACCGCGAAAAAAGGCACTTACTGCGCCAGCAACAAGGTCAGCCCGACCTACTGGACCACCCAGACCAAGAACCGCAGCACCAATCTGTTCGGCAGCGCCAATTATGCGCTGACCCCGTCGACCGAACTGTTCGCCGAATTCCTGCTCGGCCAGAACAAGACCGCCAACAACACGCGCGGCCCGTCGTGGACCTCATCGTCGACCGGCAATGGCTATTTCTTCAACAAGAACAGCGGCGTGTACGAAGCCTGGACCAAATACATCTCGCCCGAGGAAATGGGCGGCGTACAGCGCTACAACCGCACCTGGGACGACCAGGCCAGCTCGGTCTCCCTGGGCGCCAAGGGCGACATTCCGGGTACCGGCTGGCGCTATGAAGCCGGCTACAGCGCCTCGTTCTACAAGAGCGAAGGCCATGTGCAGCGCGCGCTGGCCAATATCGACAGCTTTTTCCTGGGGCCGAAACTGGGCACCGATACCGACGGCATCGCCATTTACGCGCCGAATCAGGCGCGCCTGACCCAGCGCCTCACTCCCGAGCAATTTAACAGCATCACCGGCCAGGCCGACAGCGACGACACCTCGCGCAACCAGACCCTGAGCCTGGTCGCGACCGGCGAACTGTTCACCTTGCCGGCGGGGCCGGTCAAGCTGGCGAGCATCGCCGAAGCCGGCCACCAGCGCTTCGTCAACAAGCCGGACCAGCGCTACGGCGAAGGCGCGTTCAACATCGTATCGAGCAGCGATATCACGGCAGGTTCGCGCCGCCGCTACGCTTTGGGCGTGGAAGCGAGCGTGCCCTTGCTCAAGGAACTGAACTCGACCCTGGCCGGCCGCTACGACCGCTACAATTTTGCCGGCCGCAACGAAGGCAAGCTGACCTACAACGCCGGCGTCGAATGGCGTCCGCTCAAGCCGCTGCTGGTGCGCGGCAACTACGCCACCAGCTTCCGCGCTCCCGACATGAATTACATCTTCAAGGCGCGCAGCACCGGCTATTACTCGTCGACCACCGACTATTACCGTTGCGCCCAGGCCGGCCAAAGCATCGATACCTGCGAATTCGCCAACGTTTCGCCGGGCAACGACTACATCCAGACCGGCAGCAAGGAGTTGCGCTCGGAAAAAGGCAAATCCTACGGGCTGGGCGCGGTATGGTCGCCCAGCGCCGACTTCGACGTCTCGATCGATTACTGGAACATCAAGATCGACGATCTGCTCACCAATCTGGACGCCGACGTCCTGCTGCGCAAGGAATCGGACTGCCGCATCGCCGGGGACTTGAGTTCGCCCACCTGCGTCGATGCCATCAACCGCATCC
This sequence comes from Massilia sp. DJPM01, assembly GCF_030348125.1. Classification (NCBI taxonomy): domain Bacteria; kingdom Pseudomonadati; phylum Pseudomonadota; class Betaproteobacteria; order Burkholderiales; family Oxalobacteraceae; genus Massilia; species Massilia sp. DJPM01. Next base: position 67,580 of record NZ_JAQOZV010000009.1, read on the forward strand.
AGCGCTATGCCTTAACGGCGCTCAACAAGCCGGGCGAGATCCGCGAAATCCGGGTCAATCCGATCAACGCCGCTTACCAGGATGCCGACGGGATCGACCTGAGCGCGCGTTATGTGCTGCGCAGCGCCGACTGGGGCAAATTCACCTTCAAGGGCAATTACTCCAAGTCCTTCAGCAAGAACTCGCGCCAGTTCGCCGGCGACGTGCTCAAGGATGAGCTGGACGACCTCTCCAACCAGGATTGGCGCGACAAGCTCAACGCCAGCTTGAACTGGAACGTGGGCAACTGGTCGAACACCGTGTTCGCCCAGCGCTACGGCAAGGTGCCGAATGCGGCGCAGACGGCCTTTTTGTCGCCGACCACCCTGGTCAACCTGTCGAGCGTGTACAAGGTCAGCGGGCGCGCCACGGTGTCGGTGGCGGTCAACAACGTCGGTAACCGCATCAAGCGCGACACCACCGGCGGCTGGCCGAACTACCCGGTCGGCAACTACAGCCCGGTGGGACGCCAGTTCTGGCTGGAACTGAACTACCACTTCGGTTCCTGAGCGCGGCCGGCAGAGAATCGATGGAGCGCTTAAAATCGTGGCTTGATTTGATTACCAAGGACTACGATGCGCATTTTGCACACCATGTTACGGGTCGGCGACCTGCAGCGCTCGATCGATTTCTATACCAGGGTGCTGGGCATGACCCTGCTGCGCACCAGCGAGAACGCCGAGTACAAGTACACCCTGGCGTTCGTCGGCTACGGCAGCAATCCGGAGCATGCGGAACTGGAACTGACCTATAACTGGGGCGTGGACAAGTACGAGCTGGGCAGCGCCTACGGCCACCTGGCCATTTCGGCCGATGACATCGTGGCCGCTTGCGACGCGGCGCGCGCCAATGGCGGCAACGTCACGCGCGAGCCGGGCCCGGTCAAGGGTGGCAGCACGGTGATTGCGTTCGTGACCGATCCGGACGGCTACAAGATCGAACTCATCGAGCGCAAGGATGGCGTGCGCGCGAACGGCTTGAACGAGTAAGACCAGCCAGGCCGCGCAGGTTCACGAAAAACGCCTCGCACGAGGCGTTTTTCACTGGCGCGCCAGCCTAGGCGGCAGGCCGCGTTGCGATCGCGGGAATGCGCACCGTGACCGTGGTGCCTTCCAGTTCGGTCGAGCTCACCCGGATGGTTCCGCCATGGGCCAGCACGATTTCATGCGTGATGTAGAGGCCGAGGCCCAGATTGCTGGTCTGGCTGGCGCTGCGTTCGCTGGTGCTCTTCATGGCAAAACTCTTGCCGGGATCGAACATGACCCTGAGCCTGTTCGGAGAAATGATATCGCCTTCATTCTGGACCACCATCACCACCTCCTTGCCCTGACGGCTGAGCGTCACCCAGACCGGACTCGTCGCCGATCCGTGCTGTACCGCGTTCGCCATCAGGTTCGACAGGGCCTGGCTGATGCGGGCACAGTCCCATGCAACGATAATGCCATCCTCGATGTCGACCTTGAATTCCCGCTCCGGATGAAACAGTCTCATCTCCTGAACGACCGACCGGCTTTCTATCGATACATCGTAGTCGGCCAAGGTGACCGGAATGCCACTGCCCAGGTGGCTGGCGGAATAGTCGAGGAGATCGGAAACAATCTCCGTCACCCGTTGCGTGCTGCGCAAGACCTGCGCGGCCACCTTCACATGCCGCGCCGGCAAGGTGGTGTCTTGCAGGATCATCTGGGTTCCCATGCTGATCGCCCCCAGTGGATTGCGCACGTCGTGCCCGAGGATGGCCAGGAACACGTTTTGGGAATCGCGCAGCATGGCGGAAAACTGGGCCAGGGATTCGGTCAGGGATTGATCGATCGCCTCGTTAAAGCGCAGCATGTCCTGAAGATCGGATTCATCGGCGGTCTTGACCCGGTTTTGCCAGAGCCTGAGCACGCTCGCGCGCAAGGCGCGAAATTCCGCCATCAATTCCTCGACCGTAAAACCGGCGTTCACCCGGTCGGCGGCATGGGCCTCGGCCGCCGTTTCGGCGGCCGAGTCGGGCCCGTTTCCCTTGGATTTTTCAATGCCCGCCTCGACGCTCTGGTAGGTATCGAGGTCAAGGCAAATCGCTCCGAGGATGGCTTTCGCGTGATCGCGCAGCTGCGCTTTGGTGGAAGACTTCAGCGGATGCAAGGTGCCGGCGAAATCTTCCCACTCCTGCAAGATCACTTCGATATGTTCACTGATGAATTTAGAAAGGCGCATGACATCCTGATAAGGCGAAAGAGAGTATTCTTGATTGACTGAACCGTTTTAACTACCCGATCCACATCGGCACAGTCTACGCCTGTTTCGATGCTTACCGTACGGCATCGGTCATACCGATAAGCGGCGCGGCCGGTGGCATAGGCACAATTGGCATCCGCCCGGGTACAGGAAGGGGTAACATGGCCGAAAGTGCAATGAAGAGGAGAGCCGATGAGTGCCGAGTTAGTGTTCGAAAGTAGACTGAGCTACCATGTGATGCGCCAGGAGGGAGCCGTCGAGCTCGATCCTGTGATTACACTGCAGCTGGAGCTGACGGGCGGCCCCAAGATCTACGCCTCCGATTCGTTCATGATCAACCATGCCGCCTGGAGCATGACGATCCAACGCCACAAGCCGGGCATCCTCCTTCCCACCGAACCGCCCGGCTGGGTCAATTACACGGCGGGCGCGGGAAAATCGCAATGCGTGATCGACATCCATCAGTCGAGCGAGCGCTTTGCCTCCTTGCTGGACATGTTCAAGGGTGGGCACGCATCCGAAATCACCGTCGTCGTCGAGGGCTTGGCCGACTCGGCGGACTACAGCAAAAAATGGGATACGGCGGCGCTGGAGAGGATGCCGGTCCAGTCCATCCGTTTCGAGTTTCCGCTGCCGCAGAGCGAGGCTTGAGGAGGCGCGCGCCGGGCGCACGCCAAACGGCGCAAGCGGCGCCCCGCTCCGCAACAGCTCAGTCCCAGCGGTCGAGCTGGTACTCGCTGGCCTGGCCGTTGGAGCTCACGCGCACGCGCACCTGATACTGGTCGCCCTTGGCCAGTCCGAGACCTGCCACGTTATCGTCGCCGGACCCGGCCAGGCTATTGGCCTGGCTGTACGCTTCAATCGTCGACCTGAAGCCGTGCAGCTCGCCTTTCATACAAGCCGGAAACAGCGCGGACTGGCCGCCGCACTTGTTCAGGTCGCGCGCGTCCTTGAGCACGAAGATGAGGCGTTCACCGTGCTGGGGATGCTGCTCGCCGCCCCATGCGCAGGGCAGCAAGGTGATGGCCCTTACTTCATAAAAACTGCCTGTCAGATTGAATTCGCTGGGCAAGGAGCCGGACGGGTAGAGGTACCAGGCGACCGGATTGCGCCGCTCTTCCCGGTCCCACTGCAAAATTGGCCGGGCGTCCGCATGCACCGCCGTGGTCAAGGCCAGCAAGCTGCTTCGTCCGGCGGGCGCTGCCATCTCGATGCTGTCGGGCGGACGGCAAGACCGTGCGCCGGAATTTGTCGAGCGTCATGAGCGTCACCGGCGGCGTCATCGACCTGGCCGGCGTACTTGCCTGTTTCGGCTCCTGTGACAAGGGCAGGCGCTGCCGGGAACGGATCCCGGCAGCGCCTGCCCTTCGGGGGTGCTGACTGGCTTACTTGACCAGCAAATCGTTGACCGGCACCAGGTCCGCTTCGCGCAGCGAACCGGCCGCCGATTTCAGGCGCAAGCCGTTCAGGATGGTGTCGTAACGCGCACGCGACAGGTCGCGCCGGGTCGAATACAGCTGGCGCTGCGCATTGAGCACGTCGATATTGATGCGCACGCCCACCTGGTAGCCGAGCTTGTTCGATTCCAGCGCCGAGTTGCTCGACACTTCCGCCGCCTGCAGCGCCTTGACCTGGGCCAGCCCGCTGTTTACGCCCAAAAAGGCTTGGCGCGCCACGTTGGCGGCGTTGCGGCGGGTCGCTTCGAGGTCGTTGCGGGCCTTGTCTTCGAGCGCGATGGTTTCGCGCACGCGGCTGGTCACGGCAAAGCCGTTGAAGATCGGCACGTTGTACGCAATGCCGATACCCTTGTTCTCGGTCCTGCCCGACTGCTGGGTCTGGCCAGTCATGTTCTGGCGGCTGATGTTGGCGGTCAGGTCCAGGGTCGGATAATGGCCGGCGCGGCTTTTCTGGATTTCGCGCTTGGACAGCTCGTAGCTCAGCTGGGCGCCGACGACGCCGTAGTTATGGCTTTCGGCCGACGATACCCACGGGTCGATCACGGCCGGCTCGGGCGACGCCAGCAGCACGCCCTGTTTCAGGGTGGCCAGGCCGGACGGCGCGCTGCCGATGATCGCTTGCAGCGCGCTGCGCTTGTTCTCCAGGTCGTTGATGGCGGCAAACTCCTGCGCCACCACCAGGTCGTAGGCGGCCTGGGCTTCGTGGGTATCGGTGATGGTCTGGGTGCCGACTTCGAAGTTGCGCTTGGCCGAGGCGAGCTGCTCGGTGGTGGCGGTTTTCTGGGCGCGGCTCAGTTCCAGGGTGTCCTGGGCGGCCAGCACATCGAAGTAGGCTTGCGCCACGCGCGTGATCAAGTCTTGCTGAGCCTGGGCGAACTGGGCCTCGGCCTGGGCTTGCTGCAGCTTGCTCTGTTCGTAGCTTTGCCAGTTAGCCCAGCGAAACAGCGGCTGGGTCAGCGACAGGGTGTGGGTGGTGGTGCGCTCGTTGGCGCCGCCGCTGGTGACCGGCACCCTGGAGCCATTGGCCAGGGTCACGGTCTGGCCGACATTCCACGGCGTCGAGTCGCTATCGTTCTTGACGATGCTGCCGTTCAAGCCCACGGTGGGCAGAAGCAGCGAGCGGCCTTGCGGAACCCGCTCCATGCCGGCGGCCAGGGCCGCGCGCGCGCTGGCGAACGCGGCGTCATTGGCCAGCGCTTGCTGGTAGACCTGGATCAGGTCCGCCGCCTGTGCATTCAAGGAAAAAAATGCGCTGGCAATCAGCACGGCCATGAGGGGTTTCTGCATTGCATTCTCCATTGGAGTCATCAAAAAAGTTAAAAGAACTGCAGCCCGGTGGTGGCCGACACCGCCGCCGCGCGTCTACCGTTACCTGGAATCAATACTTCGGCATACTGCCGTCGACCTGCACTGCCCAGGCGTGGATGCCGCCGGTCAGATTGGTGATATTGCTAAAACCGTTGCGCTCCAAAAAGGCCGCAACCTGCATGCTGCGCGCGCCGTGGTGGCAGATGCAGACGATCTCGGCCTCCTCGTCGAGTTCTTCGATGCGCGCCGGAATCGTGTTCATGGCAATCTGGGTCGATCCCTCGATCTTGCAGGTTTCAAACTCCCAGTTTTCTCGCACATCCAGCAACAGCGGGCGCGGACGCGCAGGATCGGCCAGCCAGGCGGCCAACTCGGGGGCGGTGAGGTGATGCATGCCGTGCCCGCTTTAAAAGGTGAAATGCGAGGTCTTGACCGACGTCGACAGCAGCTTGACGTTGGTCTCAAACACCTTGACCGTGTCGTACGCGGTCTCGGACACGCGCGTGATCAGGTGCGCCGACATGACCGGCGCCTGGCCGACGATGGCGGCGATGCGCCCGCCGACCTTGACCTGCTTCATGAACGCTTCCGGCAAGGCTTCCAGGCCGCCCGAGATGACGATGACGTCGAACGGCGCGCCCTTGTCCCAGCCTTCGGCGCCATTGCCCAGTTCAACCGTGGCGTTGGTGATGCCGGCCTTGGCCAGGTTGGCCGCGGCCAGTTCCTTCAATTCCGGATTGATCTCGACGGTGGTGACGTGGCGCGCCTTGTGCGCCAGCAGGGCCGCCATGTAGCCCGAGCCGGCGCCGATTTCCAGCACATTTTCGTGCTTCTTGACGGCTACCTCTTGCAAGATGCGCGCTTCGATCTTCGGCGTGAACATCGCTTCGGCGCCCGGGAGCGGGATGTCGGTATCGACAAAGGCCAGCGTTTTGTAGGCGGCGGGCACGAAATCCTCGCGCTTGACGACCACCAGCAGATCGAGCACGTCCTGGTCCAGCACGTTCCAGGGACGGATCTGCTGTTCAATCATGTTAAAACGGGCTTGTTCGATATTCATCTTGTGCTCGGTGAGGAAAAATAATAATCCGATATTTTATCGTTGAACGGCCTCAGAACGCACATCTTAACGATCTGAGGCCCCGGATCGCGAGAAATTGCGACAGTCTGCAGTTTAGAGGGGATGAACGCCCCAAAACGCCGCTCTGGCGCTTTTGACAAGTCACGGCGCGGCCGCGGACAGGTCCGGCGCCCGCGGCAGCAAGCCGGTGAGGGTCATGGTGAGGAAGGCATCGATGAAGGCCACCGGGTCGAGCTCGGCCATGTCACAGGGGCCGATCGAGTGTTTCCACAGCATCAGCATGAGCATGGGGGCGATCAGGATCTGGGTGGTCAGGAAGACGTCGAGCGGGCGGAAATCGCCGCGTGCGACGGCGCGCTCCAACATGCCGCCGATCATTGTGCTGCCGCGCTGGATGACTTCTTCGCGGTAGAAGACGGCAATATCGGGGAAGTTGTTCGATTCGGCCATGACCAGCTTGATCATTCCGGAGGATTTGGTGGCGCCGGCGTTTTCCCACCAAGCCATCATGACGGCGCGCAGCAGGTCGGCGCTGTGGCCCTCGAAGCTGGCGATCATGTCCTCGGCCGCGCCCAAGGCCGGCACGATGGTGTCGCGCACGACGGCCTTGAACAGTTCTTCCTTGTTGGTGAAATACAGGTACAGGGTGCCCTTGGACACGCCTGCGCGCTTGGCCACGTCTTCCAGCCGCGTGGAGGCGAAACCGCGCTCGACGAACAGGTCGAGGGCGGCGGCGAGCAGCTCCTGGGGTCGCGCGTCTTTACGGCGCTCCCAGCGCGGCTTCATCTCAAGGGGACATTGCATGGGGTCTATTCCGTAACTTACCTGCGAGTCATTAATATAGACCGATGGTTTCACCCCGTCAAGTTTGCATGCATCGTTGGACCAATCCTCCCAAGTTAAGGAATTTCCTCGAAAACATGGTGAAAATGCGATAAATAGCTTGACATTTCAATTATGAGCTGCGCCTGCAGTGAGATTTTTTTTCTCACTGGCCGCCATGTCCCTTACCGCCCTTTTTATCGACCTCGCTTTGCGATTGCAGTCACCCGAATTCCTCGAGTCGGCCAGGCATCCGGAACACCCGACGGCGTTCACACGGCGCCGAAAGTTGCCATTGCCGTCGCTCGTGGCGCTCATGCTAAGCGGCATGCGCATGAGCATTCAGGCTGAACTCGACACGTTCTTCGGCCGCTTGGCGGGGAAGGCCGAATTGCTGCGTATGGTGTCCGAGCAGGCGTTCGCGCAAGCGCGCGCCAAGCTGTCCCTGACCGCCATCCCTTCGCTCAACGACTGGCTCGTCGAGCGCGCCGAGCAGCACGGGTTCGTGCCGCGCTGGTGCGGATTGCGCCTGGTCGCCGCCGACGCCTCGACGGTGCGTTTCGGCCTGCGCGCCAGTGGCCTCGCGCGCGCCGCGCTACCGGACCAAATTCTCTTCGGCCTGTTCCTGCCCGGCGCCGAGTTGATGCTGGCGACCTCGCTGCACGGCATTGAGGAGTGCGGCGAGCGCCAGATGCTGGCCCAGCATCTGGACCGACTCTCAAGCAAGGACTTGCTGCTGCTGGACCGGGGCTATCCGTCGCGCTGGCTGGTCGCCCTGCTCAACGAGCGCGCCATCTCGTTCTGCATGCGGGTGGAGAAAGCCGGCAACGGCGGCTTCGCCTGCGTGCGCGCATTTCTGCGCTCCGGCCTCGATGAGCAGGTCGTCACGCTCACAGCGCCGTCGCAGCGCGAGGCCGCTGACTACGAGTTCACCCGCGCGCCGCAGCAGGTTCGTCTGGTGCGGCACATCGCGCCGAACGGCAAAGTGCGCGTGCTGATGACCAATTTGTTCGACACTGCGCGCTTCCCGGCCAGCGCCTTTGGCGACCTGTACCACAAGCGCTGGCGCATCGAGGAAGCCTTCAAACGGCTCAAACACCGGCTCAACCTGGAGCATGTGTCCGGGTTGAGCCAGCAGGCAGTGGTGCAGGATGTCGCAGCCAAAATCATGTGCGACAACCTGCAGACCTTGGCTGCGCTGACCGCCCATGACCAGGCTGACCTGCGTGCCGTCGACCGCATCAACCACGCCTACGCCCATACCGCACTGAAACCCGTGATGCCGGCACTATTGCTGGGAAAGCAGATCGCCATGCACTTGCGCAAACTGCTCAAATTGCTTGGGAAACACACATACCTTCATCGAGAAAATCTATCGAAGCCGCGCAAATCCAGACCGAAGTCGCACAAATTCATGACGCAAAAACCATGTTGAGCGGGTGCAGATTCCTTAACTTGGGAGGATTGATCGTTGGACGACAGATAAGTTTGCACTAGCGACAGATAAGCTTGCACCGGACGACAGATGAGTTTGCACTGGTCGTCGCGCGACACGTACCCATAGATTAGCGACGCATAACTGTACATTGTACGACCCATATTTGGACTGAGTACGTCAAGGGGGTAAGTTGCATTGGAGAGGTTTCCTTGCGTAAAGTTGGACGAGATATTCCCATTGCACTAACGACACATTCGCTTGTTCCGAACACGAAAATGCAGACCGCGACGCCGGGCGGAGCAGAATATATTTGCTGGCAGGCCGATGATGGTGTTGACGCGTCCGTCATTGATCCCGGCTGGCGGGAGGCAGGCAAACAAGCCGACGCAAACGCGACGCACCGGCTGGAAGCCCTGCTGCGCACGGGTTTTCGCTGATGGAATGGTTGGCGCACTGAGCGTCGGCCAGATAGAGACCGAGAGCGGCACCCGTTTTCCGTGGAAAGTCGACGGGTGCCGTTTCGTCTCGGAAGCTCACTCCTGAAAGGAGCGACTATGATATGAAACTAACAATTAAGCTTGGCAAGAAGTTGGGATTTGGCTTCACCATCGAGAAAGCATTTGTTCTTGCTCTATTGATGATGTTTAGCTAGTAACTCAGAGCCTCAACCGTTTGACGCCGTTCGGGGCTCTTTTTATTATATCGCAGTACTTGAACCGGATGTCAAGCATGCCGGACCTACTCATCGAGGACCCGGAGCGGATCGTGGCGCAGCCGGGGTCTCCGGCCTTTTTCACATCCGCAGCATGTGATCATCATCTGGCGTGCTGTTGCGCTGTGAGCGGGAACCGTAGCCTAAACCTACCGTCCCGTAAGCTAAACCTACGGCGATTCGGGGGCAACTGTAAGCTAAACCTACCGATCATGCCCATGCTTGAGGCAACGCCGGTACTGACAGCGATGACGCAGCTCGATGAAAAGCAAAGGCGCTAGCCATGGGGCCGAGCGCGACGCCTTCTTCGCCCAACAGCACTTACTTGGTCGGCTCGGCCTGTCCGACTTCACCGACGCGGCGGCACTGCGCGTGACCATTGCCGGCGCCGCTGCCCCGTCTGTAGACTAAGTGTCGTTTCGCCTGAGGGTATGTCGCTGAGGACGTATAGTGCAAGCGGATGTGTCGTTAAAATTTCTAAGTCATTGATTTCTAACATCTGCCCGTACAAAGAGATGCGTCGTCCTACGTTGTCTTTTCGTTTGAAAAGACTCCCTGCATAGTGCATAATTGGCTCATGAGAGCCGCAGCCGACACCTTCGTCATTGGGGACTTGCCCCAGCTCCGACTGATCGCGTGGAACCGCAATCCACATGACGCAATCACCGGGGAGGAAGCGTTCGACCTCTACGAGCGGAACTGGCGGTTCGTAGACCAAGCTGCCATGCTCCCTCGTGAGCGCACTGTCATTGACCGGCTGACCCGTGAATACGGACATGGCATCTTGCATGTTTGACCGGCCCCATCACCAGCGCATCGCCAAGCTCCTCGCCTGCCTCGACGCAGAATTCCTTGCCCAGTCCGGGTGCTATTTTGGTGGCGGGACGGCTATCGCCCTGTCTCTGGGCGAGTACAGGGAATCGGTGGACGTTGACTTCCTGTGCAGCTCAATAGATGGGTATCGGGCCTTGCGCAACACGATCAGCAATGCCTCGCTGGGGAGCATCCTGTCCGGGCCTGTAGAGCTGGCCCGTGAAGTGCGCGCGGATCGCTATGGCATTCGAACCTTCGTTCGCGTTGACGGCGTGCCGATCAAATTCGAAATCGTCAGCGAAGGCCGCATCGATATCAGCGGCAGCATGGACCTCTTGTTCGGTGTTCCAACGCTGTCGCGTGAAGACATGTACGCTGAAAAGCTGCTTGCCAACGCCGACCGATGCGGCGATCTTTCGATGCTCAGCCGTGATGCCATCGACTTGGCAATGTTGATCGAGCACTGGGGAGCGATCCCCGAAGAGGCATGGACCAAGACACGTAGGCCATACGGCGAAAGTATCGACGCCGCCTACAGCAAAGCCATCGAACTGGTGAGCGATTCTGATTACTTGGCGTCCTGCTTGAAGAAGATGCACATGGAGCCAGCTTTAGTTAAACGCATCCCGGAATTGTTGCGTAGTTCGATGCCGACCTCAGGATCGGATTATTCACCAGCTCCGTAGCAGCAGATTTCCTTCATTGCTTGCTCAGCGTCGGAATGCCATTTCGACTTCCCTGAGCAAACTTTTCCGCGAGACTGTCCCTGTATCGAAACGCCGGAGCGTGTTGATGCCGCTATGCGCACCAACGCATCGCTATGCGGGCAATTGCCACTGGCACGGGCGGCCAGTTACTCTGGCATACGCAGGCGACGAAGGCAACATATGGGGCAACGACGGTGGTAGAGCCAACATCTGAAAAATCTCAGGCTATCTGTCGTTGACGTAGAAAAATCTCAGGTTATGTGTCGCGAGGTGGTGAAATTATCTGTCGCGATCTCCCGTAAGTGCTTGATTCGATGCCATGCAAAATCTCAAGGTATGTGTCGCGCGACGCGCATATCCGACCGTTGGAAGACTAGCAAGCTTACTCATATCGACACCGCCGCCTTGATCAGCTGCAAGGCAGTTCAGCGTTGCGCTCAGGTGTAGGGACGTATGACGCGCAGCGTTGCGTGTCCCCTCATGCGGCTCCATAGCGATGCAGATGGCAATGCGAGATCAAAACCGTACCTGGCTTGCTCACGGTCCTGCTTTACGCGCGGCAGTCGTTCCAGGTCGCCACCGGCCGCCGTGTAAAAATAGTCCAGAACCTGATGTGGGTCTTCGAGTTTCAGCACAGTGTGATGCCGATGCTCGGGCAGGACGATGGCCGGGGCAGGTGGCCCGCCTGTCGACAAGCTGCGCTCCGTTGCGCCCCTTTGCAGTAGTCTGCGGAACAGATTCCATTCGTAGATTGCCACACCATCGATCTGATATGCGCTAAAAGACGGGAGCGTGTGGACGACGACGTAATGCGAGTTCGCGAGAATATGCTGGTCGCTCAGCTTGATGTCGCCCAGTGCGCCCTTGATCTTTGCAAGCACGTCCTTTTCCGCGAGTCGCTGGCGCAAAACGACCAGTTGATTCACGCCTTTCGTCAGCGGCCAACTCTCGTCACGCCAACAATTTAATTCATCGCCCAGATCAGCCGTACGGCTATTGCGCTTCCACTTCGCCTGGACGAAAAATATCTGCCGCCGCGCCACCTCGAAAATGATCAAGTCGCAGTCGTACATCTCGCCTTCGCCATTTTCGCTCCGCTTGAATCCGGGCCGCACCACATAATCGGCTGGGGAAACACGTCGCGTGAGGTATTCCGACATTTCCTTTTCAAATTTATCGCCGAGGTCACGGTCCTGTCCCTTGCTCAGGACGGCGGATTTGCAGCAATGGAGCGCGTGTCCGAGCCCCGTATTTCCCAGGCTCAGGCAGCCTTCAGCGTCCACGTAAATGCCGCGATCGGATGGAACAGCGGCGGCGCGGTCAGCGAGCACCCGGTTCAGCAGGTCACGATCAAGTTTAAGTCGCTCACATAGCGCATCGCTCGGTATGACGCCCGCTTCGTCGGCGAGCCGCACGATTTCAAGCAGCGCAAACCAACGGCACAGTTCGCGCGCGCCGCTGATCAGTTGCGACGAGGAGGCATCGCGTGACGTATACGCGCCGATAGAGAAGAAACAGTCCAGAAAGGCCTCTTCCAGCGTATCGAGCAGCTCGGGCTGCAACAGTGTCGGAATGCTGGCGGTGCGGGTCGGGTCGCCATGACGCAGACGAGCAATAACGTCACGCAGCACCAAGGTCAACGACAGTTGAGATTGCGACTCCATGGTCGTTGTGATCGTCCGGTTGTATAAAATTTCTCCACCGCGCGGCGTGAAGGAAAACGTCACCAGCTGGCGTGTTAGCTGCGCTTCCAGTATCCCCATCAGCGTCAAGAAAGCCGCTTCGTGGAAGCTGAATGCACGCAAGGCAAGCCGGCTGCTGTCAGCGTCGAGCTTGGTCCGCTGGTTTGGCTGCTCGCTGCGCTGATGAAGGAAGTCGGCGTGATCGCGGACGAGTTCCTCCAGCAGTTCGACCTGCCGGGCGAGCACCAGTTCCGGAATCAGCGGAAGTTGGTCAGGTCCTAACTGCGCGACCTGCTGAAAGACGCGGTCAGCCTGGCGCACCTGCGACAGCAATGTTCCACCTCGCCAGGTCGACATTGAACTCGCCAGCGCCCGATAAACCTGCGCGAGGTGCGGCAGCCGGTCAGCCACCAGCACGCAACTTTCCTCGGTAAACGGCTTTCGACAAAAACTGGAAAGTGCCTGCCTTTCCGGCTTTTTCAACATGGCGGCATCGGGATAGATCAGCATGGGCAACAGAAAGCGACGGCATCAGGTCGGCCAATGATAGACGAGTTCATGATTGTTGCAAGCTGTTGCTTTTGAGAGCAGTCCTATGATGTGCCTGGACCATCGGGATGGCCCAGGCGCCAAGGCTCCCATCGTCATGAAGAAGTCTTCATCGGTTCGGCCAGCTGGTCATGCGCGCGCCCGCTTGTGAATGGAAGGCGAGAACATCACAGCGATCATGCGTGCAGTGTGCGCCGCCGCGTGCCATGCTGTTCATCCACCCCGCCCAAGGCGTCACGACAGCGCACACGCCCATCCCCACAGGTGCGCCGCGCCTGCGCCATACGACGCAAGCCCGGCTGCATCCCTGGGCCTTAGCCGCGCTTAGTGGCCTGCATAGCAAGCAAGCTCAGCGCTGGTATAGGTGCGGCTGCCGCCATCGTCGGTGCGCACATTGACCGAGAACTGCGTCCCCATCGGGAACTGACTGAGGCTATACGACCACAGCACCTGGCCGTTGGCGTCGGTCTTGCGGCTATAGCTGCCCATCAGGCCGCCCTGGGCGTTATAGAAAGTCAAGGCGGTGCCCATTTGTGCAAGCGGCGTGCGCAAGGTGCTATCGGTATAGGCCGTCGTGCGGATCCACAAACCCGCGCGGGTCGTCAGACTGATACCGCATTGCGCCTGGAAGCTGGTGGCTTTGCCCCACGCCCAGTGCGATACGTCCAGCCTGCGCGAGCCGGCTACCTTGCCGTTCAGCGAGGGTTCCACCGCCGCGCTCGACAGCAAGGCATTGCGCGTTTCCTGTACCGTGGCCGCCGGATGCAACACGCGGTACAGTCCGATCGCGCCGGCGACGTGCGGGGACGCCATCGAGGTCCCGTTCTTCCACTGGTAAGCGCTGTCCGAACTGATCACAGTGGAATAGATGCCCGTTCCCGGCGCAGCGATGTCCACCGAGGTGACGCCGAAATTGGACGTCGACGACAAGGTCCCGTCCTGCTTCAGATTGCCCACCGCGATGATGTTCTCCACATCCATGTTCGCCGGCCACATGAATTTGACGTCCGTGTTGGACCCGTTATTGCCGGCCGCCGCGGCCACCATGATATTGGCGTCGCGCGCAGCCTGGAAGTATTCGATACCGCTGTTGTTGACGCTATCGGACATGCCTCCCAGCGACAGGTTCACCGCCACCACGTTAATGCCGCGCCTGGTTTTCAGGTCCACCACATAGCTGAGCGCTTCCAGCACCGCGCTCGTGGGACAGCTGCCGCCGCCGCTGCATACTTTGACGGGAAGAATCTTGACCCCGCCGTCGCCGCAAATGCCGGCCACACCAAGGCCGTTGTTGTGGCGCGCAGCGATCGTTCCGGCCACGTGGGTGCCGTGCGAGTGATCATCTTCCGTGTTATTGGTGTGGCTGTAGAAATTCCAGCCCCGGATGTCGTCGATGAATCCATTGCCATCGTTATCGACCCCATCGCCGGCTTTTTCGCCAGGATTGCTGAAGATGTTGTCCTTCAAATCCTCGTGCGTGCTGCGCACACCGGTATCGAGCACCGCCACGTACACCGGCTGGGTGGTCTTGCATGCATAGCCTTGCTGCCACAGCTCGGCCGCCCCGGTGCCGAACGGATTGGCCGGGCTGGTGGCGGCGCTCTGCATGCCCCACAGATTGGAAAATGCCGCATCGTTGGACGGCGCAACGTCTTGCAACTGGAGCATCCAGTCCGGCTGGACATCTTCCACCAGCGGGTTGCGGCGCAACTGAGCAATCGCCGATGGCACGCTCCACAAACGGTTCAGATGAACCAGCTCGTAGCGATCCATGGCACGCGCGTGGGCGCGTGCCTGGGGGCTCTCGCTGGCCAGGCTCAGATCGGTGACCTTGGCCAGGCCGCGATCCTGCCGCCCGCCGCGCAAGCGCTGATGGCTGGTCGGCGTAATGGCGCGCATTGCCTGCTCCTTGTCGGCTTCGGTCGCGTCACTGCGAAACTTGACGATCAGGCGCGTACTGTCGAAGCGCTGGCTTCCTTCCATGGCGCGCAGCTCGTCAATCGACAAGGCGCGAGCGGCCGGCACGGCGGATGCGATCTCGGCACCAGGGGCGACCTGCGCGGCCGACACGAGGCCAGCGGCCACGGCGATCGCGGATGCGGTACAGGCAAGGTAAAAACGGGGAAGCGGGTGCATATGGTCTCCTGCGCACATGGCGCGTTGTTCTGTCGTTTTTTTCGCGAATTTTTCTGATTGATTTTGGCAAAACCGCGTCAAGGTCGTTGGCGCGTGGATCTGGTTGGAATGCGGCAGGGTTCTCCATTGCTTACATGGCCGCGCCGTGCGGCGCTGCCCACGTTGGAACCGATCATCGCGCCTCACTTCATCAGCAACTTGCCGCGCGAGTGGCGGCTGCTCGCAACGCGTTCATGACGCGCTGTGTTCCCAGGTGCCAAAGTATGAAAGGAAAATGTGGATGAATTGTGGATTTGTCATCATCATTTCGTGATGACACACTTCTGTTATGCATCGCCGCAACACTCGTCATCGCGGCGCCCACGCTTCGGCGCCTACCCTTGCGCGATCGGGAAAAAGACCGGAAGATGCCGCACAGTGCCTGCAAGCCTGCGTACACTCAATAGTCGATCCTGTTCGATGCGGACTGGCGGTCAATGGTCCAACCTGTAGCGTCCTATGTTGCCCTCCCTCCAAGTAACACGACACCTGATTCTGTTCGCCACATGCGTGCTGATGTGCTTTCGGGCCGAGGCCACCAACGCGGTTGGGTTGGACACCCTGCGTCTGGCCGGCGACCTGACTGGTGAAACACTTGGCCTGCGCTTCGTGCGCGACCCACGGCAAACCCTGACGATTGCTCAAGTGAGGACACTGCCGGAAGACCACTTTGCGCCGGTGCGCCAGCGCGATGTGAATCAGCGCTTGCAGCGCGGCGACTACTGGCTCAAGACATCGGTCCACAACCCGTCCAGGGCCAGCATCGCCTGGGTGCTGCGCCATCCCATGCCGATTACCGACTACGTTGAATACTGGATTTTTACGAATGGCGCGCTGGTGGCCCACGCCCGGGGAGGCGACCGCACCCTGGTCTCGGAGCGGCAAATTCCGTATCGCATCGCGAGCGTTCGCCACACTTCCGACGCGGGACAACGATCGGAGGTCTATATCCGTTTGCGCAACACACAGGCGTCGCCCATGCATTTGACCTTTGCCCTGTCCGATGAAGCAGCATTCTTACGAAAAATGGCAAACGATCAGCTATCGATGGGCGTCTTTTACGGCATTCCCCTGGCCCTGGTCGTGTACGCGCTGTGCGGATGGCTCATCAACCGAACCCGTGGCAGCCTGGTGTACGCAGGCTATGTGCTCGCCGTCATGGGTTCCTGGCTGGGAATCAATGGACAATTGGCCGAGTACGTCTTTGTGGGCCGGCCGGACATCGCGAATTTCATGCTGGTGATTTTTTTCTTGCTCGCGACAATTGCCAACTGTCTGTTCGTGCGGGAATTCCTGCAGACCAAGCGCTTCATGCCGCGTTTCGACAGGTATTTTTGCGGCGTCATCGCGCTTGCGCTCGTGGGGATCGTGTTGCGCACCCTGGGCCTTCAGGTCGCGGTTGTCCAGGTAACGATCGCACTGGTATTGACCCATGCCATCGCCCCCGTGCTGGCGATCGTCGCCCTGCGTGGCCGGGCGGTCTTTGCGCGCTGGTATCTGCTAGCGCAACTGGTGTACAGCACGGCCCTGATCGTCGGGATTGCCGGGGTCCGGTATGCGGAACTGAGTTATGACAATTACTTCTTCTACTGCCAGCTGGCGTTTATCGCTGAACTGGTGCTCCTCGGCGTGGCCCAGCAAGACAGGGTGCGCATTCTCCAACGCGAAAAATCGGCGTTCGAGCAGAAGTACAACACGGCGCTCCAGCTCAATAACGCCGAGCTGGCCCGGCAACTGGAACAACGCACTGGCCAGCTGCGGGAAGCGCAACAGCGAACTGCCTTCATGGCCTCGGTGAAGACCACAACCGGCCGCATCGCCAACGGCGAATTCGGTGTGCGGCTCGCTCCCGGAGAGTCGCCCGAGTTGTCCGAGCTGGCCAATAATGTCAACGTGATGGCGGAATCGCTGTCGCGCCTGGAAGGGGCGCGCAAACGCTGGATTGCCGATATCAGCCATGAATTGCGGATGCCCCTGTTTTCCCTGCTATGCGAAACCGAGGCCTTATTGGACGGCGTAAGAACGATCAACAAGCACGCCATCGCCTCCATCCATGAAGAAGTGATGCGGCTGTCCCGGCTGGTGTCGGACTTGCATGAAGTGGCGTTAAGCTATCTCCGCCCGCTGCCATGTACTTTTACGAGTTGGCAACTTGCAGAGCTGTTGACGAAGAAAAAACACGCGTACCTGCGCCACGCGCAGGAAAGAGGTCTGCGTTTTACCCTGGATGTGCCGCCCGGTTTCTTGCTCGTAAAATGGGATAAGGGGCGCTTCGAGCAGTTGTTGGATAACCTTGTTCAAAACAGCCTCAGTTACACCGATGCGCCGGGAGAACTTGCTCTTTCGATCCAGGCCGGGCCGGAGCGCGTATCCATCACCCTCCAGGACACCTCGCCCGGCATCGGGCCGGCCGATGCAAAGCACCTGTTTGAACCGCTTTACAGAGCCGATATCGCGCGCAGCCGGCGCGCCGGTGGGAGCGGGCTGGGCCTGTCGATTTGCCAGGCCATTGTCCACGCACACCATGGGAGCATCTCTGCCGAGCCGTCGCCGATGGGCGGGCTGGCAATCCACATTGATCTGCCTCGTTCCATCGATAAAATATGAACCCCAGCGCGCACGAAATAGTCATTGTCGACGATGAGGTCAAGCCGGCCCAGGTCATCGCCGAGTACCTGCAACGGGAGGGCTTGCGCACCGCGCATCTCCTTGATGGCCTTGGTGCGCTGGCGTACGTCAGGCAACACGCACCCAGCGTCGTGATCCTGGACGTGATGCTGCCCGGGCTCGACGGGATCGAGGTCTGCCGGGCCGTGCGCCAGTTTTCGATGGTGCCCATCATCATGCTCACCGCGCGGGTCGGGGAAGCGGACCGCATCCAGGGCCTTGACATCGGTGCCGACGACTATCTGTGCAAGCCCGTGAGCCCGCGCGAGATCGTCGCCCGCGTGCGTGCCCAGCTGCGCCGCGCCAGCGGAACGGTGGCCATGGCCCAGCACAGCCATGGATTTGTGGTGGAGGAAGCGGCGCAACGCATCCGGTGGCAGGGCAAGGTGCTACCGCTTTCCCAAGTCGAGTACCGGCTGTTCAAGACCCTGCTGGCCCAACCCGGCAGAATCTTTGAACGGGAAGCCCTGCTCAATGCCAAGGATTTGCTGGGGCGTGCCGTCAACGATCGCTCCGTCGACAGCCATATCAAAAACATTCGCAAGAAAATCAAGCCGTACACCGGCGACACCGACGTCATTTTTTCCGTCTACGGCGTCGGTTATCGTTTCGGCGATGGATAAATGCAGCGCGCTGCCGCCCCCCCCCCGCACCGCCTTACACCATCACAGTCCGGTTGCGCCCGGTGTCCTTGGCCGCGTAGAGCGCGCGGTCGGCCCGTTCGATCATGTCGTCGATCGCTTCGCCATCGATGTAGCGGGTCAGGCCGGTCGAGAAGGCGATCCGCAGGGCGGGGACGTGGGCGCTGGCCGGTGTCAGCGCGAGCGCCGCGCGCAGCCGCTCGATCCCGCTGTCGGGGTCGCCCGGCGGCTTGGTTTCCGGCAGTAACAGCAAGAACTCCTCGCCTCCCCAGCGTGCGACCAGGTCGACGCTGCGCAGCTGGGCGCAGGCCTGCTTGGCGAAGGTAATCAGTGCCTCGTCACCGACACGGTGGCCATAGGTATCGTTGACGTTCTTAAAATAGTCGATATCGGCGAGCGCTACCGCAAAGCCGGGTCCGCCGCGCGCGTGCCGGCTGATGTGCTCCCCCAGCAGGGCGATCATGTGGTGCCGGTTGGTCAGCCCGGTCAGTTCATCGTGGGTGGCGACAATCTGGATGCGCGCCAGCGCCCGGGCCAGTTCATCCTTCTGGGTGCGCAGGCGCTTGCGCATCTTCGATACCAGCACCGACAGCATGGAAATGCCGGACAAGCAGGTTGCCATCATGGCGAAATACATCAGCTCCAGCGGGCCTTGATAGACCTGCGGGTCGGTGTGCACGCGCCATGTCATGACCATGGCCATCAGGCCCAAGGTATAAAACAGCACCACCCGCACCTGGCGCGTGCTCATGTCGAACATGCCGAACACGGTGACCATGGCCAGGAACACGATGGTGGCGGTGTGAATCGGGCCGCACACCGCATACGCGAACGCGACCACGGACTGCGCCACCAGCGCCTGCGGGAAAGCCAGGGTGGTCTGGCGCAAGCGCAGATTGAAGCCGCAGCGTATAAGAAAGTAAAACAAAGGGGCGGTCAATGCCAGCAAGACAGCGAGAACCCTGATCTGTTCAACCGGGAACACAGCGTACAGGACGCCGAAGGCCAGCAGCGCAAGACAGACCGTGTACATCGCCGCGGTCGTCAGTACCATCATGATCGCGCGCCGTTGCTTGCGCTCGTCGGTCAGGACCAGGCTGGCCAGGCGCTGCATCCAGCCCGGGGCTGCGCTAGCGTCGAGTTCATTTCCAGCTGCCGTTGCTCGCTTCATCAGAGATCCACCCGTTCGTGACCATCGTCACCCGGATCAATTATCCACGAACCGCCGCAGGCGAGCCGTTCGCTTAGGCGGCAACCACAGCAGTCCAGCGCCGCGTCGGCGCAAGCGCTTTGTCGACCGCACAAGCTCCCGCATGCTCGACAACGGCGATGTACACGCGCTACCTCTGCGTCACCGTACAGCGCCGGTATCGACCCGGCTGAAGCGGGCGCGTTCGCGCGCATCGTTGCGGCCGGCGCTGGTGTGCGGACCCACCCGCAACCAGTCTGGCCAGATGAACAATATTGTTAAATTAATGTTAACTTTAGGTTAAATTTATCTGCTTTGAACTGTACAAAAATTCACATTCGTATTAACATCCCGCCCTGATGGAGCCGCGGCAACCTGGTTCCATTCCCTTATCCATTTCTACTGCCACCCATCAGCAAATAACTGCGCCTGTCCACATGCCTTCGGTTTTCGGGCGGAATCCGGCTGGGCGCACATATTTTATTTGCCGATGGGGTGGCAATAAAGAGGGATAGCGGTAGGCGCCGATCATTGATCGGCAATGTCAATTTTATGAAGGAAAAAAAATGAACGCACAAGCCGGAAATCAAGTAGTTGTTGAAGATCAAGTAGCAGCTAACGAAATTCAAGAACTGTCGCTGGACGAAGTTTGCGCAATTTATGGCGGTCACGGCCGCCAGGCTTAATTTTCGTTAATTAAGCGCTAGCCCTGGTAGTGATGGGGCCTGGTACGAAGGCGGCATGCATGTGCCGTCTTCGTACTCTGCGCAGAGCAGCATCCATTCAATCGACAACGGCTGATAACTGACATGAGCGGCACGAATAAAAAAATGGCCATCGATTCGCCCGCCAATGCGAGGGCGCCGCAAGCACTGGCTGATGCGCCCCCGACACGTGCATTGCGCGTGCTAATCGAAGGAACCGATTTGACGGGCAAATCGACCCTGGCCGCGGGACTGGTGGCGCGCCTGACCGACAGCGGTATTCAAGCCGCCCACCAAAAAGGATATTTGTACCGCAATCCCTTCCTGCGTTTGCTCGGCAGATGGGAAGCCAACAAATACGCGCGCAGCGCCATGCTGAACTCGATGTATATCGTCTCCGGCTTGATCGACGGACTGATTGAAACGATGCGCGCAAAAGATCCTTACGTCCTGGTCTGCGAGTCCTATGTCGACCGCGCCATTGCCTACGGCATTGCGTTGCGGCTGGGCTGGATCAGCAAGCTGGCGTTGACACGCACCCGCTGCTTTCCGCGCTTCGACCTGTGCATCCTGCTGCGCTGCGACTATAACGAACGCATCAGCCGGCGTGAAAAGAGGGAAACCGTCACGGTGACCGACCGCTTGACGACCAGGGATCAGCATACCCATGAGGCGATCGCCAACTCGTATGCCATGCTGGTCCATCGCCACAGCGCGGTACTGATACTCGACACGGACGAAGCCGATGCCGAGGAAGTCTTGAACCGCTGCTTTGATTCGGTTATTCAGCTCTTGCGCACTGGTGCGTACGGCACGCACGGAAGGCTGATTGAAGGAGGCAAGAACATTGCTAGTGATTATTGAAGGATCGGATTTTTCCGGAAAATCCACGGTCAGCGCTGCGCTGGCGAGCAAACTGCGCCAGCACCAGGTCGCCGTCGACGTGCGTCCGGTCATGCTGGTGCGCGGCCCGATCGAGAAACTGGTCGATCATATCCAGGAGCACCCGTCGATCCCGGCCTTCGTGCGCGCCGCCGCCTTCAACCTGGCGTGCGTGGTCGATGCATTCGCCTTCCGCAAGCGGCGTGGCCTGGTCACCATCCAGGAAAGCTGCCCCTTGCGGGTGCAGACGCATAACCTGCTGCGTGGGCGCACCTGGTGTGCGCGCATCCTGGGCAAAGCCCTCAGGCATGGCACCCAGCCCGATATCGCCGTGTTCCTGCAATGCTCGTTCGAAGAGCGGCGCCGCCGCTGGCGCGCATCGAACTCCACCGACGTGCGTGACGAGGTTCGCTTCATGCATGAGGAAACACTGAATCGCTCGCTGGATCACACGCTGCAAACCTTGGCGCTCGATCACGGCTTCCGACTGATCAGCAGTGAACATACCGCGGCGAATGCACTCGCTGAGGAATTGTTTGAAGAAATTATCTCAAAGAGGACACAACAATGAACGCCCAATGGTGTACTGGCCCTTACCCCGCCGATCTCCCCGTCAAGCAAATCTATGCCTTGATTTTCGATGCCCAGGGCCGCTTGCTGCTGCAGGACGATGGCGGCCGCTACAACCTTCCTGGAGGAAAACCGGAAGCGGGCGAAGACTTGATCCTGACGCTTCAGCGCGAGTGCCTCGAAGAGTCGCAAGTGACGATGCGCGCCATCCAGTATCTCGGTTACGTGCGGGTCGGCGATGCGCAGGGCGACTACGCCCAGGTGAGGATGGTCGCCAGCCTGGATATGGCGCTGCCGGTCGGCATCGACATCGCCACCGGAAAATCCTACGGGCGGGTGATGGTCGAGCCGGAAAAAGCCATCGCATTACTCGGTTGGGGCGAGCACGGCAGGCAGCAAATTGAATTCGCCGCCTGGATCTTCTCGCATTACATGAAACGAACCGCTCTTGCGCATGACATCGAAAATTTACCCGCCGGCCTCTACTGATCGGCAAGCCAGGCTGGCGCCGGTCGAAGTACTTCCGGGTATCTGGATCAGCGGCGCACCGAATCCGGAAGAATTGCTCGCCATCGGGCCAAACAAGATCGTCTGCCTTTGCCGCACGCCGGTAGCAACCGGATTTGCCGAGACCTTGCAGCTGCCATTTCCCTTCTGGGAAATGAGCGCGGCGCGGATCGAGGACACCCTGGCGCGTATCGTTGATTTCCTTCAGAAATCCGATGCCGGGGTGTCGCTGATCCATTGCCGCCTTGGACGGGACCGCTCGGGATTTGTCGCCCTGTCCCTTCTTCTGCGTTCCGGCGACAGCCTGTCAGCCGCCATCGCCCGCTACAAACGCGACACCCGGCGCCCCTTGCCACGCTTTGGCGCCATCCACCTGCTCAGAACCATCGGACGGCCATCACATGCTCAGCTATGACCTGATATCCCCGAAAGGCGGAACCATCTGCGCATCCAGGGCCCAATGGCTCAGTGGCAATGAGGCCACCACCGCCCTGTGGGCCTTGGAACTGGCCCGCCGCGGCCATGCGGTGCGGGTGTTTTCTCCCCAGTCGCCGAGCGAGGCCGCCGACGGTGTCGAGTGGCTTCCGATCGAGGCATTCGACAAGACCGAGCCGGCCGACGTGGTCGTTTCCTATCGGTCGCCAGCCATCCTGGCGCGCTTGCCGCAGCGGGTGACGTCGATCCTGTTCTTTGGCGACCGGCCGGCGGCCGGCGCCGACGACCTGGGCGGCGCCGAGTGCGATTCGCTGTGGTTCAATTCGCTCGTTCATTGGACCATGTACCGGCCCTTCCTGCGCCCCGGACAGCGCTTTCACATCGGCTGTTGCGGCTATGACGCCAGCGTCTTTACGCCGGGCGCAGCGGTCGCGGCCCATCGCTTCATCAACTCGGCCTCGCCCTACCGCTCGCTCGGCAACTTGCTGAGCTTGTGGCCGCGCATCAGGCAAGCCTTGCCGGACGCCGAACTGCATTTGACGGGCGGCTATGAGCTGTGGGGATACAGCCCCGAGCACGCGCGCGAACTGCTCGCCAAGGATGTGCCGCATGCACAGGTCGAGATCCCGGGGATCGTTCGCCACGGCGTGCTGTGCCGCGACGACTACGCCGCATTGCTCAAGAGCTGCGCCTTTTATCTGTACCCCACGACCTATCACGAAACCTGCTGCATCGCGGTGCTGGAAGCGTCGGCGTGCGGCGTGATTCCCATTATCTCGTCCGTGGCCGCCCTGAAAGAAAGGGTGATCGACGCCACCAGCGGGGTACTGGTGCCGGAATCGGCGCATTGGGAAAACGATTTCCTGCGCTGCACCGTCGCCTTGGCCCAAGATGCCGATGCGCGTAGCGCCATGTCGTTTCAAGCGGCGCGCCATGCCACCTTGTTCACGGCGCGCAGGGTGATCGATGAACTTGAATCCCTGGTCCGCGCTATCCGGGCTGAAGCAAGCTGAGCCCCGATAACTGAGGACAATTTCTTGCACATCAAAAAAATCTGGGTCGCCACCGCGGCAGTGGCGATCATCGTCCACCATCGCTGGGATAGCGCCGAGCAAGTGTATCGGCGGGTAGCGCGCGCCGGCTTGCCCAATCTGGCCATCTATCTGATTGCGACCGACCCGCACGCGATTCCAGAGGCGAGCGCGGCATGGTCCGGGTGCACCCTGCTGATCCCTCCCGCCTGCCTGGACATCGGCAATGCGCGCCGCTTCGCGCTGGAGCACGCCAAGGAAGATTTTATCGCCTACCTCGACGAAGATTGCATTCCGCTCGATTCGTGGTTCGATGCCATCGCGCACCTGCTCACCGATGAGCGGCAACATCATGACGTGGTGTTCGGTCCCCGCATCGAGACCCATAGCAGGGCCTCGATCGGCGGCATGATACGGCGCGGCGAATCGCTGGGATCGCGCAAATTGATGGCCTATATGGCGCGATCGTCGCATCAGGGGGCGCCCCTGGAATACGAGCTCAGCGGATGCATCGCAGGCGGCAACTTCATCGTGCGGCGCACTGTGGCGCTCGAGCTTGGGGTGTTCTCGGACCTGTTTTTACGCTACACCTTCGAAGATGTCGATTTCCAGCTGCGCGCCCAGCAAGCCGGCAAATCGGTGCTGTTCATGCCCACCCTGGCGGTGATCCACGATCATCCCATCAGCATGCTCGGTCTGGCGCGCAAGTCGCTGGCGGCCGGAAAAGGCTTGTTTCTCTGCTCCAAAGTGCACGGATCGCGCTTCAGCGCCATCTGCCGCTGGCGGGTGTGGGGGCCGGCCTTTAAATGGCTCGCCTTGCTGGGCCTGGTGCTGGCCAGCGTCACGGCCTCCGGCTGGACCCTGCTTCCCCTGTTCCTGGTGGCCTGGCTCTTCCTTGCCTGGAAAGTGGGCGCCGAGTGCGCGCTACCGTGGATGGTCGGCAAGCCGGTACGCGACCTGGCGATGTGGCTGGGATGGATCAGCGCCTATGTACGTTTGGAATGGATGGCAATCGAGCCAACCGGAAAAGAGACCTGAGATGAGTCAAACACCGATGAATCAAACACCGATGAATCAAACACCGATGAATCAAACACCCCGTTTTTCGGTACCCTGCGCCGCTTCGGCGGCATGGCTGGACGCGCTCCTGCCGGACAACCGCAGCCTGCTGGCGCAGCCGATCGATGCGCTGCTCAGGCAAAAACTCGACACCGGATTGCTTGACCGCGCGCTGGCTATCCTGCACCTGAACTCGTACGCCGAAGGCTTGGCCAATGCCTACTCGGACATCGATGTCATGGTGCTGCTGGAAGCGCCCGTCGAGGGGCATGGCGCGGAATTCTGGCTGCCCATCGTGCTGCCGGGGGCGCGCCTGGATGTGTATTTCGTCACGGCCGACCTGATCCGCACCCGCTTGCAGGAAGCGGCACGCTTCGACCTCGCGCGCATCATGTTCCTGCATAAAATCAAGACGGCGCGCGTCGTCCAAGGCGAGGCGGCGTGGGCGCGCGTGCTGGACGCGCATGACTGGAGCGGCTTTCAGGACAAGCTGGTCGGATGGCACGCCGACAACCTGGCCACCTTGCTGGAAGACGCTATCGGCAACCTGAGCGACGGCGACCCGCTCTCCTCGGCCCTGAATGCGCGCTTGCTGGTGGAACGGGCCATCGACGGCTACCGCGCCTCGCTCGGCGATTCGCAGCCGCGGCCGAAGTGGCGCAGCAAGAAGATGCGCGCCCTCGGTTGCGAGCTCGACTCCTATCTGGCAACCCTGTTTTCAGCCGCGCCGGACAGCGTCGAGGATGGCGCACGCTTCCTCGGACAGTGCGCGCGCCATGCGCAGCACCTGCAGTTGCTGGCCTATTTTCCGGGCCTGCGGATCGGCGCGCCATCGCCGTTCGGACAGGGCCTGTATGTGCCCCCCTGCGCGGTGCTGTCGCGCCAGGGCGAGCGCTTCATCGTGCACGCGCCGCGCCCGGTCCTGGCCATCAGCCGGGAGTCGGCATTGGTGTGGCTGCTGGCCCCCTTGTGCGCCAGCCTGGATGAACTGATTGCCATGCTTGGTAGCGCGATCGACAACCCGCCAGGCCCCGCCCGCATCGCCGAACTCCTCGAGCGGCTGGTGCGCGACCAACTCTTGCGGGTGAGCCCATGACGACCAGTCCAGGCGCCAAATCGTTCATCCGCAAGGAGGTGCTCGATCACATGCGCCAGCGGCGCCTGAGCGGTCCGGTCATTCCCCGGGCCTTGACGCACCGCTGGATCACCCTGATCTTCGCCGCGCTCGCCCTGGCCATCGTGGCATTCGTCATCGTGTTCGAGTACGCGCGCAAGGCGCACGTGAGCGGATCCTTGCAGCCGGGCGAGGGCTTGATTCAATTGCAGGCGCTCCAGGCCGGCGTGGTGTCCGAGGTCAAGGTAAAGGAAGGCCAGGCGGTCCAGGCGGGCGACATCCTGTTTGTGCTGAGCAATGAGAGGGTCAACGCGACCAAAGGATCGGCCGCACGAAATATCAGCGCCATCATCGAACATCGTCATGGCAGCCTGGTGGCCGAAGAAGGACTGTTGCAACAACAGCTGGAGCAAACCCAAGCCTCCCTGGCATCGAAGGGCGAGGACTTGCGCCAGCAGTTGCAACAGGTCGAGCGCCAGATTGCCCTCCAGCAGCAGCGCCTCGCGCTGGCCGAGCGCGCCCTCGACAAAGCGCGCGATCTGGCCAATATGAAATACCTGTCCGAT
The DNA here is from genome assembly GCF_030348125.1 of Massilia sp. DJPM01. NCBI lineage: Bacteria > Pseudomonadati > Pseudomonadota > Betaproteobacteria > Burkholderiales > Oxalobacteraceae > Massilia > Massilia sp. DJPM01. The sequence continues at coordinate 93,951 of NZ_JAQOZV010000009.1, forward strand.
TCATGGCTGCAAAACAAGGAGGCCGACCGCATCGAGCAGGAAACCAAGATGCTCGAATTGCAGCGCTTGAAACAGACCGTGGGCCGCAGCCTGACCGACAATGCCGCACAGGAGCGCGAAGCGCGCCTGCGGGCGACCCGCGACAAGTCCGCCATCGGCCGCGACATCGGGAGGGTCGAGCAAGACTTGAACGATAACGAAGCCCAGCGCACGCAACTGGTGCGCGCCGCCCGTGCCGGCATGGTCAGCGCCATCACCGCCCACCCCGGTCAAACGGTGCTGGCCAACCAGACCCTGGCCAATTTTTCTCCTTCCGGTTCGCCCTTGCAGGCGGTATTGCAGGTGCCGTCCTCCGCGATCGGCTTCATCAAGCCGGGAATGGAAGTGCAGATCCGCTATCGCGCTTATCCCTATCAACGGTTCGGTCAGTTTGCCGGCCAGGTCGACCGGGTGTCGTTTACGGCCTTGCAGCCAGGGCCGCAAACGGCGGCCGAAGGGCTGTATCTGGTCTATGTCAACCTGAAAACACAGCATGTCAGCGCGTCGCGCGAAGAACGCCCATTACGGCCCGGCATGCAGCTGGACGCGACCGTTATTTTGGAAAAACGAAAATTGTATGAATGGGTGCTCGATCCTGTTCGTAAGTCTTGACGGAACATGCACATGAATCATAAACACCCCGGCCTGCGCTTTTGGGACCGTCCCCAGGTCCCGACACTGCTGCAGATCGAAGCGGCCGAGTGCGGCCTGGCGTGCCTGGCCATGGTCGCCAGCTATTGGGGACACGAGATCGACTTGCCGAACATGCGGCGGCGCTTCTCGGTGTCGATCAAGGGAACGACCCTGAACAGCATCATCTCGATGGCTCAGCGACTGAACCTGCAACCGCGGCCGGTCAAGCTCACCTTGCCGCTGCTGGCGCAGCTGAAATTGCCCGCGGTCCTGCATTGGAATATGAACCACTTCGTGGTGCTCAAATCCGTCCATCCCGGCCATGTGATCATCAACGATCCCGCCGTGGGCGAACGCAAGCTGCCGATGTCGGAAGTGGACAAGCATTTCACCGGCATCGCCCTGGAGCTCACCCCCAGCCAGCAATTCGAGAAAGCCAGCGAAAAACAAGGATTGAGCCTGAGCTCGCTTCTCGGGCGAAGCAGGGGCATCGGCAAGGAGCTGGCGCAGTTGCTCACCCTGGGCATTGCGCTGCAAGTGTGCGCCCTGGTTGCGCCCTTTTACCTGCAGTGGGTGATCGACGAAGTCCTGGTCGCGCAAGACCGCGAACTGCTCACGGTGCTGGGAATCGGCTTTCTGATGCTGGTCGCCTTGCAGGTATCGATTGGCGCGGTGCGCTCCTGGATTACCTCGCTGCTGGCGACCAATCTCAAGTTCCAGTGGCTGGGCGATACCTTCGCCCACCTGCAACGGCTGCCATTGCCCTGGTTTGAAAAACGCCAGCTGGGCGACATCGTGTCGCGCTTTAACTCGATCGAAAACGTGCAGCGCACGCTCACCACCCAATTCGTCGAAGGCGTGATCGACGGCTTGCTGGTGGTGGCGACACTGATCGTCATGCTGATGTACAGCCTGCCGCTGGCGGCTGTCAGCATGCTGGCGGTGGCCATCTATTTCATGATCCGCTGGATATTCTTTCGTACCCTGCGCAATGCGACGGCGGAGCAAATCATTCATGCGGCGCGACAAAACACGATTTTCATCGAGTCGACCCGCGGCATTCAAAGCATCCGGCTGTTCGGCAAGGAAGATGAACGGCGCATTTTCTGGCTCAATGCCCTGGCCGATCAATTCAATGCCGAGCTGCGCATCGCGCGCGTGTCGATTTCATTTCAAACGGCAAACACGCTCTTGTTTACCCTGGAACGCGGCATTGTCATCTGGATGGCGGCGCTGGCCGTGATGGATGGCGCTTTTTCGGTGGGCATGCTGTTCGCCTTCCTGAGCTACAAGGATCAGTTCAGCCAGCGGATTGCCGCCTTGATCGACAAGATCTTCGAGATGCGCATGCTCGGCTTGCATGCCGAACGCATCGCCGATATCGTGCTGACCGAACCGGAGCAACGGGGCGATGTGCCCGAAGTCGATGCCGCGGCGGTCGAACCGGCGATCGAAGTACGCAACCTGGCCTTCCGCTATTCGGACAGCGAACCCCATATTTTCAAGAATTTGAATCTGACAATTCCTGCCGGCCAGTGCGTGGCCATTACCGGCCCATCCGGTTGCGGCAAGACCACCTTGCTGAAGGTCATGCTGGGACTCTTCGAGCCGACCCAAGGAGAGATATTCATCGATGAAGTGGGGCTTGCGCGTTTTGGACTGAGCAACTACCGCCAGCTCATCGGCACGGTGATGCAGGAAGACCGGCTGTTTGTCGGCTCCATCGCCGACAATATTTGCTTCTTCGATCCGACCCCGGACCTCGAGCACGCGCACAGCTGCGCCAAACTGGCGGCGATGCATGCCGAGATCGTGGCCATGCCCATGGCGTACGACACCATTCTGGGTGACGCGGGCTTCGGCCTGTCGGGTGGCCAGAAGCAGCGGATTCTGCTGGCACGCGCGCTGTACCGCCGGCCCAAATTATTGGTGCTCGACGAGGCCACCAGCCATCTGGATATTTCGAACGAGAAGGCGGTCAATGCCGCCATTCAAAACATCGCCATGACCCGGATTCTGGTCGCGCACCGCCCGGAAACCATCGCCATGGCTGACCGCATCATTGTCCTGGAAAAGGGAAAGATCGTCAGCGATGTGACGCATGCGCACGCCGCACCGGCACCGTGCGCCGAAGCGATGGAAATGCCATGCTAATCAATCGCCAGCAATTCCCCATCCTGTTCGCCTGGGTTCCTTACGACGGGGTGGACGCCAATGAGGTCCCCTTGCTCGAAGGGGGAACCAATCAATATCCGCACTATCGGTCCAGCATCGATTACCGGACGTCGCACTACCCGGGCCAGCGGCAGCAGTGCGGCCGGCCAATGAACGTCGGTGCCCTGCGCGCGCTCGATGTGGCGGGCTGGAAGTGCTTGCTCGCCAACTTCAACGCCATCGCCCAATTGGCCGGACGCGACCCGATGGGGCGACTGTTATGCCTGTCGCACACTTGCCTGAGTCTGCCCTATATGACGAAGGAAGCGGCGGGACCGCGTATTCCGGCCGCCATCGCCAACGCCTTCAAGGTCTTTCGCGGCGTGGCCTTGTATGCCGAGCATCGGCTCGCGTATAGCGTTGGCAACGCGGGCGACGACCTGTCGATGTATGCCTATACCGAACGGCATGGCCTGTTTGTGGGCGCGCACGAATCGTGCCCCGCGCCACAGGCCATGGTCGACGCGATCGAGGCCGACATCTTCCGGTTTCTCGACCAGGCGCCTGGCGCTGACGCACACGCCATCGGCTTGCCGCAGGAAACCCTGGAGCGCGCACTGAACGTCGGGATGCTCAATATCCTCTACCATGTGGCGACCGCCTGCTTTTCCGCGATCTATTTGTCCAGGATGCCGCAGTGGGAAGTGGAATCGCTGCCGCGCATTCCGTTCACCTTGGCGGCCATCGACAAAAGCCGCGCAGGACAAGGTAGCGAATTTGTCGCGGGACTGACACGATTGTTCCATTGCGCCGAAGTCGACCGCGCCATATGGCAGCGCTTGCTACATCGTTTCATTGCATTGACGACGACCCCTGAGCTGCCGTCGCTGACATCGACGTATATCGAGATCGTTGCCTTGATCAATGCCGACCTGGTCGCGCTGCTCGGTCCGGACACAACGCGGCTGGCGCCGTCCGTGGCCGACATGACGGCCGTGGTGACGCAACTGATGCGCATTCGGTAACGCGCCGCGCCAGCCGGCCCGGCGCGCTGCTTGCTACGGGCGGGAGCGTCTGCGGGCACCGACAGCGAGAACGCCCAAGCCCAGCGCCAGCATGCCGTAGCTGGCCGGTTCGGGCGCCGGCGTGATGTGGAACACGGCATTGCCGGTCCAGCGCAAGGTATACGATGCCGAGCCGCCCGGCCAGTAAGCATGCTCCTTGACCTCAACGCCGCTGATCGCATGGCCGCCGGCAACGCCCTCGCCCCACGGATCGGTGCTCCATGCCGTATAAAAATTGAGGGCGCCGCCCGGGGTATAGGAAAATTCAAACAGACCGCACATGAACACTTCGGGGCCGCACCCGCCGACATATTGCTGGCTGTTGAGGACAAAGGACGTGGATGGTCTCCTGAAGAACCGACAGCTTAGCAAATGAACATCCCCAAACTGTCGTGCGAACGCCGCATCGACACCAAAATATCCGGCTCCCTGGCGCGGCCCCGACCTGACAAGCGCCGGTAGCGTCGTGGGCACGCCAGCCGGGCGCTGACGTGCCAGCCCGCTGCAATTCCGCAAGCGTGCGGTAGCCGCCCTTGCGCAGCCTTACAATATTGTTTTAACCACCACGGTGCGCCCGCCCCTATCCAATGGCCCACATTCACCCAACCGGCTGGCAAGAGATGGCGGTCACCGGCACCGCCGTGCGCGAAATCGACACGCTCGGCTATCTCGAACGCCGCCTGGCCGATGCGCCCTACCGCATCTACCACGGCGTGCACTGGACCAACGTCGAAAACGGCTTTTCCGTTTTTGGCGAGATCGATTTCATCATCGTCGCGCCCAGCGGGCGCATGCTGCTGATCGAGCAGAAATCGGGCTTGCTGAACGAAACGGCCGATGGCTTGGTCAAGCATTACGAGGGCAAGCCGCGCAAGGTCGCCAACCACCTGATGCGCTCCATCAAGGGCCTCACGGAGCGCTTCGGCAGCGAGCTATCCATCGATTACCTGCTGTACTGCCCCGACTACATCGTGCGCAACCCGCACCTGGCGGGCATCGACCCGCGCCACATCATCGACGCCACCAGCAAGGACCGCCTGGCGAACGTGATCCGCGACATCCTGCCCGTCACCGATGGCGCGCCCGGCGAGCAGTTCGAGAAGGTCACCCGCTTTCTCGGCAACATGCTCAGCTTGCGGCCCGATCCCAGCGCCATGATCGGCAATGCCGCCGCCATGGTCACGCGCCTGTCCGGCGGCCTGGCCACTTGGGCGCGGCGCCTGGAATTTGCCCCGTTCCGGCTGCGCGTGGTGGGCACCGCCGGCAGCGGCAAGACCCAGCTGGCCCTGGCCGAATACGGCGCCGCCATCGAGGCCGGCCTGTCGCCCCTGTACGTGTGCTACAACCGGCCGCTGGCCGATCACATCGAACGGCTGGTCCCCGCCGGCGGCCGGGTCGCCACCTTCCACATGCTCAGCGACGCCTTCCTGCGCGCCCAGGGCCACATTCCCAACTACGCCGCGCCCGGCGTGTGGGACGAGATCGAAGCGCGCATGGCCGGCGCCGAGCTGCCGGAATCGTGGAAATACGACGTGCTGATCGTCGACGAGGGACAGGATTTTTCCATCGCCTGGCGCGATATCCTGCTGCGCATGCTCAAGGCCGACGGCCGCGCCATCTGGCTGGAAGACCCCAACCAGAACCTGTACGGCCGCCCCGCGGTGCCGCTGCCGGGCTGGGTCAAGCTGCATTCCGATACCAACTTGCGCAGCCCGCGCCAGATTGTCGACATGCTGGCCTCGATCGGCGCGGTGCACCCGCCGGTGGAAGCGGGCAGCCCGTTCAAGGGGGCCGATATCGAGGAACTGATGTATCCCGAAGGCGATACCGAAGCGATGCTGGCGCAAACCCGGCGCGCGGTCACCCTGTGCCTGGGCGCCGGCTTCGCGCGCCACGATATTGCCATCGCCTCGTTCCGGGGACGCGAAAAATCGGCCATCCTGCGCCTCGACAAGCTCAGCGAAGCCCACACCCTGAGATCGTTCACCGGCGCATACGACCTGTTCGGCAATCCCATCTACCGGGACGGCGGCTTGCTGGCCGAATCGGTGTACCGCTTCAAGGGCCAGTCGGCGCCGGCGGTGATTTTCACCGAGATCGATTTCGCCCGGATCGACGAACTGGTGCTGCGCAAGCTCTTCGTGGGCATGACCCGGGCCAGGCTCAAGCTCGTGCTGGTGCTCAGCGAACGGGCCGAACAGCAGCTGCTGGACCAGATCTGATGCCTGGCGGCCGCCGTGTTGCCGGATGCGAAACGATATGGAAACCTGCCGGCATGCCGCGTGTCCCCGGTGCGACGGCCAGGAACGCCTGGCGATCCGCACAAGATTTGTGTCGGATTGTTTCCAACACCCCTTTGGAAACCTTGACCGCGATGTCAGGCGGGTTCCCTACATCGTGCGGAAACAACGATCCGGTCTAATGGGCCCTCGTTCTCGCGGCTTGCCATCCTGGCCTGCCGTGACGGCGCCACCCTGACTGGAGAGAATCAATGAACGCACTGGGCATGTACACCGCAACATCGCCGCTACGCACCGTGGCAAGCCTCATGCTGATGGCGGGAGCGATCTTGCTGTCGGCGGCCGCATGGGCACAGCAATTCGGCCCCAGCGGCCTGGCCCGCACGGAAACCGTACGCCACGAATTCGACGGCGCAAGAGAGGCGATCCAGGTGCGGGTCGATTTCGCGCCGGGCTCCTCGGCCCCGAAACACACTCACCCTGGCGTGGAAATCACCTACGTCCTCAGCGGAACAATCGTGGATGAGATGGATGGCCAGACCATCCGGCTCCAGGCTGGCGAGTCGCTGTACATTCCGGCCGGCGCCGCCCATTCGGCAAGGAATGCCGCGCCCGGCGTCAGCGCGGAACTGGCAAGCTACCTGGTGGAAAAGAACAAACCCCTCGTCGTGCTCGACAAGTGAGATTCTTCCAAGGAAGCGACATGAACCGACAAGCTGGAGCGGGCGATCCAGTCGCTGCTGGCCGAGGCGCGCGGCGGCCCGGTGGACACGGCCCTGCTCGCTCCCCCCATGCACGCCGAGCAGCTTGCGCCCGACCTGCGCCAGCTCGATTCGGCCGAGACCTACGTTGGCTGCAGCCAGGCCACCAATTTCCGCTCGCCTGAACCGGTCCGCCCCGGCATGCCGCAACAATACTCGGTGGGCGCGCTCGCCCTGAACCAGTGGGGACTGTCCGGACCCTGGACCGTGAATGCCGAATCGGCCGTGGCGGGACCAGCGGGAAGCGGCATCGTCCACCAGTTCAGCGCCCGCGACCTGCACCTGGTGATGGGTGCCGGCGCACGCGGGCGCCAGGTGCGGATCAAGGTCACGCTCGACGGCCGCGCGCCAGGCGCTGACTACGGGGCCGACATCGATGCCGACGGCAATGGCCTCGTCACGGACACCCGCCTGTATCAATTGATCAGGCAATCCGGATCGGTGCGGCAGCGGCGCATCGAGGTCCGTTTCCTCGACAACGGGGCCGACGTCTATGCCTTTACCTTCGGCTGACGGCACGCCGGCGCGCTTGCCGCTCAGGGCGCGCCCGGCGCCTCCAGTGTCCGCAGCACCAGGCGCGCTTCCAGGCCGCCCCCGGGGCGCGCGTGCAAGGTCAGGCTGCCGGCAAGCGTGAGCGCCAGCCGGCGTGCGATGGCCAGCCCCAGGCCGGTGCCGCCGGTGTCGCGGCTGCGCGAGCTTTCGAGCCGATAAAACGGCTCGAAGACCGCCTCCAGCGCCGCCTCCGGAATGCCCGGCCCCCGGTCCAGTACCCGGATCGTGATGACAGCGCCGGCGGAGCGCTCCATCACGATCTCCGCCTGGCCCGCATACTTGATGCCATTGTCGACCAGGTTCGTCACGATCCGGCGCAAGGCGCCCGGGCGCGTGACGACTGGCGCGCCGCTGCGGCGGGTGAATCCGACGTCGGCGCCGCTGTCGCGGTAGTCGAGCGCGATGGCGTCGAGCAGGTCGTCGGGATCGATCGCGCGCGCCGCTTCCAGCAGGCCGTGCATGGCGCGCGCGTAACCAATCCCTTGCCGCGCCAGGTCTTCGAGTTGCTGCAGATCGTCGATCAGGCGTTGCTGCTGCGCGGATTCCTCCATGAGGTCGACGCGCAGGCGCATGCGCGTGATCGGCGTCTGCAAATCGTGCGAGATCGCCGCCAGGATACGCAGCCGTTCATCGACATAGGCGGCGATACGCCTTTGCATGGCGTTGAAGGCGCGCGCGGCGCGCACCACTTCCGACGGTCCCTGTTCAGGCATGCGGACCGGGCGCAGGTCCGGCCCGAGCGAATCGGCGGCGTCGGCAAGGGTGAGCAAGGGCTTGATGGCCAGGCGTACCGCCAGCCAGCAAGCCAGCGCCACCAAGGCCAGCTGCCCCGCCAGCAGGTAGGGCAGCCGGGCCGACAAGGGCAGGCCGCGCCGTGGCCGGAAGTCGACTGTCAGCGGCTGGCCGTCCGACAGCCGCACATGCACCTGGAAGCGTTCGGGGCCGCCCTCGAGCGCATGCGCGCTCAATGCGTAGCCCGGTGCCAGCGCGCGCGTGGCCGACGCCAGCAAACGCAGCGAGTACGGCGATCGCACCGGTGGCCCGGCCAGGCCGGCGTCCGACGAGAATCGGTAGCCGCCGCGGGCGAGGCGCGGCAGCCAAGCGGTCGATCAGGGCGACGGCGGTGCGCAGGTCGGCCTCGACATAATCGATCATCGCCCCCATGCTGGCGTCGTTGCGTTCTTCGATCGTCAGATAAGCGGACAGGAACTGGGCCGCGGCCAGTCCCGCCAGCAAAATGAGCGACAGGCGCGCGAACAGGCTGGCCGGCCCCAGCCTGCGCAAGCGGGCGACGATGCCGCTCACGCCGGATCCGCGAGCGGGGTGACCGGACATGACAGCACATACCCTTCGCTGCGCAAGGTCTTGATGTAGCGCGGTTCGCGCGGGTCGTCGCGCAGCCGCTGCCTCAGGCGGCTGACGAGAATGTCGATCGAGCGGTCGAATGCCTGCGCATCGTGGCCGTGGGTCAGCTCCAGCAATTGATCGCGGGTCAGCACCCGTTGCGGATGGTCGAGGAAGACCCGCAGCAGCCGGTATTCGGCGCTGCTCAGGGCGACCGCGACATCGTCACCGGCGAGCAGATCAGGCGCGCCGGCTCGCTCACCTGCATGTTCGGTGGAAGCATGCGCGTGCGGCGCAGCACCGCCCTGATGCGCGCCAGCAGTTCGCGCGCGGCGAACGGCTTGGACATATAGTCGTCGGCGCCCAGCTCGAGGCCGACCACGCGCTCGGTTTCATCGTCGCGCGCGGTGAGCATCAGGATCGGAATCGTACGCTGCTTTCCCGAGCGGATTTCGCGGCACAGGACCAGCCCGTCGTCACCAGGAAGCATGATATCGAGAACGATGAGGTCCGGCGTCGACCGGGCAAGCGCGGCCCGCATCGCGCGGCCATCGGCGACCGCCGTACAGCGCAAGCCCTGCTTTTCGAGATAGGTGCTCAGCAACTCACGAATGTCGCGGTCGTCATCCACGATCAGGACATGGTCGCTTTCTGCCACGGCTTTCCTTTTTTCCCAGTGACGGCCGCCGGCCAATGATGGCGATGCCGCACTCAACGGCCTTTGTTGTACACGCCCTCGGCCAGGGCAGATTGTTCATCGACGACGGCCAGCCCGCCTTGGTCCACCTGCCATTCCAGGGAGGCGAGCGCGCTCAGGCCGGCCGTGGCCAGGACGAGAGCGGACAGAAGCGGGAGCGTGTGCATGACAATGTTTTCATTTGAATTATGAAAAATGCATTTTTACGCCAACGGCCAAGCCCTGCGCGCTCCGGCTCAGGGCTTGCTGTCGCCATCCTTGTCGTGCCGCGCGCTCTCGACCTTGCGCAATTCGGCGGCGCGATCCTTTTCCTGGTCCGCCTTGGCGAAGTCCTCGTTGAGCGGCAGCTCCACTTCCATGCGCCGCACCTGGGCCAGCCTGAGCACGCCGCGCGCCAGGCCGGTGCCGAGCACATGCCCGCCGAAGCTCAGGTCGTCCGCAATGAAATGCCAGTGGTAGCCCGGCACGCTGATGCCCTTGCTCAGGGCCGGGCTGCGGATGCCGACCAGGGTACCCGCCACGGCATCGCGCGCAAACACGTTCTGCGACTTCGACACCTCGGCCAGGGGCCGGTACGGCCGGCTCTGCGCGGGAATGGCGCGGGTCGAAATGGCGCTGAACTGGCCCTTGATCTCGAGCGCATAGAACATGTTCTTGTTGCCGAGCTGCTGGTCGGCCAGCGCTTCGATCTGCGCCAGGCTGGCGCTGGGCCCGAGCGCCACGGTCCGGGTCGGCACAAACGGCAGCACGTAGGCGAGCGGCGTGCGCTCCGACGGCGCCGCCACGCGCACCGACCCATCGGAGCGCACATGATAGAACTTGCCATCGTGGACCACCATTTCGCCATCGAGGTGGTTATAGGTACCGATCCCGAAGTTGCCCCTGGTGCCCAGCTGGGCGACGGTCAGCTCGCCCTCGTACACGCCGGCCAGCAGCGCATCGATGGTCGAATACACGTACAGGGCCGGTTCCTGCGCGGCGCTGCCCAGGCTGGCCAGGCCGAGCGCGAGGCCCGCGAGGCAGCGGCGATACGAACGTCCAGATTGCATTGCAATATCCTCTTTTTATATTCATGGGAACCCCGGGTGGCGCTCCTTGCCTGTATTAGATGCCGGGCCGCGCGCGGATGCAAGCTCCGGCGCCGGCCACCACCCCAGCCGCATGCCGCCGTGCCCGCTTCACAACAGCTTGCCCGCGGCCTGCCGGCGCAGGTAGCGCCGCAGCGCTTCGCTCGGGGTCCTGAGCGCGGCGGCGCAGCGGCCGGCGTCGCCGCCGTGCGCCGCCAGCGCCGCCGCGATCTCGTCCGGCGCGATCTGGCCGATCTGGCGGATGGCGGGATGCTCCCCGATCAGCTTGTACATCGACGGCCGCGACACCCCCAGCGCCAGCGCCGCGTTGCGGATCAGCCAGCCGTTGGCTTCGAGCGCGTCCAGCACCGCCTGTCCGCTCAGTTGTGCCAGCCGGATTCGCGCCGTCCGCCCCGCCACACCGGGCACCAGCGCATTGAAAGCGAGCGGCTGGCCCGCCTGCGCGGCGCTGAGCGCGCGCTGCACCACCTTGCCGAGCTGGCGCACATTGCCGGGCCAGTCGTAGTTGCACAACTGGCTGACGAAGGCCAGCGGCAGCTCGGGCGCGCAGCCGGTGCGCGCGCTCCAGGCTTGCATGAAGTGCAGCGCCAGCACGCCGATATCGCAGCGCCGCTCGCGCAGGGGCGGCAGGCGCACCACCAGCGCTTCGAGGCGGCGCAGCAGGGACTGATTGAAGCTGCCATCATGCAGATCGTGGTCGCTGGCGCCGATCAGGCGGGCCCGCGCCGCCTGATCGGCGCGCGCACCGACCGGGCGGTACTCGCCGGTCTTGAGCACGCGCAGCAGCTGCGCCTGTACCGCCTGCGGCGCCGTGCCTATCTTGTCGAGAAACACGGTGCCGCCATCGGCCCGGGCGAAGGCGCCCGTATCCGCGCCAAACAGGTCGGCTACCGCCTGCGCTTCGCTCAGGGTCGCCAGGTTGACCGTCGCCAGCGGGCCGCGGCAGCGCGCGCTGGCTTGATGGATCGCCTGCGCGGCGAGTTCCTTGCCGCTGCCCGCTTCGCCCAGCAGCAGCACCGGCAGGTCGGTCGCGGCCACCTGCCGGATCAGCTCGCGCACGCGGATGGCGGCGCTGCCGACCCCGTGCACGGCGGCGATGGCGCTGGCCTGGGGCAGGCGGTCCATCCAGTGCACGCACAGCAGCACCACGCCACCGAGGCCGATGACCAGGCCCGCATCCACCTGTTCGGGCGTGCAGCGCACGGGCGCGCCGGCCAGCATGGCGCCGTTCAGTTCCACCCGCATGCGGCTTTGCGGCGGCAGGAGGCTCACGCCATGGTCGCGGTGGCGCCGCAAGCGCAGCGCATCGCGCGCGATGCGGCGCTGCCCGAGCGCTTGCGCGCTGCCCGCGAGGCCGCCGAACAGCGGCGCGAAGCGATTGACATCGATGTCGCCGCTGCCCGCCGCGGCGATGAACTGCTCGCCGATGCGCTGCGGCTGCGGATGCCACAGGATGGTCAGCGCCAGCCGCAGCGCGGCGCGGCCGGCCAGCGCGCAGACCGGCGAGGCCAGCGTATTTTCGGCGTCGATCAGGGACAAGCTCACGGGCGCTCATCCGGCATGAAGAGACGGTAGCCGACGCCGGTTTCGGTCAGCAGGCAGCGCGGCTGCGCCGGATCGTCTTCGAGCTTGTGGCGCAGATGGCCCATGTAGATGCGCAGGTAGTGGCCATCCTCGCCGTGCGACGGCCCCCACACCTCGCGCAGCAGCTGCGGATTGGTGACCACGCGCCCGGCGTTAGCCACGATCACCGCCAGCAGGCGGAATTCGGTCGGGGTCAGGTGCACGTGCTGGCCGCCCTTGGTGACGCGGCGCGCTTTCAGGTCCACGCTTACGGAACCGAAGCGCACCAGCGCGGCGGGCGCGGCGCCCGGCTGGCGCTGGCGGCGCAAGGTGGCGCGCACGCGCGCCTGCAACTCGCCCACGCCGAACGGCTTGGTCAGGTAATCGTCGGCGCCGGCGTCGAGCGCGCGGATCTTGTCGGCCTCGCCCACCCGCGCAGACAGCACGATCACCGGCACCCCCGACCACTTGCGCAGGTCGCTGATGAAGGCGATGCCGTCGCCGTCGGGCAGGCCCAGGTCCAGCACCACCAGGTCGGGCGTGCGGGTGCCGGCGTCGATCAGGCCGCGCTGCATGGTGGCCGCCTCGAACACGACCCAGCCCTCGTCTTCGAGCGCGGCGCGCACGAAGCGGCGGATCTGCGGTTCATCTTCGACCAGCAGGGCGGTGGGAGCGGAATCAGTCATCGGGCGGTGCGAAGGTTTCAGGTTTCAGGTTTCAGGTTTCAGGTTTCAGGTTCGGGGCCGGGCGGCGGGGTTCCGAGCGGCAGGTTCACTACAAGCGAGGCGCCGCCGATGGGCGACGCGCCAGCCTCGATTTTACCGCCATGCGCCTCGATGATCGCGCGGCAGATCGCCAGCCCCAGGCCCACGCCCGGTTTCGCCGATTCGCGCTCGCCGCGCGCGAACTTCTCGAACAGGGTCTCGGCGCGTCCGGCGGGGAAGCCCGGGCCGTCGTCATCGACGCGCAATTGCAGCCATGCGCCATGGACTGTGCCGGACACCTCGATGGTCGAACCGGGCGGCGTGTACTTGGCGGCGTTCTCCAGCAGGTTGTACAACACCCGCTCGATCAGTACCGCGTCGAAGCGCACCAGCGGCAGGCCGGGCGCGAGCGCGGTGCGCACCGCATGCGCGCGCAGCGGCGCGGCGCAGGCGCGCAGGGCGCTGCCGACCACTTCTTCGAGCGGGTGCCACTGCATGTTGAAGGTGATCTGCCCGCTCTGGATGCGCGCCATCTCCAGCAGGTTCGCCACCAGGGCGCTCATGCGCAGCGCTTCCTCGTGCAGGATGACCGCCATGTCGCGCTGCGGCGCCGCCAGTGCGGGACCGGAGTCGGCCAGCGATTCCGACAGGCCCACCAGCAAGGTCAAGGGCGTGCGCAGGTCGTGCGACAGCGCCGCCAGCAGCGAATTGCGCAGGCGTTCGGACTCCATGTTTACCAGCGCATCCTGCGCCACCTCGATGTAGTGCACCCGTTCGAGCGCGATGGCGGCCAGCGCGGCGAAGGTGTCGAGCTGGGTGCGCTGTTCGGGAATGAGCATCCAGCGCTGTTGTTCCGGCGCGATGGCCAGCACCCCGCGCGTGCGCATCGGGGCCACCAGCGGCAGGTAGAACAGGGGACTGGCCGGCAGGGTGCCGCTGCCCAGGCCCGCGCTTTGGGCGTGGTCGAAGGCCCATTGGGCGATGCCCATGTCGGCCGTGGCGCCGGACGGCGCTTGCAGGCGGCCTTCGGCATCGGGCACCAGCAGGGTGGCGCCGGCGCGGAAGGTGCGGGCGATGGCGGCGCGCGTGGCGTCCACGATCTGCTCGGTCTGGAGCGCGCCGGAGAGTTCGCGCGCGAACTCGTACAGCGCGCGCGAACGGTGCTCGCGGTGCGCCGCCACGCGCGCCTGGAAACGCAAGCCGGCCGTCAGGTGGCCGGTGATCAGGCCGACCGCCAGCATGACGCCGAAGGTAATCAGGTACTCCAGGTCGGAGACGGCAAAGTCGAAGCGCGGCGTGACGAAGAAAAAATCGAAGCACGCCACGGACAGGCAGGTGCACAGCACCGATGGCCCGCGTCCGAAGCGCACCGCCACCAGCACCACCACCAGCAGGAGCAGCATGACGATGTTGGCCAGGTCGACGTGACCGACCAGCGGCGCGAGCAGCAGCGCGGCGGCCAGGCTGGCCGCGCCCGACCAGGCATAGGCCGCGGCGCGCCGTTTGCCGCTGTCGAAGGCCAGGGTGACGGTGTTCGTTTCCGGCGCCGCCTCGGCCGGACGCGGCTTGCCGCCGCCGACTTCGATCAGGTCGATATCCGGCGCGATGCCGGCGATGCGCTCGCGGTGCGCGCGCCGCCAGGGCCAGGACGGATGTGCGCGCGCCAGCACCAGCTTCGACACGTTGTGCTCGCGCGCGTAGCCGACGATGGCGTCGGCGATGTCGCGCCCCGCCAGCACCGCCGTGCTCGCGCCCAGTTCCTGCGCCAGGCGCAAGGTCTTGAGGGTCAGTTCGCGCCGCGGCGCCGGCATGCGCTGCAGGGCCGGCGTTTCCACGTACACGGCATGCCAGTCGGCGCCGAGCTGGCCCGCCAGGCGCGCGGTACTGCGCACCACATGCTCGGCATCGGCGCGCGGCCCCACGCAGGCGAGCAGCGCGCCGCCGGTCTTCCACACCGGGCCGATCGATTTTTCGATGCGGTAGGCGCGCACATCGCCTTCGACCCGGTCGGCGGTACGGCGCAGGGCCAGCTCGCGCAGGGCGATCAGGTTCCCTTTGCGGAAAAAGTTTTTCGCGGCGCGTTCGGCTTGTTCCGGCTGATACACCTTGCCGCCACGCAGGCGCGCCAGCAGTTCGTCGGCCGGCAGGTCGACCAGCACCACTTCGTCGGCGCCGTCGAACACGGTGTCGGGCACGGTTTCGGCCACGCGCACGCCGGTGATGCCGCCGACCACGTCGTTCAGGCTGTCCAGGTGCTGGACGTTGACAGTGGTGAAGACGTCGATGCCGGCCGCCAGCAGCTCTTCCACATCCTGCCAGCGCTTGGGATGGCGCGAGCCGGGCGCGTTGGAGTGGGCCAGCTCGTCGACCAGGATCAGGGACGGCGCGGCGGCCAGGGCGGCATCGAGGTCGAACTCGCGCAGCGCCTGGCCGCGGTGAGCGCGCATGGCCGGGGCAAGGAGGTCCAGGCCGTCGAGCAGGGCGGCGGTGTCGGGGCGGCCGTGGGTTTCGAGCACGCCGACCAGCACCGCCACGCCCTCGTCCCGCAGTTTGCGGGCGGCGACCAGCATGGCGCAGGTCTTGCCGACGCCGGCCGAGGCGCCGAAATAGATGCGCAGCTTGCCGCGCGCGGCCTTGCGCTCGTCGCTCTGGACCTGGGCCAGCAGGGCGTCGGGATCGGCGCGTTGGGTTTCAGTTGGGGACATGGCCGCCTTTGTCGCTAATCCGCCCGAGTATACGCCCTGTCCAGCGCGAGATTGAGCGCCAGCACATTCACGCGCGCTTCCCCGAACACGCCAAACAGCGGCATGATCGCCGTTGCCCCGATCAGCGCCTCGACCCGCTCGCGCGGCAGCGTGCGTGCGCGCGCCACCCTGCCCGCCTGGTAGCGCGCCGCCGCCAGGCTGATTTCCGGATCGAGCCCGCTGGCCGAGGCGGTGACCAGGTCCACCGGTACCGGCGCCGTATTGCCCGGATCGGCCGCGCGCAGCGCCGCCACCCTGCCCCGCACCGCCGCCATCAGCGCCGGGTTGAGCGGCCCCAGGTTCGAGCCGGCACTGGCGATCGCGTTATAGGCCATCGGTGCGGTCGCCGACGGACGTCCCCAAAAATAGCCGGGCGACGCAAACGATTGCCCGATCAGGCGCGAGCCGACCGTCCGGCCGCCCTGCGTCACCAGGCTGCCGCGCACCTGGTCGGGAAAGGCGGCGTAGCCGATGCCGGTGACCGCCAGCGGATACAGCCCGCCCACGACCAGGGTCAGCGCGCCGAACAGCATGAGGGCGGGGCGAAAAGTGGTTTTCATGACGATGTCCTTTCTAGACCAGGTGAAGCGCCGACAGCAGCATGTCGATCAGCTTGATGCCGATGAACGGCAGCACGATGCCGCCCCCACCGTAAATAAGGATGTTCCGGCGCAGCAGGGCCGCCGCGCCGATGGCCCGGTACGGCACGCCCTTGAGCGCCAGCGGAATCAGGACCACGATAATGAGGGCGTTGAAAATCACGGCCGACAGGATGGCCGAATCGGGGCTGGCCAGGCGCATCACGTCCAGGCTTTTCAGCTGCGGATACGTGCCCACGAAGGCCGCCGGAATGATCGCAAAATACTTGGCGATATCGTTCGCGATCGAGAACGTGGTGAGCGAACCGCGCGTCATCAGCATCTGCTTGCCGATTTCGACGATGTCGAGCAGCTTGGTCGGATTCGAATCCAGGTCGACCATGTTGCCGGCCTCCTTGGCGGCCTGGGTGCCCGAGTTCATGGCCACCGCCACGTCGGCCTGGGCCAGCGCCGGCGCGTCGTTGGTGCCGTCGCCGGTCATCGCCACCAGCCGGCCTTCGGCCTGGTAGCTGCGAATCAGTTTGAGCTTGTCCTCCGGCGTGGCCTCGGCCAGGAAATCGTCCACCCCCGCTTCGGCGGCAATCGCGGCGGCGGTCAGCCTGTTGTCGCCGGTGATCATCACGGTCTTGATGCCCATGCGGCGCAGCTCGGCGAAGCGTTCGCGGATGCCGCCCTTGACGATATCCTTCAACTCCACCACGCCCATCACGCGGCCATCGTCTGCCACCACCAGCGGCGTGCTGCCACGGCGCGCCACCTCGTCGGCCATGCGCGCCACCTCGGGCGGATACGCCAGGCCGAGCGCCTCCACGTGCTTTTTCACCGACTCGGCCGCGCCCTTGCGCAGCTGGCGCGCGCCGGCATCGATGCCGCTCATGCGCGTGTTGGCGCTAAATGGAATGAAGCTGGCCTGCAGGCTGGCCATGTCGCGTTCGCGGATATCGAAGCGCTGCTTGGCCAGCACCACGATCGAGCGCCCTTCCGGGGTTTCGTCGGCCAGCGACGCCAGTTGCGCCGCGTCGGCCAATTCGCGCTCGCTCACCCCCGGCGCGGGGAAGAAGCCCGCGGCCTGGCGGTTGCCCAGGGTGATGGTGCCGGTTTTATCGAGCAGCAGCACGTCGACATCGCCGGCCGCTTCCACCGCGCGGCCCGAGGTGGCGATCACGTTGGCGCCCATCATGCGGCTCATGCCGGCCACGCCGATCGACGACAGCAGCGCGCCGATGGTGGTCGGGATCAGGCATACCAGCAGCGCGATCAGCACCGTCACGCCGACCGGTTTTCCGGCGCCGGCGGCGGCCACGCCGAACAGCGAAAACGGCAACAGGGTCACGGTGACGACCAAAAACACGATACTCAAGGCCACCAGCAGGATGGTGAGGGCGATTTCGTTGGGTGTCTTCTGGCGCTTGGCGCCTTCGACCATCGAGATCATGCGGTCGAGGAAAGTCTCGCCCGGGTTGGCCGTCACACGCACCACCAGCCAGTCCGACAGCACGCGGGTACCGCCGGTGACGGCCGAAAAATCGCCGCCCGATTCGCGGATGACCGGCGCCGATTCACCCGTGATGGCGCTTTCATCGACCGACGCCACGCCTTCGATGACTTCCCCGTCGATGGGAATCACATCGCCCGCTTCGACCAGAATGGTATGGCCCTTGCGCAGATCGGCGCCGGAAAGCGGCAGCCAGGTGGTACCGTATTTGGGCGTGGCCAGCTGCTTGGCGCTGACGCTTTGCTTCAGGCCGCGCAAGGACGCGGCCTGCGCCTTGCTGCGCCCTTCGGCCAGCGCTTCGGCGAAATTCGCGAACAGCACGGTAAACCACAGCCAGATGGCAATCGCCAGGGTAAAGCCGCTGCCGCTGTCGCCTTTGCCGGCGACGGCCTGGAAGTACATCAAGGTGGTGAGGATGCTGCCGACGTAGACGACGAACATGACGGGGCTGCGCAATTGCGTGCGCGGTCCCAGCTTCAGCACGGCGTCGACGATGGCGGGACCAATCAGTGCCGTATCGAACAAGGTGAGTGTCTTGCGGGTGGTGGCTGCCAGTGGCAGCGGAAGTGCTTGCGACATCATGGGCTCCGCGTGAAGTTATTTGGTATAGAGCTGCAAATGCTCGGCAACGGGGCCGAGCGCCAGCGCCGGGACATAATTGAGCACGCCGACCAGCATGACCACGCCCACCAGCAGGCCGATGAAGACCGGGCCGTGGGTCGGCATGGTGCCGGCATTGGCTTGCAGGCGCGGCTTGGCGGCCAGCGCGCCGGCAATCGCCAGCACCGGCACGATCACGGCAAAGCGCCCGAACCACATGGCAATGGCCAGCATGGTGTTATAGAACGGCGTATTGGCCGACAAGCCCGCGAAGGCGCTGCCGTTGTTGTTGGCCGCCGAACTGAAGGCGTACAGGATCTCCGAGAAGCCGTGCGCGCCGGGGTTGGCAATGCCGGCCCGGCCGGCGTCCAGCATCACCGCCAGCGCGGTCCCGCTCAGCACCAGCAGCGGCGTGACCAGGATCACGATCGCGCTCATTTTCATTTCATGGGCCTGGATTTTCTTGCCCAGGTATTCCGGCGTGCGGCCGATCATCAGCCCGGCGATGAACACCGCCATGATGGCAAATACCAGCATTCCGTACAGGCCCGAGCCGACCCCGCCGAACACCACTTCGCCCAGCTGCATGAGCAGCATCGGCAGCATGCCGCCGATGGGCGCGAATGAATCGTGCATGGCGTTGACCGCGCCGCAGGAGGCGGCGGTGGTCACGGCGGCGAACAGGGACGAGGCGGCGATGCCGAAGCGCGCTTCCTTGCCTTCCATATTGCCGCCGGCCTGAAAGCTGCCAGCGCCCTGGTCGACGCCCAGCGCCGCCAGTTGCGGGTGCACGGCCTGTTCCGCGCTCATGAGCACCGCGGCGGCCACCACGAAGATCAGGCTCATGGCGGCCAGCACGGCCCAGCCCTGGCGCGGGTCGCCGACCATGCGCCCGAAGGTAAAGCACAGCGCGGCGGGAATGAGGAAAATCGCCAGCATCTGGACAAAGTTCGACAGGGCGGTCGGATTCTCGTACGGATGGGCGGAATTGGCGTTGAAGAAGCCGCCGCCGTTGGTGCCGATCAGCTTGATCGCTTCCTGCGAGGCGACCGGACCCATGGCGATGCTCTGGGTGGTAGCCACGCTTGCTTGCGTTACCGGCTGGCCGTCCGGGCCGGCGCCGACGACCGTGTAGGCGACCGGCTCGATCAGCTGCACTTGCTGGTAGCTGTTGAAGTTCTGGACCACGCCCTGCCCCATCAGGAACACGGCCAACAGCAGCGATAGCGGCAGCAGCACGTACAGCGTCGAGCGGGTGATGTCGGCCCAGAAGTTGCCGATCGATGCCGCCGAGCGCGAAGCGAAGCCGCGCATCAGGGCGAACGCGACGGCCATGCCGGTGGCGGCGGAAAAGAAATTCTGGCCCGCCAGCGCCACCATCTGGGTCAGGTAGCTCATGGTCTGTTCGCCGCCGTAGCCCTGCCAGTTGGTGTTGGCGACAAAGCTGACGGCGGTATTGAACGAGGAATCGGGACTGACGTTGGCCAGCGCCTGGGGATTGAGCGGCAGGAAGGCCTGCAAGCGCTGCGCGCCGTACACGAACAGGACGCCCAGGCCGTTAAACACCAGCAGCGCGCGCGCATACGATTGCCAGCCCATGCCGGCGCCGGGCGACACGCCGGCGGCGCGGTACAGCAGCCGTTCGAGCGGCGCCAGCCAGCCGAAGCCGGGTACGGCGCCGCCCTCGGCGACCTTGGCCAGCTGGCGGCCCAGCGGCCAGGCCAGCGCCAGCAGTACGGCCAAAAAGGCGCCCAGCAGCGCCATCGATTGCGTGCTCATCACAGGTCCTCCGCATTCAGCAGCGCATGTGCCAGGTAAGCCAGCAGGCCGGCTGCGACGAGCCCGCCGATATAGATGAGGGCCATTATTTTTTCTCCCCCAGTGTGGCGCAGCCGGCCGCGAGAGCGCAGCTGAGGCCGAAAAAGAGCAGGATCGCTCCAATGAAAATCAAGTCCATATCACCCTCGAACGAATTGGTTTTGTTATTGATGAGCGTATCGGCAAGCGTCTAAAAATGGTGTAAAGAGTTGCCGCGCAGGTGTAAACAAAGCGTAAACGCCGGCATTAAAAGGTCGTGCCGACGGTCAGCAGCAGCGCGCGTTTGCCGAGGAATTTGCCGTTCGCCGGCGAGGCGTAGGCGGCCTTGCCGGCGTCGGTGCCGATCGCTGCCAGCGCCACGCTCGCCACGCCGAACTCCTTGGTGATGCCGATCTTGTAGTCGGTGTAGCTGGCGGCGCCATGGTGGGCCACGCGCTGGCGCCCGGCGTGCAGGTTGAGCACGAGGCCCTTGCCAAGGGCGGGATTGGCGGCCAGGTCGAGGTAGCCGCTATGTTGGCTGTCGACGTAGCCGAACAGGTTGGTGAGCGCGTGGGAATACTTGACCAGGGCGACGCCGTACCCGAGCTGGCCGTAGACCTCGGTGGTGTGGGCGTTGGCGAAGCCGGCTATGTGGCCGAGCTTGTTGGATGGGTAGACATAGGTCAGCACGCCGGCGTCGTAAGCGATGCCGGGCGCCAGTTCGCCGCGCTTGCCGCCATAGAGGTCGAGTTCGACCTTGCCGCCGCCGCCGGCGTCGCCGGTCCAGGTGATGGTCGAGGCCCAGGCACCCGAGTACCAGCCAGACGGCTTGTGCACCAGGTCGGCCCCGCCCTGCAACGCCGGCTGGAGGCGGGTTTGCGAGATGCCGCGATAGCGATAG
Source organism: Massilia sp. DJPM01 (assembly GCF_030348125.1). Lineage (NCBI taxonomy): Bacteria > Pseudomonadati > Pseudomonadota > Betaproteobacteria > Burkholderiales > Oxalobacteraceae > Massilia > Massilia sp. DJPM01. Next base: position 114,926 of record NZ_JAQOZV010000009.1, read on the forward strand.
TCGCTGGTGAGGGCCGCGTTAAGACTGAAGTCGTCCGCGGCCGATGCTGCCTGCGCGGACACCGACAGCAGGGCTGCGAGAATGGCAATCTTCATGGTGCTTCTTTCTTTGCTGTGATGGGAAACGGAGAGACGGCAAATCGTATCGGCGCGGCCGTAAAAAATTTCTAAAGAGTTAGGGCGCTGCCGTAAAAGAAATGTAAAAATGCATGCTTCAAGGAAGCCAAGGGAGTAGCGGTGGGAAAGCATGAGACGGCGATGATTCGTAGCGCGTCGATGGAGGATGTGGCGATGCTGGCGGCGATCGAAGAAGCGAGCTTTGCCGGCGACCGGGTCAGCCGGCGCAGTTTCCGGCATCTTCTGTCGCAAGGAAATTCGGTGACCCTGATCGACGCGGCGGCGGGCGAGATACGTGGCTACCTGACCTTGCTGTTTCGCGCGAATACGGCGCGGGCGCGGGTGTACACGATTGCCACGGCGGCGGCGTGGAAGGGTTGCGGCGTGGCGGCGGCACTGGTGCGGGCAGCGGAACAGGCGGCGCTGGGGCGCGGGTGCACGGCGCTCTATCTGGAGGTGCGCAAGGATAACGTGGCGTCGATCGGGCTGTTTACCACGCGCGCATATCGGGTGTTCGGGCAATACGAGGAGTATTACGAGGATGGGATGGCGGCGTGGCGGTTGGAGAAGATATTAACGGGAAGCGCTCCGGCGCCGGAGCGTCGCCTGGCGACTTTCTCAGCTAAAAACATATCCTAAAGCAACATCCTCAAGTATGCTGCCGGCACGGGAACCCGTTCATTTTTTGAGGATGTCATGGCGGCACAGTTGGACACATTGATCTGCAAGGGATGCGGCGCAAGCCTGACTTACGCGGCGGGGCTGCAAGCCTTGCAATGCGAGTACTGCGACGCGGTCACGGAAATCGCGCGCGTTGCGCCGGTGGCCGCCACAACGGCGCAACTGCTCATTCCGATGACGGTCGAAGACAACGCGCTCGCCTACGCGGTGCTGCATCACCTGGCGGCGAACGATGAGGTACCCGACGACATGGTCGAGCGCGCCGAGCTATCCGTAAAACGCTTCTACCTGCCCTGCTTTGCCTTCGATGGCTCGTACAATGCCACGTGGACCGCCTCGTTCGGCTACAACCGGACCGATACCTATACCGACCATGTGAAGCGCACCGTGGATGGCAAATCGGAGCGGGTGCCGGTCACCAGGACACGCGCCGTGGTCGACTGGCGCCCGGTCAGCGGCCAGGACGCCGGCAACTTCGTCCTGCTCGGCTATGGCGGCAGCGGCGTGGCGCCCAACGCCTTGCTGTTGCTTGAGCGCTTGCGCAAGCTGCAAACGGCGACGCCTTTCGACGTCGGCTTTATCAGCGGCGTGGATACCCATCCGTACACGCTGGCCGCCAAAGAAGCATATGCGCTGCACACCGAGGCGCAGGTCGGCAAGCTGGTCGAGACGAGCGTCAAGCACCACGCGCAGGGCAATGTGCAGCGCGACTGGCACTGGAACGCCAGCACCCGCTGGGACGCATCGCCAATGTATGTGCCGATGGGCCATGTCGTGATCGCCTACGGCGGCAAACAATACAATGTCTGGGCCGACGGCACCAACGCGGCCAATCTGGTGAGCGACGCGCTGCCAGCCAATCGGGCAAAAGGGAAGTACATCTCGCGCGGCATGTTGCTGCCCATTGTGGCACTGCTGGCGCTGATGTTCACCGGCTTGGCATCGGCCAGCTTTTTTTATGAAATGAAGCTGGAGCGCCTGGCGGCGGTCGGCGCCGTATGGATTCTGTCGGCCTGGCGCGACGCGCGCTACGCAAGGCGGTCGCAGCAGGTGCGCCAGTCGGCATTGGCAAAGCGCGCGCAGCGCTATGCCCAGCCGGCGGCCACGCCCGCCGCGCCTGCCCCAAGTGAGGGCCCGGACTTGCTATCACTGGCGATGTCCCTGCTGTCGGCGGTCATCGTTTGCGTGTTGCTGTACAAGCTAGTCACGGACCCCGCGGCGCCGCCGGCGGCGGTCGCGGCTGGCACAACACCGGCCGCAGCCGCGATCGCCCCTGTCAGCGCGCCCGTGAAGCCAGTGCGCTTGCTGTCCCCGATCATGGTCGCGGCCAATGCCCAGGACTGGGCGACGGTGCGTACCCTGACGGCAAAAACCGCATCGCCGGCAGCGGTCTCGAAGGCCGACAAGGCCGCATCGGCGGCAGCCTTTGCGCGTGGCGCCAAAGCCTTGCTCAACAAGGACAATGCGGCCGCCATCACGGCGTTCGAGGCCGCGCTCGAGGCCAATAGCGCCAACATGGATGCCCGCAGCAAGCTCGGCGCCGCCTTGATCGGCGCCGGCGACCATGAGCGTGCGCGCAGGGTGCTGGGCGAACTGGTGGCCGCTGCGCCCAGGCATGCCGATGGCTGGAGAAACCTGGCCGAAGCCGCCGCGCTGAGCGGGATGCGTGCCGAGGCCGACGCCAGCCTGCGTATGCTGCTGCACTTGAGCAAAGACCGCAAGCGCACCACGGAGGCGCTGAAAAAGCGCGCCGCCTCGGGCGAGCCGGGCCAGTTCAGCGAGGCAGTGGCCAGGGTCGTCAAGCCCGGCGCCAAAAAAGCCGGCGGCTGATCCGCCGGCATCTGCCTGCCGCGGCCGCCGCGCGGGCCGGCCAGCGCGGCTAACGATCCTCATAGTGATTGCCGCGATCGGTGCGACGATTATAGTTGGACGCAGCCGGTGCGATGGCGCCTCATCGCACCGGCCGGCAAGCTTCTTCCCACACTATTTCCCGGACCGCCGATGACCATCTTGCTCAAACCAATACTGCCGCTATTGCTCGCGCTGCCCCTGGGGTCGGCCCGCGCCGCCGTCCCGCTCACGGACGAGGGCTACAATCTGGTGTCCCAAGGTAGCGGGCAGTGCATGGATGTGTGGAAGGAGTCCCTGGACAACGGCGCCGCCGCTGTCACCTCCTTGTGCAGCGGCCAGCTGTCGCAGGCCTGGTTTCTGGTGCCGGCGGGCGAAGACCTGTATCAGATCATCACGCCGCTGACCGGAAAATGCCTGGACGTTGGCGGCGGCTCGCGCATCGATGGCGCGACCGTCAATCAATGGCAGTGCAACCCGACGCTGAACAACCAGCGCTGGCGCCTTGCCCCCGGCGCCGCTGGCTCGGTCGAGATCGTCTCCCGACACAGCGGCCTGTGCCTGAGCGCGCCCGCGCCTGGCGGGCAGCTCGAGCAACGCAGCTGCACCAACCGAGCCGACCAGGCGTGGGGATTGATCAAGCAAACCTTTACCGTGAAAAACCGGGCGTCGGACCTGTGTCTCGAAGTTGGCGGCGGCTCCGGCGCGGATGGCGCCAAGGTCAATCAATACGCGTGCGGCCCACTGAGCAACAAGGAGTGGACGCTCAAACGGCGCGGCGGCGATCAGTTCAGCGTCATCAACGGCGGTAGCGGCAAATGCATGAACGCCGAGCCTGGCGCCGCCGGCACGCCGCTCCTGCTGGCGCAGCGCAGCTGCAACCCGGTCCAGCCGACGCAGTCGTGGCGCGTCAATGCGCAAGGCAGCAACCAGTACCGCCTGGCCTCCGCGCACAACGCGCTATGCGCGGAAGTGGCGGGCGCATCGAGGGCAAACGGCGTCCAGCTGGTCCAGGCCGCGTGCGGCGCCGGCGCCCAGCAGCGCTGGGAGCTCCGCTCGCGTAACGCGGGGTCCCAGCGTGACCCGCGTACCCAGTTGGCCACGGAGGTGGCCGCGATGCTGGTGCCGGGCACGCCGCTGGCCAATGCCTTCCATGCCGCGCTCTTGCACGGCGACGCAAGCGGGGCACTGACCAGCTACCGCAACACCGTGCTTGAGCGCTTGCGCACCATGGCGCTGGGCCAGTTCCAGCAACACTCCTGGAAGGCCAGCAGCGTGATCCGCGCCGAGGCTGCCTACCTGATCGGTGCGCGGGCAGGCACGGCGCCCGATCCGCGCGATCCGTTCGGCATGCGCGGCGACCCGAAGCTGGCGGTTAACCGGATCAACTGGATCGTGCCTGAGGGCAAATCCTATCTGACCAGCTATTGCGACTTCAACGCCCTCGGGTCCTTTCCGGCGGCCTATCATGCCCATCCCCACAACCCCGACTTCATCAGCAAGTGGTTCCAGATTGCCGGCGACTTCGCGCGCAACCAGGCAAACGATATCGCCCCGCTGCTGGCCCAGAAAGTCGACTTTCCTTGCCGCTGGGATGGCAACGCCGGCTCGGTCCTGGGTCAGGCTATGCGTACGGGCAATATGATCCAGGCGATGGGCGCCTTTGCCAAGATCCTCGGCGACCAGCAGGCCGAGAGCGCGCAGTCGCCGGCGAGCCACCCGGTGGCGTGGCGCGAGGTGCTGACGCAGCGCGACGGCCCGATCGCGCAGGCGGCCTACGATACCATTCCCCTGGACGACTTTTACGCGGTCGTGCGCTCGCTGGTCAAGGATCACCCGCCGGCGATGCTGCAGGCTTACGAAACGGCCGCCGCCGGCCGGGCGCCGGACCAGCGCCGCTTTGGCTTTACGGCACTGCTCTTCATCAGCAAGCTGTTTCCTGAATTTCAGGCCGTGCGCGATATGGCACCGCGGGTGGAACTGGCCTTCGAAAAATTCGTCGATGAATCGTTCCATCAGGACGGCGCGATGCTGGAACCGTCGTTCAACTACAATCTGAGCTCCGCCGAGGGCGAGTCCGTCCTGCTGGAACTGGGCCAGGCCGGCAATCCCGCCTGGGCCAAGCCGCTGGCGGCGCACTTGCAGGATTTCGAGCGCTTCATGCGCAGCGTGACCTTGCCCACCGGGTATCTGCCGATGGAAGGCGAATATGTGCCGAGGATCGCCAAGCCGGTGTGGGAATCGGCCGCCGGCTGGGAGCAATGGGCTCAGCAACAGCGCAACACCCTGAATGAAAAACTATATAACCATCCGTTCAAGGGAGACGACATCGAGCGCGTGGCCGCCGGCGGCAAACTCGATTTCACCTCGATCAGCTTCCCCTACAGCGGCTACGCGGTGCTGCGCAAGGACTGGAGCACCTTCTCCCCTTACCTGTACATGAGCGCATTCCGGCCGACCGTCGGGCACCAGATGGGCAACCGTAATTCGGTGCAGATCCATGCCTTCGGACGGCCGCTGATCGTCATCCCGGGCGGCGACAGCTACAGCGCGGTCACGCCCGGCACCAAGGAAGCGTTCTTCGGCGCCGGGCGCACCCAGAAGACCAACACGATCATGGTCAACGGCCTCGATCAAAGCTTCGGCAGCGAGCACTGGACGGCAAGCGCGCCCACGCCGATACAGGCGCGTTCGGCCTTCACGACGCACATCGACTTCGTCGAAGGCTTGCATCGCAATGGCTACGGCGAGGCGCACGGCACCAAGGGCGTGATGACCGACGTCTCCCACGAACGCGCCGTGATCTTCCTGCGCGACCTGGACCTGTGGATCATGCTCGACCAACTGCTGGTCAAGCCGGAAGCGGCGGCCAAGACGTTCAGCTATGCGCAGCTGTGGCACTACCCGCCCAAGGTGTTCGATGTTCCCGGTTTCCAGAATACCGAAGTCAATGCCGATGCCGGCAAGCGCATGGTGGCGACCAGCGATGCCGACGGCCCCAATCTGTTCATGTACCACTTCGGCAAACAGGGCGATCCAAGTTTCGCCTACAACAAGCAGTTCGGCGAACTGGCCGCGCCGAACCGCGGCTGGTTCGACACCCAGACCAAGCCCGACACCCGCTACCAGCCGGCGGTGCAAGTCGATGTGGCGTGGCGCGGCACGGGCAGCCAGCAACTGGTGACCTTGCTGGCCGCCGCCGACACCGGCAAGCCTGCGCCGCTCACACCGGTCGAGACGTCCAGCGGCGGCATCGCCGCCTTCGCCGCCACCGCCGCCGGCGGCGTCAAGCTGCACTTCCAGAGCTCGCTCGATGCGGCTGACCTGACGTCGGGAACAATGTCTGTGCGGGCCAGGACCTTGCTGCTGCAGCGCCACCCGGACGGCACGGTGCGCGGGCTCGTGCTGGGCGCGCAGGCCGTCGACGGGCCGCTGGCCGCGACGCCGGACGCCGTCTTCCACCTGGAAGGCAGCAAGGTCGTAGTCGACGCGCCGGTCCGGGTGCCGGCCACGTTCGACTGGGCAAGAGACAGCGAGGGCTTGCGTCCGGTTTATCACTAGCGGACAGCGGCGGCGTGCCGGCCGCAGCCTTAAGCGAGCGACAAATCGTCGAGAATCGGGCAGTCGGGACGGTCGTCGCCGTGGCAGGCGCCGGCCAGTTTTTCCAGGGTCCGCTGCATGGCATGCATGCCCCGCTCTTGCGGTCCAGCTGCGCGATATGCCGCTTCGCCATCGCGCGCACATGGCGCGGCACCAGGTGCGATGCAATCGCATCGGGCCATGTTCCCAACAATCCCGCAAACCGTGCGGACCAATGCGACGGCGCCGATCCGCAGCGCCTGGAATGGATGCTTGAGGAATCGCATGCTCAACAAACCATCGGCGGCGATGCACAGCGTGGCGTGATGCTACCCCTCCTGCCAGGGTGACGCATCTCCGCTGGAGCGATCACAGCACGGTGATGCCGTCAATATTGGCCATGTCGCCCCCGATGGAACGCAGGCTGATCTTGTTCCCGGCGCCGCTCCTGAGTGTGACGGCAATCTCTTTGTTTGCCCACGTATTCCAGCTTCCTGTAGCATTGAAACTGATGGCAATGGCAACCCCGTTGACCACAAGTTGGCCGGTGCGCGGCGCTGCCGCGCCATTGGCGAAGCGGATGCGCAGGGTATGCGTGCCGCCCGCCTTGCCGATGACATTGTTAAGTGTCATCGTACCGCCCGTCTGCGGGAAGTCGACATAGCCCTTCCCTTGCCACCCCGTATAGTTGCGTGCGCGCACGGTGCCTGTGCCGGTGAGCACCGCCGCTTCGGCGGGATAGCCGACGGCGCCAATGAAGCTGCGCATGGCCAGCCGGCTTTCTTCGATACCCTGCACGACCAGGCGCGCCAGCTGGCCGGCGCCATACTCCTGGAAATGCGTGTCGTCGGAGACCCCATTGGGAAAGCGTGGATACTCGTTGGCTGCCAGCCAGAGAAACACGTCGGCCGTGGCCGCCACCCCCACCCCATCGTAGAAAGCGATGCTCTTGGCATTGAGGTCGATCAGCGGGACATTTTTCTCGCTTGCCAGCTGTTTCATTGCGGCGGCGCGGTCGGCGAAGTCGTTAATGAACCTGCCGCTGTCGTTGTAGCGGCGCCGCCCCATCGGCGTTACCAGGACCGGAATGGCGCCGTACTGGCGCGACAGGTCGACGTACATTGCCAGGTAGGTTTTGAAGCTGGTGTACGGGTCCGTATGCAGCCGGGGATCGCCATAGCCGTCGTTGTGGCCGAACTGAACGAATAGATAGTCGCCCGGCTTGATGACGCTGAGGATGGAAGAGAGTCGCCCTTCGTCGACAAAGCTCTTGCTGCTCCTGCCGCCGATCGCGCGGTTGTCGACGGTGATGCCGGTAGTGAGGTAATCCCGGATCCTGCCGCCCCAGCCCTGCTGGGGATAATTTCCGGTCCCGTAGCTGGCGACGGTGGAGTCGCCCGCCAGGTAGGCCACCGGCGCCGCAGCCGCGGGCTCCCGGTACAGGACAAGGGACATGATCAACATGCCGCTCACAATGCCAGTTGGCGAAAGGGTTCTTGTTTTCACGGGCAGCTCCTCATGACGGTGTAGAAATGAAAACGATGCGCCACGCGGGTGCGCGGGAACGTTAGCTCAATTCGTTTAGATGTCCGTCATTCGCCATAGTTCTCGGGCGCGGAACTATTTTCCACTTGGGTCCGCGCGGCGGCGGTACAGGCAGGTTCAGCCCAGCGACAAATCATCGAGGATCGGGCAATCCGGCCGCTCATCCCCATGGCAGGCGCCGGCCAGTTTTTCCAGGGTCCGCTTCATGGCCTGCATGTCGCCGATCTTGCGGTCCAGCTGCGCGATATGCTGCCTGGCCATGGCGCGCACGTCCTTGCTGGCGCGCTGCTTGTCTTGCCACAAGGCCAGCAGGGTCTTGATCTGCTCCAGCGAAAAGCCCAGCTCGCGGCTGCGGTGGATGAACTGCAGCACCTGCACATCCTGCGGCCCGTACACCCGGTAGCCGGCATCGGTACGCTGCGCCTCGCCGATGAGCCCGATCGATTCGTAATGCCGGATCATTTTTGCCGACACCCCCGACGCCTTGGACGTCTCGCCGATATTCATCATCGTCATGCTGTTCCTCCCGCCACCCAGCGCTTGAGCAGCAGCGCATTGCTCACCACCGAGACGCTGGAAAACGCCATCGCCGCGCCCGCGATCATGGGATTGAGCAGGCCGAAGGCCGCCAGCGGCACCCCGATCATATTGAACACAAAGGCCCAGAACAGGTTCTGGCGAATCTTGCCGTAGGTGCGGCGCGAAATATCGATGGCGTCGACCAGCAGGCGCGGGTCGCCCCGCATCAGGGTCACGCCGGCCGTGTGCATCGCCACGTCGGTCCCGCCGCCCATGGCCACGCCGATATCGGCCGCCGCCAGGGCTGGCGCATCGTTGATGCCGTCGCCCACCATCGCCACCCGCTCGCCCTGGGCGCGCAGGGCCGCGATGATGGCTGCCTTGCCCTCGGGCAGCACCTGCGCATGCACCTCGTCGATGCCGAGCTGGCCCGCGATGTGGTGCGCGCTGCCCGGGTTGTCGCCGCTGAGCATCACCGTGCGGATGCCGGCCGCGTGCAGGCGATCGATCGCTTCCCGGCTTTCCGGCTTGAGCGCGTCGCCAAAGGCGAACATGCCGAGCAGGCGCGGGCTGGTCCCGGTTTCGGCCAGCCACGACACGGTGTCGCCGGCATCTTCGCGCGCCTGCCCTTGCGCGGCCAGCGCGGCGATATCGATCCCGTGCTGGCGCATCAATGCCGCATTGCCCAGCAACAGCTCGCGGCCATCGACCGTGGCGCGCACGCCCAGCCCGGCCAGGGCGCGCGTACCGGTGGCCGGCGCCGGCGTGATGCCCGCCGCCCGCGCCGCATCCCCGACCGCGCGCGCCAGCGGATGCTCGCTGCCGCGCTGCACGGCGGCCGCCAGCGCCAGCAAGGCTTGCTCATCGCCCTGCGCCGCCACGGTCGCGGTCAGGCGCGGCTTGCCGGCGGTCAGGGTGCCGGTCTTGTCGAAGGCCACCACGGTGACGCCATGCAAGAGTTCGAGCGCCTCGGCATCCTTGATCAGGATGCCGTATTTGGCGGCAACCCCGGTCCCGGCCATGATCGCCGTCGGCGTGGCCAGGCCCAGCGCGCAGGGGCAGGCAATGACCAGCACCGCCACCGCGTTGAGCAGCGCCGCGCTCCAGTCGCCGTTGGCCAGCCACCAGCCAAAAAACGTGAGCAGCGCGATGAGCACGATGGCCGGCACGAACACGGCGCTGACCTTGTCCACCAGGCGCTGGATCGGCGCCTTGGCCGCCTGCGCGTCCTCGACCGCGCGGATGATGCGCGCCAGCACGGTTTCGCTGCCGATGGCAATGGCACGGGCCACCAGCACGCCTTCGCCATTGACCGCGCCGCCGATGATGCGCGTCCCCACGCCCTTGCTGACGGGCAGGCTTTCGCCGGTCAGCATCGATTCGTCGGCATGGCTGGCGCCTTCGATGACGTCGCCATCCATCGGAATGCGCTCGCCGGGGCGGATCACCACCTCGTCGCCAATCTTGAGCCGGGCGGTCGGCATGTCGCTCTCCACGCCGTTGCGGCGCACGCGCGCCGTTTCCGGGCGCAGGGATTGCAAGGCGCGGATCGCTTCGGTGGTCTGGCGCTTGGCCCGCGTTTCCAGCCACTTGCCGAGGCGCACCAGAGTGATCACCACCGCTGCCGCCTCGAAATACAGGTGCGCCCCATGATGCTGCGGCTGGCCCAGCCACTGGTACAGGCTCAGGCCATACGCGGCCGAGGTGCCGAGCGCGACCAGCAAATCCATGTTCCCGCTTCTGGCCAGCAATGCTTTCCAGGCGGAACGGTAAAAGCGCGCGCCGATCCAGAACTGCACCGGGGTGGCCAGCAGCCATTGCACCCAGGCCGGCAGCATCCAGTCGATGCCTGCCGTCGCCAACAGCATGGGTGCGAGCAAGGGAATGGTCAGGGCGGCGGCAATCGCGATTTCCACCGGCTCGGACAAGGCGCGTGGCGGCGCTGGCGCCGCCACGGCAGGCAAGCTGGCCGTGTAGCCGGCGCGCTCGACCGCCGCAATCAGCTGGGCGGCATCGAGCGGCTGCGCAGTCCCCGTGACCAGCACTTTCTCGGTGGCCAGGTTGACGCTGGCGCCCTGCACGCCCGGTACCGCGCGCAGCGCTTTTTCGACCCGTCCGGCACACGAGGCGCACGTCATGCCGCCCACTTCCAGCGACGTTTCAAACGCGCCCTGCTGGCCCCGCATTGTCGTGGTAGTCATTTCTTGCTCCTTTACAAACGCATGCCACCATGATCGGGCTTCCCATTATAGTAAGGTCAAGCGAAAAAAACGCTTGACCTTCCCACCGTGGGAACGTCGACAATGGGATTTGTCATATTCACCAACAGGAGTTTCGCCATGATCAAGCTGTGTATCCCCGACATGAGCTGCGGCCATTGCGCAGGCGTCATTACCAAGGCCGTCAAGGAGCTCGACCAGGATGCCGTGATCGCGTTCGACATGCCGGCGCGCACCGCCCTGCTGAACACGACAGCGGCGCAGGAGCGCATCGTCGCCAGCCTGGCCAACGCCGGCTACCCGGCGACCGTGGCAGCTTAAGCACCGGTGCGGCCCCGATTTTCCATGTGCTAGACTTTACCCATGACGTCCTTCCGAACATTGCTGGTCTGGCTGTTGCTGCTCGCGATACCCTTGCAGGGCTTCGCTGTGGCATCGTCGGCGCTGTGCGAGGCGGCCAGGACAGCGGTCGCCAGCCAGGTCGCCGCCAGCATGGACGAAGGCCATTGCCACCAGCCGGACAGCCCCGCCAAGTGCAGTAACTGTGCATTCTGCTGCGTGGGCATGGCCATCGCCCCGGCCTTTGCCGCGCTGGCCGATGCGCGAGCGCCCGCATCCGAAGCGATTGCCTACGCCGCCATGCACGTGACGGAGCATATCCCGGGCGGCCTGGAGCGTCCTCCTCATTCCCCGATCGCCTGAATGCCCTTGGTCCGTCCGCGGACCAGCGTCTTTTAACCAACACGATTGAGGTTGTCATGAATTCCCTTCGCCCGATATGGCCGCTGCTGCTTGCCGCCGCCTCGCCGGCGCTGGCGCAAACGAGCGCCGCGCCACCTGCCTACGACTCGGCCTTTGCCGGGTACCGCACCTACCAGGAGCCGCAACCGGCATCCTGGAAGGAGACCAACGACCAGCTGCGCAAGGCGCCCGGCCACATGGGTCACGCCGGTCACGACATGAGCGCCACCCAAAAACCGGACGCGCCAAAGCTTGACGATCCCCATGCCGGCCACGATATGAGCGGCATGAAAAAGAGCCCGGAGCCGGCCAAGGCCAAGTCCGAACCGCACCACGGCCACCACCACAAGGAATGACGATGCAACGACTATCGACTCCGCTGCGCCGCATCGCGCTGGCGGCCATCTGCGCCTGCGCCACCGGCTGCGCATCGTTCTCGCCCGATGGCGGCTACGCCGAGGTGCGCCAGCTCGCGCAGCAGCGCACCAGCGATACGATTCCGTCCACCGCGCCGGGCGCCGCCAGCGTCGAACGCCAGGTCGGCGCGCTGCTGGCCAAGCCTTTGTCGGCCGAAGATGCTGTGACCGTCGCCCTGCTCAATAACCGCAGCCTGCAAGCCGGCTACGCGGAACTGGGTATCGCCGAAGCGGACCTGGTGCAGGCCGGCCGCATCGCCAACCCGGTGTTCAGCTTCGGCCGCTTGACAAGCCACGACGGCGTCGAGATCGAACGCAAGCTGATGCTGCCCGTGATCGGCCTCTTGACCATGCCGCTCACCACGCGCCTGGAACGGCGCCGCTACGAACAGGCGCAATTGCGCGCGGCCGGCGACGTGCTGCGCACCGCCGACGCCACCCGGCGCGCCTGGTACGGCGCGGTCGCGGCCCAGCAAAGCGCCGAGTACATGGAGCAGGTGAAAAACGCGGCCGAAGCGAGCGCCGAACTGGCGCGCCGCATGGCGGTGGCCGGCAACTGGAGCAAACTGCAGCACGCGCGCGAACAGGCGTTCTACGCCGATTCGGTGGCCCAGCTGGCCCGCGCGCGCCAGACGCGCACGCTCGAACGCGAAACGCTCACGCGCCTGATGGGCCTTTCAAGCGCAGCGGCCTTCACCCTGCCCCAACGCCTGCCCGACCTGCCAGCGGCTCCGCGCGAGGTGGTCGATGCTGAAGCACAGGCCATGAACAACCGGCTCGACCTGCTGATGGCGCAAAAGGAACTGGCCGGACTGGCCTCGTCGCTTCACCTCACGCGCGCCACGCGCTTCGTCAACCTGCTCGACCTGAGCTACCTGCGCAACACCGGCGCGACCGGCGAGCGCGCCACCGGCTACGAAATCGAACTGCAGATTCCCCTGTTCGACTGGGGCGGCACCAAAATGGCCAAGGCCGAAGCGATGTACATGCAGGCCGTGCACCGCGCCGCCGGCTTTGCTGTCGACGCCCGCTCGCAGGTGCGCGAAAGCTATGGCGCCTACCGCACCGCCTATGACTTGGCACGCCACTACCGCGACGAAGTGGTGCCGCTCAAAAAACGCATCGCCGACGAGCAGCTGCTGCGCTACAACGGCATGCTGATCAGCGTCTTCGAACTGCTGGCCGACGCGCGCGAGCAGGTTGTCAGCGTCAACGCCGCCATCGAAGCGCAGCGCGACTACTGGCTCGCCGACGCCGCCCTGCAAGCCGCGCTGACCGGCGCCGGCGACAGCGCCGCAACCGCAACCCCGGCGCCACGCGCCGCCGGCGCCGAACCCGCCCAACACTGAAAGGACACGCAACATGGTCTCACGTAGAAATTTCTTCACTGGCGCGGGCGCGCTTGCCGTCAGCACGGCGCTGGTCTCGCGCGCCGGCGCCGCTTCGCTGCCGGAAGCGGTCATCATGGACAAGGCCGCGACCCAGCCGCCGCTGAACCCACCCAACGGCCGCCCGTACAACCCGGTGGTCACCCTCAACGGCTGGACTTTGCCATGGCGGATGAAGGACGGCGTCAAGGAATTCCACCTGGTGGCCGAACCGGTGGTGCGCGAAATCGCCCCTGGCATGAAAGCCAACCTGTGGGGTTACAACGGCCAGTCGCCCGGGCCGACCATCGAAGTGGTGGAAGGCGACCGGGTCCGCATCTTCGTCACAAATAAACTGCCCGAGCACACCAGCGTGCACTGGCACGGCCAGCGCCTGCCCAACGGCATGGATGGCGTGACCGGCCTGACCCAGCCCGGCATCAACCCGGGCAAGACCTTCGTCTACGAATTCGTCGCCAGGCGGCCGGGCACCTTCATGTACCACCCGCACGCCGACGAAATGACGCAGATGGCGATGGGGATGATGGGTTTCTGGATCACCCACCCCAAGGACCACAACGTCATGCGGGTCGAGCGCGACTTCTGTTTCCTGCTCAATGCCTACGACATCGACCCGGGCAGCTACACGCCCAAGGTCAATACGATGCTCGACTTTAACCTGTGGACCTTCAACAGCCGCGCCTTTCCCGGCATCGACCCGATGGTGGTCGCGCACAACGACAAGGTGCGCATCCGGGTCGGCAACCTGACCATGACCAACCACCCGATCCACATGCACGGCCACGAATTCGTGGTCACCGGCACCGATGGCGGCTGGACCCCGCCGGCGGCGCGCTGGCCGGAAGTGACCACCGATATCGCGGTCGGCCAGATGCGCGCGATCGAATTCGTCGCGACCGAACCGGGCGACTGGGCCTTCCACTGCCACAAATCGCACCACACCATGAACGCCATGGGCCACGACGTGCCGACCCTGATCGGGGTCGACCAGCGCGAAGTGCTCGGCAAGATCAACAAGCTGGTACCGGGCTACATGGTCATGGGCGACAAGGGCATGGCCGACATGGGAGAAATGGAAATGCCGCTGCCGGACAACACGCTGCCGATGATGACCGGGAGCGGCCCGTTCGGCGGCATCGGCATGGGCGGCATGTTCACCACGATGAAGGTGCGCAAAGGCTTGGCGCGGGGCGACTACAAGGACCCGGGCTGGTACCGGCATCCGCCCGGCACGCTGGCGTATGAATGGAAGGAAGGCGGCCTTGCCAGGCCGGAGCCGGTGCGCGCGCCGGACGCCGACAGGATGGCGGCAAAACCGGGCGAGAAGGTGCTGCAAGTGACCAAACCGGGCAAAAATCATGCACACTGACGCTTTTTTCAACGACTGAGAGAAGCCGATGCGCCAATTCGTTCTGCTTGCCATCCTCGGACTGGCATCGCTGCATGCCCGGGCGGCGACGCCCAGCGAGACGCTGGCGGCCTTCCACGCCGCCCTGCACGCGGGCGACCAGGCGCGCGCGATGGCGCTCCTGAGCCCCGACGCGGTGATTTACGAAGCCGGCCATGTGGAGCGCTCGCGCAGCGAATATGCGGACCATCACCTGGCGGACGACATTGCGTTCGCCAGGGCCACCACGCGCCGGGTGCTGCGCCACAAGGAGTCGATCGAGGGCGGCATCGCCATGGTGCTGGACGAAACCGAAAGCCGCGGCACGTTCAGGGGCAAGAAGATCAATGCGGCGGGAACCGAGACGGCGCTGCTGGAGAAAAAGGGCGACGGCTGGGTGGTGCTGCATTTTCACTGGTCGTCGCGCAAGGCGAAGTAGCCGGCCGGGCCGTCCATCCCGATCGGTCTACTTTGCGCGAGAGATCTCGTCGCTGACGAGCGCCGCCAATTCCTTCAGGGCGCGGTGCTGGCCGTCGCTGAGTTGGCGCGGTACGGCATCGAGCACGCACAGCGTGCCAAGCCGGTTCGATTCCCTGTCGGTGACAGGTATGCCGGCATAAAACCTGATGTAAGGTTCGCTCAACACCAGAGGGTTGCGGGCAAAACGCTCGTCGGCCCATGCGTCCTCGATCACCATGCCCTCGGGCGACAGGATCGCATGGCTGCAGAAGGCAGCGTCTCGCGGCGTTTGCGCCGCTTCCAGCCCCACACGCGATTTGAACCACTGCCGCTCGGAGGTCAGCAAGGACACGAGCGCCATCGGGCATCCTGTCATGTGCGAAGCCAGCCAGGTCAGCCGGTCGAACAAGGGGTCGGGCGGACTGTCGATCAAGCCACTGGCCGCCAGGGCTTTGAGCCGGCGCTGTTCCGCTTCGAGCATCGGGTAGGTCGCCGTCAGCGGCTTGATGAATTCCTGCGCCAGGGTTTGCGCCTGCGGCGCCGTGGCCCCACCCCGCCCGCTGCTCTGCAGGCGCGCCACCTCGCTGAAGCGGCAGCGCCGGTGTCCGCCGGGCGTTTTCCATGAGGCGAGCGCCCCGCTCTCCATCCATAACTGGGCGGTACTGATGCTCACGCCAAGTTCATGGGCGGCCTGGCGCGTGGTCAGGATCGGGTCCATGGGAGCGGCAAGTGGCTGGTGCGATGGTTTCATATCAGCAATTATATCCCAAGAAAAATTATTGTGGTAAAAATTGATGAATCCGACGAAAATGCTGAAATCGCACAAACATGACGAATTCGATTGACCTGAATAATTCTTTGAAGCAATATGAATGCTCAAACCCACAAGGCACTCATGAAAACTTTCGCATTCTCAAACGCCAGAATCGGCACCAAGGTCGCTGCCGCCATGTTTGTCGCCGTCGGCGGGCTCTTCAGCATTTTTGTCGCGCTCACCAACGCGGCCAGTCAACTGCACGCGGAAGAGGAAGCGGTGCTGCATGTGACTGAAAAAAGCCGTCTTTTCAGAACCACCGTGGAAGTGCTCGATCAAAGCCTGCGCACCCAGGTCGCCGCTTACACCAAAGTATTCGCGGACTCCCTGCGTGGTCAATTCGCCGTCGATCCTGCCGCCATGGTGGAGGTGGCCGGCAAACAGGTGCCGGTGTTGACACTGGCCGGCAAGGCCGTCAACCTTGACTTCGCGATCCCGGATGCGTTCACGGCGCAAACCGGCGCCTACGCGACGATTTTCGTCAGGCAGGGCGACGACTTTATCCGCGTGACGACGTCGCATGAAAAGGAAGATGGCAAGCGTGCCATCGGCACCGCGCTGGATCACGCTCACCCAGCCTACCAGCTGCTGCTGGACGGGCAAAGCTACGCCGGCTCGGCCAGCCTGTTCGGCGGCCAGTACATGACGCGCTACACGCCGATCGTCGACGCAGCCAAGAAAGTGATCGGGGTACTGTACGTGGGCATCAATTTCACCGATTCCATGCGCCTGATCGGCGAAGGCATCAAGTCGATCAAACTGGGCAACGACGGCGGGTTTTATGTGCTCAGCGCGCGGCCCGGGAAAGACCTCGGCACGGCGCTGGCGCACCGTCAGCACGAAGGCGAAAACCTGCTCGCGGCGCGCGATGATGCGGGCCAGGCCTACGTGCAGACCATGCTGGCCCAGGCCAACGGCGTGCTGCGCTACACCGAGCCGGGGACGGCGGGCGCGGACGCGCGCGTGCACATCGCCGCGTTCAGCACCGTCAAGGACTGGCAGATGCTGATCGTCGGCGACGCCTATCTCGATGACGTCACCGCCGCTGCCACGCGCCAGCGCAACCAGGCTGCCGGGATGGGCTTGTTGATGGTCCTGATTGTGACAGCGATGCTGTACTTGATCGTCAAAAGGCTGGTCGTGCTGCCCTTCGGGAATGCATTGCGGGCCGTCGAAACGGTGGGATCGGGCGACCTGACCGGCAGGGTGGAAGTCACCTCGCGCGACGAAAGCGGGCGCTTGCTGGCGTCCTTGCAGAGCATGACGGAGCGCCTGGCATCGGTAGTGACCGAAGTGCGCTCGGGCACGGACGCCATCAGCGCAATCTCGACCGACGTCGCCGACGGCAACATGGAATTGTCGGGCCGTACGGAGCAGCAGGCTGCCGCGCTGGAAGAGACTGCGTCGTCGATGGAGCAGATGAATGCCAGCGTGCGCCATAACGCGGAAAATGCCTTGAACGCACAGGCTCTCTCGCGGGATGCCTCGGACACCGCCAGGCTCGGTGGCAGCGCCGTCGAGCAAGTGGTGGCCAAGATGGACGCCATTTCGGCGTCGGCCAGGCGCATCGCCGATATCACCAGCGTCGTCGACGGCATCGCTTTCCAGACCAATATCCTGGCATTGAATGCGGCGGTCGAAGCCGCCCGTGCCGGCGAACATGGACGCGGCTTTGCGGTGGTCGCCAGCGAAGTGCGCACCCTGGCGCAGCGCTCCGGCGCGGCGGCGAAAGAGATCAAGCAACTGATCAACGAATCGCTGGAACAGGTTTCCTCCGGCACGCAACTGGCACGCAACGCCGGCGACACCATGCATGCGGTGGTCGGCGCGATTGTCAAGGCAAACAAGGTCATCGATGAAATCTCGGCGGCCACCCAGGAGCAGGCGATCGGCATCGACCAGATCAACCGCGCCGTCGCCCAGCTCGACCAGGTAACCCAGCAGAACGCCACCCTGGTCGAGGAAGCCGCCACCGCCGCGCAAACGATGAAGGGCGAGGCGTTGCGGCTGGCGCAAGTGGTCGAGTTTTTCGTCGTCGATCCGGCCGCAGCGGCGCACCGGCCGCGCGCGAAAGCCCTGGTGCTTGCACGCTGACCCCTGTGCGCCCTCAGTCGCGAAAAGGCGTTTCTGGCATGCCCTGCACACCCGGACGCACCAGCACCAGCGTGCCGGCCGTCGTGTCGCCGGGCACCTTGCCTGCCGCGATCGAGGTGACCAGCAAGGTATCCATATCGGCGCCCCCAAAAGCGCACATCGACGGCTTGAGCATCGGCAGCTCGATGGTGCGATCCAAGGTGCCCTCTGGCGTGAAGCGCAGCAGGCAGCCGCCATCGTTCCCGCAGGTCCAGTAGCAGCCGTCGACATCGACCGCCGCGCCGTCCGGACGCCCGCGATGGGCATGCATGTCGACCAACACGCGCTGCTTGTGCGGGGTGCCGCTGTCGGTGTCGTAGTCGAAGGCCCAGATTTGCTGGCGCGAGCCGTGCGAGTCGGACAGGTACATGGTGCGCCCGTCCGGCGAAAAACCGAGGCCGTTCTGCACGATCAGGTTCGATACCACCGGCGCCGAGATGCCCTCTTCGCGGGTGTAGCGGTACAGATGGCCATCGGAGCGCGCTTCGGCCATGTCGAGGCACATGATGCCGCTCCAGAAGCGCCCCTGGCGGTCGCAGCGGCCGTCGTTGAAGCGCATGCCCGGCGCCAGCTCAGGCGGCGCGGCCAGGAAGGTGGCCTTGGCCAGGTAGCCCTCGCCCAGCGCGACCGTGAACACGCCGGTTTCCATGCCGGCGATGAGAACGCCGCTGTCGGTCAGGGCGATGCAAGCCACCATTTCGGGGCACTCCCAGCTGCGCAGCGCGCCCGACGCCGGATCGAGACGCCAGATGCGCCGGGCGGGAATGTCGACCCAGTACCAGGCGCCCTCGCGCGCGTTCCACAGCGGGCTTTCGCCCACCGCGCAGATGACCTCCGTGACTCGTTCAACCTTGGCTTGCTTGCTCATCATGCCCTTACAGATCGGTGATTTCGCGGTAGCGCGGCACCAGGGTTTTCATCATGGTCCATGCGGCCAGGTAGGCCAGTGCGCAGATCGAGAACATGATCATGTAGCCGGTGCTGATCTGGCCCACGCCGCCATAATAGTCGAACAGCCAGCCACCGAGCTTGGTGAGCAGCACGCCGCCCATGCCGCCGGCCATGCCGCCGATGCCCACCACCGAGCCGACGCTATGTTTCGGGAACATGTCGGAGACGGTGGTGAAGATGTTCGCCGACCAGGCCTGGTGGGCCGACGCGCCGATGCCGATCAGGACCACCGGTACCCAGAAGCTGATGTAGCCGAACGGTTGCGCCAGCAGCACCACCAGCGGAATGAAGGCGATGCACAGCATGGCTTTCATGCGCCCGTCGTAGGGATTGTCGCCGCGGTTGATGAACCAGGTGGGGAACCAGCCGCCGCCGATACTGCCGACCATGGTCATGCTGTACAGGACCGCCAGCGGCACGATGATGCCGGTACCTTTCAAGCCATAGGTCGCGGACAGGTATTTCGGCAGCCAGAAAAGGAAGAACCACCACACGCCGTCGGTCATGAATTTACCGAGCGCGAAGGCCCAGGTCTGGCGGTAGCCGAGCAGCTTGAACCAGGATGTCTTCGGCCGGGCGGCGCCGGCCGCCGGCTCGGGCACTACCGCGCAATCGCTGTTGATGTAGTCCAGTTCCGCCTTGCCCATGCGCGCCTGCTTGGCCGGGGTATCGTAGAACACCATCCACAAGGCCATCCAGAAAAAACCAATGGCGCCGATGATGATGAACGCCATCTGCCAGCCCCACGCGGCGGCGATCAGCGGCACGGTGATGGGCGCCAGGATGGCGCCGACGTTGGCGCCGGAGTTGAAGATGCCGGTGGCGAAAGACCGCTCCTTCTTGGGGAAGTATTCGGCGGTCGCCTTGATGGCAGCGGGGAAGTTGCCCGCTTCGCCCAGCGCCAGCACCGCGCGCGACATCATGAAGCCGGCGATCGACACCGGCACCACCGTCATGCCAAGGCTGGCCAGGATGCCGTTGAGGCCTTCGCCCACGCCAATCGCAAACGCGTGCATGATCGCGCCGAGCGACCAGATGGTAATGGCCAGCACAAAGGCGCGCTTGGTCCCGAGCTTGTCGATCACGCGGCCGGCGAACAGCATCGAGAACGCGTACACAAACTGGAAGGCCGCCGTGATGTTGGCGTAATCGGTATTGGACCAGCCGAATTGCTTCGACAGGTCGGTGGCGAGCAGGCTGAGGACCTGGCGGTCCAGATAATTGATGGTGGTGGCGAAAAACAGGAGGGCGCAAATCGTCCACCGGTACTTGCCTATGACTTGCTGGTTCATCGGTCGCTTCTTTATGGTTGTTTTTAGAAACAGCGCCGCCGGAAGGTGTCTCCACACCCGTTTCCCCGGCGGCGCAACCAGCTGTTACTGCGGGAGCTGCATGCCTGCGTCGACAAGGCGGGCCAGGCCCAGGGGATTATGGTCGGCGAGTGCGTCCGGAAGCAAGTCCGCCGGCACATTCTGGTAGCACACCGGACGCAGGAAGCGGTCGATGGCGGACGCGCCAACCGAGGTGCTGCGGCTGTCGGAGGTGGCCGGGAACGGGCCGCCGTGGACCATCGCATGCGCCACTTCGACGCCGGTCGGGTAGCCGTTGAACAGGATGCGGCCCGCTTTGCGTTCCAGCACCGGCAGCAGCGCGGCGGCGTGCGCGCGGTCGGCTGCCAGGGCGTGCACGGTGGCGGTCAACTGGCCTTCGAGGTGTTCGGCGACCTGCTGCATCTGCTGCGCATCGCGGCAGCGTACCAGCAAGGCGCACGGTCCGAAGATCTCGGATTCCAGCGCAGGCGTGGACAGATAGGTGGCCGCGTCGCACACGTACAGCGAGGCTTGCGCCGCGCAGCCGGCGCCGTCCGGCTTGCCCTTGGCGACCAGGGTCACGCCGCCGATGCCGGAGAGCTGTTCCACGCCGCCCAGGTAAGCCTGGTGGATGCCCGGGGTGAGCATGGTGCCGGTGCCCTTGGCTTGCAGCGCGCTTGCAGCCGCTTCGACGAACTGGTCGAAATGCTCGCCCTGCAGGCCCATGACCAGGCCCGGGTTGGTGCAGAACTGGCCCACGCCCAGGGTCAGCGAATCGACCAAGCCTTGCGCCACGGCGGCGCGCTCGTTTGATAAGGCGGCCGGCAGCAGGAACACCGGATTGATGCTGCTCATTTCGGCGTACACGGGAATCGGTTCGGCACGCAGGGCGGCGGTGCGCATCAGCGCCAGGCCGCCCTGGCGCGAGCCGGTGAAGCCAACCGCCTTGATGGCCGGATGGTCCACCAGGCGCTGGCCGATCTGGCGGCCTTCGCCGAACAGCATCGAGAACACGCCTTCGGGAAGCTGGCAGCCGGCCACCGCCTGTTGAATGACCTTGCCGACCAGTTCCGAGGTGCCGGGGTGGGCGCCGTGCGCCTTGACCACGACCGGGCAGCCGGCGGCCAGCGCCGACGCGGTGTCGCCGCCGCCGACCGAGAACGCCAGCGGGAAGTTACTGGCGCCGAACACGGCGACCGGTCCCAAAGGGATCTTGCGCAGGCGCAGATCGGGACGTGGCGGCACGCGCTGCGGCAGGGCCGAATCGATGGTGGCGTCGATGAAGTAACCGTCGCGCGCGACCTTGGCGAACAGGCGCAGTTGATTGACCGTGCGGCCACGTTCCCCTTCCAGGCGCGCTGCCGGCAGGCCGGTTTCGAGCGCGGCGCGTTCGATCAGCGTGGCGCCGAGTTTGAGGATGCCTTCGGCGATGGTCTCCAGGAAGACCGCGCGCTGTTCCGGGGTGGTGTTGCGGTAGGCGTCGAAGGCGCTTTGCGCCAGGGCGCAGGCGGCGTCGACGTCGGCGTCGGTGGCCAGGCCGAAGTCCGGCCCCATCGAGTCGTTGCGGGACGGATCGATCGCGCGCACCACGCCGGCCGTGCCGCGCACGGTGCGTTGGCCGATGACCATTTCTCCATTGATTTGCATTTGCTGTTCCTGATTCGGGATTATTGGGCGCCCTGGGCGGTGATCAGCTTCTCCAGCATCGCGTCTTCTTCAGCCGTCATGTCGGTCAGCGGAGCGCGTACGGGACCAGCCGAATGGCCGACCAGGCGCGCGCCGGCCTTGACGATGCTCACTGCGTAGCCGGCCTTGCGGTTGCGGATGTCGAGGTAAGGCAGGAAGAACTGGTCCAGCAGGCGGTTGGTGGTCGCGTGGTCGTCGGCGGCAATCGCGTGGTAGAAGTCCATCGCCATTTTCGGCATGAAGTTAAATACCGCCGACGAGTACACCGGGGTACCCAGTGCCTTGTAGGCGGCGGCGTAAACTTCCGCAGTCGGCAGGCCGCCCAGGTAGCTGAAGCGGTCGCCCATGCGGCGCCAGATTTGCACCATCAGTTCGATGTCGCCGATGCCGTCCTTGAAGCCGATCAGGTTAGGGCAGCGTGCGGCCAGCTTTTCGAGCGAGTCGGCAGTCAGGCGGCACTGGCCGCGGTTGTAGACGACGACGCCGAATTTGACCGAGGCGCAGACTGCTTCAACGTGGGCGATCAGGCCATCCTGGCTCGCTTCGGTCAGGTAGTGCGGCAGCAGCAGGATGCCGTGGGCGCCGAGGCGCTCGGCTTCCTGGGCCAGGGCAATCGCGGTACGGGTCGGGCCGCCGGCGCCGGCCAGGATCGGCACTTTGCCACGGCAGGTATCGACCGCAGTGCGGATCACGTCCGAGTATTCGCTTGGGGTCAGGGAAAAGAACTCACCGGTGCCGCCGGCCGCGAACAGGGCGCTGGCGCCGTACGGAGCGAGCCATTCGAGGCGCTCGGTGTAGGTGCGTGCGTTGAAATTGCCCTGGTCGTCGAAGTCGGTCAGTGGAAACGACAGCAGGCCGGACGAGAGGATGTGTTTGAGTTCTTGCGGATTCATGAGGGCTCCAGGGATAGGCGGGTTGTTTGGCGCTAGTGATACGTCATCGTACAACTAGTCTTTGACATAAGCAAGCACAACGTTCAGGCGGTTTACGCGCGGGTCACGGCGCTGTGGGTGGAGTTCGGGAAGGTGCGAAACAGGGAAGGCGAAACGGGAGGGAAACGAGAACAGCGCGAGCGCCGGGAAGCGCGGCGCTCGGGTATGCGTGGCGGGTCGATGGGGCGGACCGTCAGGCGCCGTTCGTCTCCAGTTGCTGCTGCGCCTGGCGCAGGCGTTCGCGGCTGTTGCTCAGGTGGGTACGCATGGCGGCGCGCGCCGCTTCCGGGTCCTTGCGCAGGATCGCGTTGAAGATATCTTCGTGCTCGCGGTTGACCCGTTCCAGGTAGACGGCTGGATCGTCATGCCCCAGTTGCGGCGTGTTGACGCGCGCGCGCGGGATGATGGTGGTGCCCAGCTGGCTGAGAATGTCGACGAAATAGCGGTTGCCGGTGGCTTGCGCGATCAGCAGGTGGAATTGCACATCGGCGTCAACGGCGGGGCTGCCGCGCGCCACGCTGCGCTGCATGGCACCGAGCACCTTGGCCAGTTCGGCCACCTGCGCTTCGCTGCGGCGCGCCGCTGCCAGCCAGGCCGCTTCGGCCTCCATGCTGATGCGCAGCTCCAGCATCGCCAGTACATCCAGGACCGTGACGATGCTCTCGGCATTGATCGCCAGGCCCGCGTTGCTGCGCTCGATGACGAAGGTGCCGATGCCGTGCCGGGTCTGCGCCCAGCCAGCCGCCTGCAAGTGTGAAATGGCTTCGCGCACCACGGTGCGGCTCACGCCGTGCTGTTCCATGATGGCCGATTCGGTCGGCAGCTTGTCGCCGGGCTTGAGCACGCCCTGCTGGATGCTGCCCGTGATGTGCTCGACCACGCCCTGGGCGAGGGTGCGGTGTTTCTTGCGGGGTGGTGGGAGCGCTTGGGCAGAAAAGGTCGATGTCATGGATATATTATACAACCCGATTAGTTGTACGACATCTTATGATTTGACGGGGTGTATACTTAGGTGACATATGACTTACCCACAGAAATGAGATGGCATGAATTGCCGTGACAATTGCGGCGCCTGCTGCACCGCCCCTTCGATCACCAGCCCGATCCCCGGCATGCCGGACGGGAAACCCGCGGGGGTAAGGTGTGTGCAACTGGGCGACGACAATCTGTGCCGCATTTTCGGCCAGCCGGAACGGCCGGCGTTTTGCGGCGGCTTGCAGCCATCGTTCGAGATGTGCGGGAGCAGCCGCGAACATGCGATGCAGTGGCTCGACGCGTTGGAGCGCGCGACAGCACCGGCGCGGGACAATGCAGGGCAACGAGTCCTGCTCCCATCAGGTCAACATTCGCTTGCTTGACCCGGGCAAATGCAGCCTAGTGTGCTAAAGTTATCGGACTCCGGTGCATCTTGCGCTGGCAATACTTGCACATTGTTGTCCTCCCTGTTTTGGTAACTGAGAGAGCATTCGATCATGTCAAAAAATCGTCAGCAGTCTCTGAACTCACCCGTCAAACTAACCAAACATCAGCAGGAAATGGATATTTTGCGGGCTCATCATGAACGGATCATGAGCGATGCCAGTTTGCGTCAAGCAACCCTGGTTGGGGCCGGCATATTCGTCCGTACTGCTGACGGCAAACTCGCCGTCGCAAAACCATACGATAAAGTCATCACTTCCAAACCTGCACCCTGATTGATGTACGGGCGCCCGGGCATCATCTACGGTTTCCACGGGTGCGACCTGCGCAACTCGGAGTTCGCGCATATCGGCCGCTATCAGAAGGCGTATGCGATGGGCGACGCGTCGGTGCGGCTCGATACGCCGAGCGACAAGTGGCACGCCGAAGCGTTCGTGCGCAACATCGCCGACAGCCACGCCAAGACCAGCGGCGACTCGGTGATGGGTGGCTTCATGCAGGCCAACTTCGTCGAGCCGCGCATGTTCGGCGTGCGCGTGGGCGTGAATTACTGATCCGTTTTACCTGGGTGGCTTGGGCCGGTGTACCGTGGACAATCCTGCGGCGTACCGGCTCTTTTTTCGTCGCCGGTGGCTGGCGGACCACGCGCGATTACCAGCCGGTCAAGTCACGTAGCTGGGGAAGCAGTTCGCGCGCCATCGCGGCGTGCTGCGCTTTGGTAGGATGGGCATCGGTCGCGTCGCCCGGATAGTGGGCGGATGCCACGGCGTGCACGCGTGCGCTGCCGACGCGCCGGATGGTGTCGGCGATATAGCTGGCCAGGGCGGCCTTGCGCTCGCCATTGAGAATCGCACCTTCGGTCAGCACCACCAGCGCATGCGGATGATTACGCAGCAGCGTGCGCAGCAAGCCAACGTAGGCATTGACATAGGCATCGCGCTCGGGAATGCCGGTGCTGAAATCGTTGGTGCCGATCGCGACGACAATCAAGTCGGGCCAGTAAGCGGCATGGTTCCAGCGCACCCGGTGCTCTTCGTTGGCGATGGCCAGCTCGTAGAAATCGGGAAGATTGTCCTCATCGGTGCGGCCGTTCCAGCTGCGCAGCAACCCGCGCCCGCCATGGCAGACCAGCTGAA
The DNA here is from genome assembly GCF_030348125.1 of Massilia sp. DJPM01. Lineage (NCBI taxonomy): Bacteria > Pseudomonadati > Pseudomonadota > Betaproteobacteria > Burkholderiales > Oxalobacteraceae > Massilia > Massilia sp. DJPM01. Next base: position 140,205 of record NZ_JAQOZV010000009.1, read on the forward strand.
CCTGCGCACCGAGCGCCTGCGCGGCCAGCATGCCGTACGACGCGCGCGGGTTCCACCACGACGGCTTCTTCACCTCGCCGGCAACCCGGTCGATGGCTTCGCCGCAGGTGACCGAGTCGCCGAGAACGAGCATTTTGCGCTGCGGGAGCACCGGTGCGGTGCGCAGCGTGCCGTCGGCCACGAACCGGGCCAGCGTGACGACGCCGTGCCAGCTTTCGGTACGGTGCATGATGTCGACGCGGTGCAGGCCCGCCTGGCGCTCGTCCACCAGCTTGATGGTTCGCGCCGTCGCCGACAACTTGATGATGCGTGGCGCGCCACCGTCGACGATGACTTCGAGAATGCTGCGCTCACCACTGGCCAAGGCATCGACCGCCAAGGCTTTGCCCTCGAACGACAGCGACAGCTGCACGCCGGGATAGGAGAAGCGCAGGCTGCCATCGGCCAGGGCAACGGTCCTGCCCATGCGCGCGATGCGCGGGTCGTCCGCGCGCACCACTGGTTCGGCCCGGACGCCAGCATGGGCCAGCAGCAGCGCCAGCGCCAGCGCCAGTGCGGTGCGATTCATGGCGCCCTACTTCATCAATGTTTGCACGTCGGGCAGCATGACGTCGGCCCAGATGACGTAGCCCTTTTGCGTGAGGTGAAGATGATCGCCCATGATGTCGGTGCCAATGCTGGCGTCAGGGCGCACGAACGACGCCCCATAATCACGGAAAACCACGTGGCGGCCATCGCCCAAGGTCGCGACCATCTTGTTGAGCGTGACGACATTCTGGCGCCGCTCGCTCGCCGCCAGTTCGCCGGTCGGCAGCACGGCATTGAGCAGGATGCGCGCGTCCGGGTACTGCTTGCGCAAGGCCGCGACCACCGCCTGGATGCCGGAAAAAATCTGCTCCGGCTTCTCGCCGCACAGACCCAGGTTGTTCACACCAATGAGCAGCACGATCGCCTTGGGCCTGAGTTTGGCCATGCGCTTGTCCTGCAAGCGCCACAACACGTTGCCGGTATTGTCGCCGCCGATGCCGAAATTGCCCGCCTTGTAGCCGCCGAAATTCGCTTCCCAGATCGCGCGCGGCCAGCCTTCGGTAATCGAATCGCCGATGAACATCAGGTCCACATCGCCTTTGTCGGCCAGGGCCAGCTGGTCTTCATGCATGCGCTGCCAGCGCCCGATCGACCTCCACGGGTATTGCTGGGTACGCGGCTTGATATTGAGGGCGCAGGTTTGCACGCCAGCCGCCATATCGAGTGGCTCGGCATGCGCGACGTGGGCAGCCAGCGCACCGGCCAGCAGGATGGGAAGAATACGCAGGTTCATGTTCGGTCACTTTGCTTTCAGGTGCAGCATCGCCACGCTGTGCGACGCGATGTTAAGGTCGAGGGACTTGGCGGTGTCGCCCGTCTTGCCGCTCCAGGCATCGGTCCAGCGGTAGGCCGTCTTGCCGGTATCGAGTTCGCGCTTGCTCAGGTCATCGCCGATCGTGTGCTTTTTCCAGTCCAACTTGTAGTTGACGGCGCCGGCGCCGCGATTGAGGATCATCAGTGCCCAGCCGTTATCGGCCAGCGGCTTGGCCCACAGCTCCAGCGTCCCTTCGGACATGAACTTCCACGCCTGCACGCCCAGCTTGTCCTGGTTGATCGCAATGACATCCTTGTTGGTGAGGATCTTGCGCGTCGATTCCGGCATCGAACGCAGGTCGTTGCCCGAGATGAGGGGCGACGCCATCATGGCCCAGATCGAGAAGTGGGCGCGGTCTTCGTCCTCGCTCATGCCCATGCCGACTTCCATCATGTCCATGTCGTTCCAGTGCCCGGGACCGGCGTGCTTGCGCAGGCCGGCCTGCTTGTCGAGGATGCGCAGCACGCCGAAGGCGGACCACGAGCCGTGATTGATCTCGCAATCCCAGCACGGATAAATGTCGCCGGTGGTGCGCCACGAATGGCCGATGTCGGCGCCCCACTCCCACGGCTTGTTGTCGCCCCACTCGCACATGCTGAGCAACATGGGCCGGCCGGCGCTGCGGATCGCGTCGCGCATGGTGGTGTAGGCGGCGGCCGCGTTCAGGCCCTTGGTATCGCACCAGTCGTACTTGACGTAATCGATGCCCCAGGCGGCGTAGGTGATCGCATCCTGGTATTCGTGACCGCGGCTGCCCGGGCGCCCGCCGCAGGTGGTGGCGCCGGCGTCCTGACCATGGCGTCGGCCGTTTCGCGGATCAGCTTTTCATCGATATTGCAGGCGAATTTGTTCCAGCTGTTCCAGCCCATTTGCGGCGTGGCCGCGAGGTTCTCGAACTTCTGCGCGGAGGCATTCGCGCCCAGCAGCAGGGCCGCCGGGATCAGCAGCGTGGTCACGATTTTCATGGATCTTCCTGTCGAAGAGTTCACCTCTGGAGCGAGCGCAGTTTTCCCGCATGGTCCTTGATCAGCGCCAGCGAACTGGCATCGGAGTCGAACACCGAGTACAGGCCCTGCTCTTCCTGCGGCGGATCGCCCATGAAGTCATTGCCCTGCTTCCACCAGTAGTCGGCGTTGGCGGCACGCCCGGCGCCGCCCCAGGCCCAGAAGTTCCAGCCCGCGATCGGGTCGCCGCTGGCGGCGCGGCGCTGGATCAGGCTGAAAATCTCGCCATAGAAGCGGTCGCGGATTTTGGTGCCGGCCTTGATGTCGAACGAGGCGCCGTCACGGTCCAGCCCAAACTCTTCCAGCACGATTGGCTTGCCGATCGTTTTGGCCATGTCGATGTGCGTATTCAGGTAATCGCGGCTCTTGGCGATTGCCCCATCCCAGCTCTCGGCTGGCTTTTTGGAGTCGAACCAGCCCCAGTTTTTCGGCCACAGGTGATAAGTAAGGTAATCGATGTGTTTCGACGAATGCGAGGCCATGAACAATTTGGCATCCTGCGCCGACCCGGCCAGGCCTTCGCTGCCACTGCTCACCAGGTGGTTCCTGTCCAGTTCATGGATGTGCTGCGCGGTCTCGGCGATCCATCTGGTGTAGATCGCTTTTTCCTTGTCGCTTGCCTTGCCGTTGCCCGGGCGTGGTTCGTTCGCCAGTTGCCACGACATGATCGCCGGATCGTCGCGGTACGCCTTGCCGTTGATGCTGTTGACCCGCCCGACGATCTTCCTGATGGTGCCGCGATACTCCTTCTGCGCGTCCGTGTTGGCGTAGAAGCGCGCCGTCTTGGCCATGTAGGCGTCGTAGTCCTTGGTCACGTTCGGGTCGATCGCCGGAGTACCTTCAAACCAGTTCAGGTACTGCGTCATCCCGCCCGACCACTGCCAGAAGTTATTCAGGTAAAGCACGACCGTCATGTCGCGCTTGCCCAGTTCATCGACCAGGAAGTCGAGGCCCGCCAGCAGGTCCTCGTCGTACTTGCCCGGACCGTTGGTGGTGGCGGGCCGCACGGCGCTGGTCATCGCGGTTTTTTCGGACACGGCCAGCACCCGCACGTTATTGATCCCGAGTGCCTTCATGGTATCGAGTTCCTTGAGCAGGCGCGCACGCTCGCCCACGCCCGACGGCGAGCCCAGATAGCCGCCGTACCAGAAATTGGCGCCGGCGATGTAATACGATTTGCCCTTGCGCGCGAAATGCGTATTTTTCACCGTCACGAATTCGCTCTTGCCCGCCGCGCTCACCGGTGCCGCCGCCGACGCCGCGCCGCTCACCAGACCCGCCATTGCCAATGCCGCACCCAACTGGTTCATCTTGATCATCGCGTTTTACCTTTTCCCGGTTGAAGAGACGGCCTTGCCATGCAGGTCCAGCTTGCGCGCCGGGAGGTCGACCGTGATGCTGCTTTCGCCAGTGCCGCCGGCATCCTGCGCCAGCAACAATGTGTACTTCCCTTTGGCGATGCGCCAGGTCTTGGACGGACCATGGAGGACGGCCAGCATGCGCGGCTCCACCGTGAGCGTCACTTCACGCGTCTCTCCTGGCTGCAGGTCGACCTTGTCCCAGCCGGCCAGGCGCTTGGGCGCTTCCCAGCGCGTGCCAAGCGGGGACACATACAGCTGCGCCACATCCTTGCCGGCCACCTTGCCCGTATTGCTTACCTTGAAGCGCACCTGCAGCTGCCCGTCCTTGTACCCGCCCGCCAGGGCTGAATAGGCAAACCGGGTGTACGACAAGCCATGCCCGAACGGGAACAGCGGCTTGTGTTTTTTGAGGTCGAACCATTTGTAGCCCACCGCCGCGCCTTCGTGATAGTCGACCTTGAACTGCATCTGCGGCTTGGCCGGATCGCCATCGAGCACGGGGCGCGGCAACTGGCTGAGCGACGCCGGGAAAGTGGCCGGCAAGTGCCCGGATGGATTGACCTCGCCGAACAGCACGCGCGCGATCGCTTCGCCACCGCGCGTGCCCGGGTACCACGCTTGCAGCACAGCCGCCGTCTTGCCCAGCCACGGCATCAGCACCGGACCGCTGGTCTCCAACACGACCACGGTGCGCGGATTGGCGGCGGCGACGGCCGCAATCAGCTCATCCTGCTTGTCGGGCAGCGACAGGTCGAGCGCGTCGTTGGCTTCGCCGATCCAATGGGTGCCGAACACGATCACCGCGTCGGCGGTGGCGGCCAGCTGCGCCGCCCTGGCAGGATCGGCGCCACTGTCGAAAACGACCTTGGCGCCGGGCGCCAGCGCGGCGATTTCCTTCACCGGTGCGGAGGGGTGGTACACCACCGGACCGGGCCAACTGGCCGGCAGCAAGCCCTTGACCGCGCTGCCACCGATCGGATACACCTGCGACGAACCGCCGCCGGACAGCACCCCCTGGTCGGCATAGCCGCCGATGACTGCAATCGTTTTCACGTCCTTGCGCAAAGGGAGCACCTGGCCGTCGTTCTTGAGCAGGACCATGCTCTCTTCGGCGTCCGTCCGGCTGATCAGGCCATGGGCGGCAAAGTCGATGGCGCCGTCCGGCTTGACCGGATGGTCCACCACGCCCTTGTCGAACATCGCGTACAGGATGCGGTAGACCATATTGTCGAAGCGCGACTGCGCCACGGATCCGGTCTTGACCGCTTCTTCCAGCGCACCCGCAAAGTAGGGCGACTTGTCGAATTCGGAGCCGGACTGCTGGTCCAGGCCATTGTTGGCCGATGCCACGGTGCTGTGCACCGCGCCCCAGTCGGACATCACATAGCCCTTGAAGCCCCAGTCCTGCTTGAGCACTTCGTTGAGCAGCCACGCGTTCTCGCATGCGTACGGACCATTGACGCGGTTGTAGGCGCACATCACCGAACCGGGGTCGCCCTGTTCGATCACCAGCTGCATGGCCAGCAGGTCGCTGGTGCGCGCCGCCACATCGCCGATGCGCGCATCGAGTTCGTTGCGGCCGGTCTCCTGGCTGTTCAGCGCATAGTGCTTGACGGTCGAGATCAGGTGGTTGGACTGGATGCCCTTGACCGCCTGCCCCACCATGATCCCGGACAGCAGCGGGTCTTCGCCGGCATACTCGAAATTGCGGCCGTTGCGCGGATCGCGCATCAGGTTCACGCCGCCGGCCAGCATCACGTTAAAGCCCGAGGCGCGCGCCTCGGCGCCGATCATCGCGCCGCCCTGGTAGGCCAGCCTGGGGTTCCAGGTGGCCGCCGTGGCAAGGCCAGATGGCAGCGAGGTGCGCTCGCGCGGGTTGGCGCTGGCCTGGGAGGCCACGCCAAGGCCGGCGTCGGTCTCGAACAGCTCCGGCAGGCCAAGGCGCGCCACGCCGGGAATATAGCCGGCCGACGACGGCAGGGCGGCCGCGATCTTGATGGTTTTCTTGGGTGCGAAATCCGAACCGAAGTAGCCGTACACCCATTGCAGCTTTTCTTCCTGCGTCATCTCCTTGAGCACCAGCGTGGCGCGCTGGTCGGCGGAGAGGGCGCGGTTCATCCAGGGCATGGGCGCCTCGGCCGCGCCGGCAATGAGCGGCAGGGCGGCCGCGATGGCGACGGCAAGGGCGTGTTTGATCAGGGTGGTCGTGCGGATGGTCATCGTGCCTGTCTCCTCTTTGTATTTACCCGCTCGGCGCCTGGAAAGGTCGCCGGCCGGTTTATATGGATGAGGTGAGTGTGCATGCGGACGGTCGGCCGGTCAAACAGAAGGTGGCGCTTTCGACCATGTTTAGCCATGATCACTAAACACGCGGGCGGCCGCTGGCAGGGCGCTAAGCCCGGAGCGGCGCGCTTGAGCGGCTGCGCAACAGCCTGCGCTGCCCTGTTTAGTAAAACCCGGCTAAACTGTTTGCAAACCGGACCAATCGTTTGACCATGGGCTCATCGATATGCAAGACTCTCAGCATGAAAAGGCATCTGCCACTGGAGAAGCTTGTGATCCGTCCGACCCCCTATCCGAGCACCGCGCGCCCCCCGCAGGTCCGGCTCCGATGAGCGCCGCCAGCCCATCGAACGTCACCATCCGCGACATCGCCAAGTTTGCCGGCGTCTCGGCGGGGACGATTTCGCGCGCGCTCAAGAATGAGCCGGGCCTGACCGAAACCACGCGCCAGATGGTGCTGTCGGCCGCCCATGAACTGGGCTACGATTTTGCCAAGCTGCGGCGCAAGCGCATGCGGCGCCTGACCTTTTTGCTGCACCGCCAGCACAACACCGCCGCCAGCAGCCCGTTTTATTCGCCGGTGCTGCACGGGGCCGAGGAAGCCTGCCGCAAGCAGGGCATCGTGCTCTCGTTCATGGCGGTCGGTCCGGCCGATGGCGTGACCGAGCAGCTGCGCATGCATGCGCCGGACGCGATCGTGTGCGCCGGCTTTTTTGAACCCGAGCTGCTGGGCGCCCTGCGCGCGAGCGGCAAACCGCTGGTCCTGATCGACATGAAGCTGCGCGGTTACAGCTCGGTCAACCCGGACAATTTCATGGGCGGCTACCTGGCCACCAAACACCTGATCGACCTTGGGCGCACGCGCATCGGCATGATCTCGGGTTCCCTCGGCCACTACAGCGTGCGCGAACGGAACAAGGGCTACCGCCAGGCCCTGTTCGAGTCGGGCATGCTGGCCGACCCGCGCCTGGAAGCGAGCCTGCCGGAGGGCGTCGACCTTGAAACCGGGGCCTGCGAAGCGATGCAGTCGCTACTGGCCCTGCCCAATCCGCCGGACGCGGTGTTCTGCTACAACGACAGCGCCGCCCTGGTGGCGATGCGCTGCTGCCTGGCGGCCGGCCTGACGGTGCCGCACGACGTATCGATCGTGGGCTTTGACGACATCTCCAGCGCGGTGCTCGGGCACCGGCCCCTGACCACCCTGCGCATCGATAAAAAAGAGCTCGGCGCAATGGGCGTCGGGCTGCTGCTGCGCGACCAGCAGGACGAACCTGTCGAACAGGTCGCGCCGGTGGAACTGGTCGTGCGCGCCAGCACCGTGTGCGACGACTTCGGACCGCACAAATAGAGCGAACCTCCTTCACCGACTGACCAAGCTGTGTGCACGCGTGGCCTCCCGGCCCGCGTCCGTACGCTATCAACACCCTTTTTTGACAACGAGACTTGACGATGGCCCCCGATTTTCATTCGCGCGACACCCTGCTTGACCACATACGCCACACCAAACGCTTTTACGATCCGCGCTGCGTCGATCCGAGCGGCGGCTTCTATCACTTCTACAAGGATGACGGCACCGTCTACGACGCGCACACGCGCCACCTGGTGAGCAGCACGCGCTTCATCTTCAATCATGCGATGGCGTACCGCGAGTTCGGCGACCCGGCCGACGAGATGCGTCTTTTGCACGGGCTGGACTTCCTGCGCGCCGCGCACCGCAATCCGCTCACCGGCGGCTATTGCTGGCAGCTGCACTGGGCCGATGGCAAGGCCGAGGTGATGGACGCCACCAACCACTGCTACGGCCTGGCCTTCGTGCTGCTGGCATATTCGCACGCGCTGATGGCCGGCGTGGACGAGGCGCGCCTGCATATCGAAGAAACCTTCGCCCTGATGGAGCGCCGCTTCTGGGAGCCGCAGCACGGCCTGTACGCCGACGAAGCGAGCGCCGACTGGTCGCAACTGTCGGCCTACCGCGGCCAGAACGCCAATATGCACGCCTGCGAAGCCTTGCTCAGCGCTTTTGAAGCGACCGGCGAGAACGCCTACCTGCGCCGCGCCGAAACGCTGGCCTACAACGTCACCATGCGCCAGGCCGCGTTGTGCGACAACACCGTGTGGGAGCACTATCACGTCGACTGGTCGGTCGACCATGACTACAACCGTCACGACAGCACCAATATCTTCCGCCCCTGGGGCTTCCAGCCCGGCCACCTGACCGAGTGGAGCAAGCTGCTGCTGATCCTGGAGCGCCACAAGGCCCACCTGCTGGACGGAGCCCACTGGCTGCTGCCGCGCGCCTCCGCCCTGTTCCTGCAGGCGATGGACAAGGCCTGGGATGCGCAGCACGGCGGCATCTTCTACGGCTTCGCGCCGGACGGCAGCATTTGCGACGGCCACAAATACTTCTGGGTGCAGGCCGAAAGCCTGGCCGCGGCCGCGCTGCTGGGCGCGCGCACGGGCGACGCGGTGTACTGGGACTGGTACCAGCGCATCTGGGAATACAGCTGGACGCACTTCGTCGATCACCAGCATGGCGCCTGGTACCGCATTCTCAGCCCGGCCAACGCCAAGCTGACCGACCAGAAAAGCCCGGCCGGCAAGGTCGACTATCACACCATGGGCGCCTGCTACGAAGTGCTCAATGTACTGAAGGACTGACATGAACGCACCGATCTTTCCCGAGTTCGTGGCCGCCGGCGAAGCGCTGACCGACATGATCGCCGACCCCGGCCAGCAGCGCTGGAGCAGCCAGGTGGGCGGCTCGACCTGGAACGTGGCGCGTGCCATGGCGCGCCTGGGCGTGCCGAGCGCCTTCGCCGGCGCTGTCAGCTGCGACGTGTTCGGCGACCAGTTGTGGGACGCCAGCGTGGCGGCCGGGCTGGATGTGCGCTTCGTGCAGCGCGAGGCGCGCTCGCCGCTGCTGGCGATCGTATGCCAAGCCGACCCGCCCAGCTATTTTTTCGTGGGCGACGACAGCGCCGACCTGCACTTCGACGCGGCGCGCCTGCCGGACGGCTGGCGCGCGCACTGCAAGTGGGCGCACTTCGGCGGCATCAGCCTGGCGCGCGAGCCGCTCGCCGGCAAGCTGGTGGCGCTGGCAGCGTCCCTCAAGGCCGATGGCGTCAAGATCAGCTACGACCCTAACTTCCGCGCGCTGATGGACCAGCGCTACGACGCCACCTTGCAGCGCATGACGGCGCTGGCCGATGTGATCAAGGTGTCCGATGAAGACCTGGCCGGGCTGTTTCGCAGCACCGACCTTGAGAATGCGTTTGCCACCCTGCGCGGCTGGAATCCAGGCGCCACTTACCTGTACACGCGCGGCGCGCAAGGCGCTTCGCTGCACATCGGCGACGCAGCATGGGATGCTGCCCCGCCGCGTATTACCGTCGTCGACAGCGTCGGCGCGGGCGACGCCAGCATTGCGGCGCTGGCCTGGAGCTTCATGCACGAACCGCAGCGCGCGCCGCTCGATCACCTGCATTTCGCGGTGGCCGCCGGCGCGGCAGCCTGCCTGTCGGCGGGCGCGGCGCCGCCAGCACTGCAAACGGTCGAAGGTTTGTTGCAGCGTTAATGAGCGCCACCGCCGGCCGCGTTACAATGCATGACCGGTTCCCGAGAAAGCACCGCCCATGCCCGTCAACTACGCCAAGAGGCTCACCGCGCCAAGCCGCTCCAGCGACGCCAATGCGCACCTGGGCTACATGCTGGCGTTCGTGGCCGGCTCCATCAATGCCGGCGGCTTCCTGGCGGTGCACCGCTACACATCGCACATGACCGGCGTGGTCTCGGCCATGGCCGACGACCTGGTGCTGGGCGCGCACGCGCTGGTCCTGGGCGGACTGGGAGCGCTGCTCTCGTTCATGGCCGGCGCGGCCTGCACCGCCATCATGGTCAATTACGGCCGGCGCCGCGCGCTCCACGGCGAATATGCGCTGCCCCTGATGCTCGAAGCGGTCCTGCTGCTTTGCTTTGGCCTGCTCGGCATGCGCCTGGCCGATAGCGACGGCCTGTTCGCATCGGTGACGGTACTGCTGCTCAGTTTTATCATGGGACTGCAAAATGCCCTCATCACCAAACTGTCGCGCGCCGAAATCCGTACCACGCACATCACCGGCATCGTCACCGACATCGGCATTGAACTGGGCAAGATGATGTACCTGAACCGCCCGGCGCCCAGCCAGGCCGGACTGGCGCCGGTGGCGGGCGACCGCAAACGCCTGAAGGTGCTGTCCATGCTGGCCGCCTGCTTTTTTTTCGGCGGCGTGGCCGGCGCCTTCGGTTTCAGCCACTTGGGCTACGTGGCCACGGTGCCGCTGGCGCTGGCACTGATGACCCTGGCCATGCTGCCGCTGCTGGACGACGTTAAAAATATTGCAACAAAAAAACAGTAGTCCATCTCCGCCACGAAAAACAGCCCCGCATGTGCGGCTGATCAGAAGCCGGGGGCGTGCTCGTGGTAAGCTTCGACCCCGCACCGTGCCGTCATCCGGTCCGACTTCCCCGATAACAATACAAACTGCTTCATGGACATAACTTTCGCTCTTGCGCTTAAAGCCATCATCATGGGTCTGGTGGAAGGCTTCACCGAATTCCTTCCCATTTCCTCGACCGGCCACCTGATCCTCGCGGGCAGCCTGCTCGACTTCACCGACGAGAAAGCGAAAGTGTTCGAGATCGTCATCCAGGCCGGCGCCATCATGGCGGTGTGCTGGGAATACCGCGCGCGCATCGCATCGGTGATGAGCGGGCTGACATCCGACCCGAAGGCGCAAAAGTTCATGCTCAACCTGGTCGTCGCCTTCCTGCCGCTGGCGCTGCTCGGCCTCGCGCTGGGCAAGATGATCAAATCGGCCCTGTTCAAGCCCGTGCCGGTGGCGCTGGCCTTCATCATTGGCGGCATCATCATCTTGTGGGTGGAGCGCCGCAACAAGCTCAATCCTCCCGTGGTGCGGGTCGAGACGGTGGACGACATGACCGTGCTCGACGCCTTCAAGGTCGGCTGCGCCCAGGCCATGGCGCTCATTCCCGGCACCAGCCGCTCGGGTGCAACCATCATCGGCGCGATGATGTTCGGCCTGCCGCGCAAGGCCGCCACCGAATTCTCGTTCTTCCTCGCGATCCCGACCCTGCTGCTGGCCACCGCCTATTCGCTGGTCAAGGAACGCGCGCTGCTGTCGTCAAGCGACCTGCCGCTGTTCGGCATCGGCTCGATCGCAGCGTTCATCTCGGCCTTCCTGTGCGTGCGCTGGCTGCTGCGCTATATCAGCAGCCATGACTTCACCGTGTTCGCCTGGTACCGCATCGTGTTCGGCATCGTGGTGCTGGCAAGCTCGCACTACGGATGGGTCGTTTGGGCGGAATAATGGACCCCAGTATGGACCCCAGTATGGACCCCGGTCTCTCAGCACGCGCGCTCGACCAGCTGCAAACGGTCTTCGGCTATCCGGCTTTTCGCGGGCAGCAGAAGGAAATCGTCGAACACGTCGCCAGCGGCGGCGATGCGCTGGTGCTCATGCCGACCGGCGGCGGCAAGTCGCTGTGCTACCAGATTCCGGCGCTGCTGCGCGACGGCGTCGGCGTGGTGGTATCGCCCCTGATCGCGCTGATGCAGGACCAGGTCGACGCGCTGGCCGAAGTCGGCGTGCGCGCCGCGTTCCTCAATTCGACCCAGACCTACGAAGAATCGATGCGCATCGAACGGCTGGTGCGCACCGGCGAAATCGACCTGGTGTACGTGGCGCCCGAACGCCTGATGACGCAGCGCTGCCTGGACCTGTTCCAGGCCTCCAAAATCGCGCTGTTCGCCATCGACGAGGCGCACTGCGTGTCGCAGTGGGGGCATGACTTCCGCCCCGAGTACATCAAGCTGTCGATCCTGCACGAGCAATTTCCGGACGTGCCGCGCATTGCGCTGACCGCCACCGCCGACCAGCAGACCCGCGCCGAAATCGCGCTGCGCCTGCAACTGGGCGATGCGCGCCAGTTCGTGTCCTCGTTCGACCGCCCCAACATCCGTTACCAGATCGTCGAAAAGGCCAATGGGCGCAAGCAACTGCTCGACTTCATCACCACCGAGCATGGCAGCGATGCCGGCATCGTGTACTGCCTGTCGCGCAAGAAGGTCGAGGAAACCGCCGACTTCCTGAACGAAAACGGCATCCGCGCCCTGCCCTACCACGCCGGCATGGACTACCCCAAGCGCAGCGCCAACCAGTCCCGCTTCCTGCGCGAAGAAAGCATCGTGATGGTGGCGACCATCGCCTTCGGCATGGGCATCGACAAGCCGGACGTGCGCTTCGTGTGCCACCTGGATCTGCCGAAAAGCATCGAGGGCTACTACCAGGAGACCGGACGCGCGGGCCGCGACGGCATGCCGGCCAGCGCCTGGATGGCGTATGGCTTGCAGGACGTGGTGCTGCAGCGGCGCATGATCGACGAATCGGAAGCCGACGAAACCTTCAAGCGCGTGCTGTCGATGAAACTCGACGCCATGCTGGGCCTGTGCGAGACGCTCAGCTGCCGGCGCGTGCGCCTGCTCGAATACTTCGGCGAGCAATCCACCCCGTGCGGCAATTGCGATACCTGCCTGATTCCGCCGGTGTCTTTCGACGGCACGGTGCCGGTGCAAAAGCTGCTGTCGGCGATTTACCGGGTCGACCAGCGCTTTGCGGCCGGCCACGTGATCGACGTGCTGCGCGGGGTCGAGACGGACCGCATCAAGCAGTGGCACCACGATTCGCTATCGGTGTACGGCATCGGCGACGAACGCACCGAAGCGGAGTGGCGCGCCATTTTGCGCCAGGCCATCGCGCTCGGCCTGATCACGGTCGACCATGAAGTTTACAGTTCGCTCAAGCTGACCGACGCCGCGCGCCCGGTGCTCAAGGGCGGCCAGAAGGTGCAGCTGCGCCAGTACCAGAAGCCGGTCAAGCAGAAGCGTGCGCCGTCCGCCTCGTCCAAGGGGCATGTGGAGATGGACCTGTCCAAATCCGAACAGGCGATTTTCGAGAAGCTGCGCTGGTGGCGGGTCGAAACCGCGCGCGCCCACAACGTGCCAGCCTACGTGATCTTTGTCGATGCCACCCTGCGCGAAATCGCCAAGGCCAAGCCGACCTCGCTGCAGGAACTGCGCGGCGTGACCGGCGTGGGCGAGAAGAAGCTGGTTTCGTACGGCGACGAGATCGTCGCCATCATCATGGAAATGAGCTAGGCCACGGCCTGGCGGTAGCGTCCCGGCGGGGCGCCCACCGCCTTGCTGAAACGATGGCTGAAGTGGCTCAGGTCCGCGTAGCCGCAGGCGGCGGCAATCTGCTGCAAGGGCAGCTTGCCGGCCTTGAGCATGGCGCGCGCGCGTTCGATGCGGCGCTGCGCCACCCAGCCTGAGGGCGGCATCCCGAACGAGACACGGAACATGCGCGCCAGGTGAAACTCCGACATGCACGCCAGTTGCGCCAGTTCGCCCAGGGTGATCGGCTGCGCCAGGTGCTGCTCGATATAGTCGGCCAGGCGGCGCCTGACCAGCGGCGCCAGGCCGCCGCGCAGGCGCAGGTCGCGCCGCACGATGGCCTGCGAACGAAGCAGTTCGCTCAGCGCTTCGTGCGTGATCTCGTTGGCGCGCAGGAGCTCACCGGGATCTTCCCAGGACTGCCCCACCAGCGCCTCGCACAGCTGCACGATGCGGGGGTTTTCAAAGTAAGTGCGGTCGGCCAGGGTCAGCTCGCGCGGTTCGCGGTCCAGTTCCACCACGGCGCGCCGCGTGAAATGCTCGGGCATGAAGTAGACATGCAGCAGGCGCAGGTGGTCGCGCACCACCCATTGCGACTCGTGCCAGTCGGGCATGGAGCAGAGTTGCTGCGGCGCCCCGTAGCGCCCCGGCACGCCGGCGCGCTCGGTACGGTAGCCGCCGCCCAGGTAGCACGACAGGGTGTGGTGGCCCGGCTGCACATAACTGGTGAGTTCCTCCACGGTTTCGCGTTTCCAGATCGCCGCCGCCATGCCGTCGCCCAGCCACGCGAAGCGTTCCAGCGTGGCATTGGTGCCGCTCATGGTGTTGAAGACGGCGTGCGAAATAGGCAGTGGGCGTGAATGCATGCTGAAAAGTCTAGCATGGCATGCCCGCCGCTGCCGGCGGCCGGCCCAAAGTGCGCAAGATCAGACAAGTCGCATCATGCATGCCGGTTCAAGATGGGGCCATGAATATCTTCCTCTACTTTCTCACCGTCGCGATCTGGGGTACCACCTGGATCGCCATTACCTTTCAACTTGGCGTGGTGCCGGCGCCGGTATCGATCGCCTACCGCTTCTGGATCGCCAGCGCGGTACTGATGCTGTTCTTGATCGCCACCCGCAAACCCATCTGGCCGCCACGCAGCGCCTGGCGCTATCTGCTGGCCCAGGGCCTGGCCCTGTTCTGCTGTAATTTCCTGTGCTTTTATTACGCCAGCCAGTGGGTGCCGAGCGGTTTGGTGGCGGTGGTGTTTTCGACCGCGCCGATCTGGAATGCGATCAATGGCCGCGTCTTCATGGGGCGCCCGATCCGGCGCCAGGTGGTGGGCGGCGCGCTGCTCGGCCTCGCCGGCATCGCCCTGCTGTTCCTGCCGCAGATGCGTGGACACTGGAACGACAGCGGCATGCTGTTTGGCCTGGCCCTGGCGCTGCTGGGCACCGTGTGTTTCTCGACCGGGAACCTGCTGTCCTCGCGCATGCAGGCGCTTGGCCTGACGCCCTGGCTGACCAATACCTGGGCCATGCTGATCGGCGCCACCATCCTCGGTGGCGGCGCGTGGCTGCTGAAGATGCCCTTCGCGCTCGAACCGAGCATGCGCTACGCCACTTCGTTGTTGTACCTGGCCATTCCCGGCTCGGTGGTCGGGTTTACCGCCTACCTGCTGCTGGTGGGACGCATCGGCCCTGACCGCGCGGCCTATTCGACGGTGCTGTTCCCGGTGGTGGCGCTGAGCGTGTCCACGGTCCTTGAGGGTTACCAGTGGAGCGCCCTCGCTGTATGTGGCCTGCTGCTGGTCCTGGGCGGGAACCTGCTGGCGTTCATGCCGGCTGGCGCGCGCTTATCCAGGTCGCCCGGTGCCACAAGTGTTCGAGCGGCCCCTGGGCGTGGCGCCTGAGCCACCACGCGCAGAACGCGCACTGCAGCGCCGCCAGCAAGGTGCCGATCAAGAGGCACAGGGTGGCGCCGGTGACCTTGTATAGCCCCAGCCCGAAGCCATAGTAGATAAACGAGCCGATCACCGATTGCGTGAAGTAGCTGGTCAGGCTCATTCTGCCCAGTGGCGCCAGCACGCGCAGCGCGCGCGTCGCCGCACCGCCCTGGTACAGCAGCACGAAGCACGCCACCAGCACCAGCATGAACGCAAAGTTCGACCATGAGGCGACGATGGTGGCCAGGGGCCGGCGCAGCGCAATGCTGGCCACCCAGTCGGGCAGCAGCGTGCGGATGGTGTACAGCGGCAGGAACAGCAGCGTGGCGGTGGCCAGCGTGCGGCGCCAGAAGCGCAAGCTGTCCGGGCCTGCCACGAACAAGCCGCGCCGCCCGGCCAGCATGCCGAGCATGAACAGCGACAGGATCTGGAACACGCGGCCGTTTTCCCAGCTCCAGTGAAGCACCGCCAGCTTGCCGTTGGTCAGGTTGCCGGCCCAGGCGCGCAGGACCGAGTCGCCCATCAGGTACTCGTTGATCCGTCCAAAATACCGCCACGAGGCCGGGTCGCCGATGTTCACATCCGGATGGCGCAGGGCGTCGGCCAGCACCAGCGACTCGTAGGGCTGCAGCAGCAGGATGGCGGCCAGCGCCAGCACCGCGCCATCGCCCAGGCGCGCCACCGGCAGCAGGCACAGGCCGAGCACCGCGTAGATGGTGAGGATATCGCCGTGGAAGAACATCGAATTGAGCATGCCGAAGCCGAACAGGATCAGCAGGCGCCAGCCGTAGCGCGCGCCGAAATCCTCGCCGCGTTCCTTGCGCGCCTGCGACTGCAGGTGGAAGTTCAGGCCGAACAGCAGCGCGAAGATGGCGTACGATTTGCCGCCGAAGAGGAAGAAGGCGCACTCCCAGACAAGCTTGTCGAGGACGGCCAGCCAGGCCGGCGAATCGGGTACGACGTAGTACAGGTCGAAGTGCTCGATGTTATGGAGCAGCATGATCGAGACGATGGCAAAGCCGCGCAATGCGTCGATCACGTCCAGGCGCTGTGCCGTTGATCCCATCGCATTGACTCCTCGTGAAGAAGCGTACCAGAAAATCGTATTCTAGTTGGGAACGCTACCACTTTGGAAAAAATACGCGCCGATGCAGCCTGCATGGCCGCATCGCCCGAGGTAAGCCCACTGTCAGCTTATTTTTTGGTGAACACCAGGTCCCAGACACCGTGACCGAGCTTGATGCCGCGGTTTTCAAACTTGGTCAGGGGACGGTAGGCCGGCTGCGGCGCGTAGCCTTCGGCCGTGTTTTGCAGCAGCGGCTCGGCGCCCAGCACGTCGAGCATCTGGACCGCGTAGTCTTCCCAGTCGGTGGCGCAGTGCAGATAGCCGCCAGGCGCAAGGCGCTCGGCCAGCAGCTTGACAAACGGCGGCTGCAGCAGGCGGCGCTTGTTGTGGCGCGCCTTGTGCCACGGGTCCGGAAAGAACACGTGCACGCCGGCCAGCGATCCGGCCGGGATCATCTGGTTGAGCACTTCGACGGCATCGTGCTGGATCAGGCGCAGGTTGGTCAGGCCCTGCTCGCCGATCTGCTTGAGCAGGCTGCCCACGCCGGGCGTGTGCACTTCGACGCCGATGAAGTCCTTCTCCGGCATGCCCTTGGCGATGTGCGAGGTGGTGTCGCCCATGCCGAAGCCGATTTCGAGGATCACCGGGGCGCGGCGGCCGAAGGCTTGTTCAAAGTCGAGCGGCGCCTTGGCGTATTCAACCAGGAACTTCGGTCCCAGCTCTTCCAGCGCGCGCGCCTGCGCGATCGACAGGCGGCCGGCGCGCGTGACAAAACTGCGAATCCGGTGTTCGGTCGGGTCGTACAACATCGGGCGGTTCGGGGTATCTGCGGACATGGGGATGGATGAGGAAAAAAAGCCGGGACGGCATTATATCGTACCTGCTCCCCCTTACCGGCGGCAGGCGCCGGCACGGGGGAAACAGGAGGCGCCGGAGCGGCTAGTCCCGTTTGCCATCGAGGCGTTCCATGCGCGAGATGCCGGCCGACAGGTAGCGCTCCAGCACGCGCGAGCCGCCGTAGGCCGCAATGGTGATGCAGCCCGGCTGCAGCAGGAGCGGAATTTCCTGCCACGCGCACAGCGAGTACGTTACCAGGCCAGCCACCAGGGAGATCAGGATATCCTTGGCGATTTCCAGCGGCAGCGACTTGATCACCACCTCGGGACTGGCAATCTTTTGCAGCGTGCCGGCCGCGCCGCCGACCAGGGACAGCGTGATGGCGACGGCGACGCCATCGAGCGGGATGCTCGACAGGTCGCTGGCGAAGCTGGTGGCGGCGGCCGCCGCACTGGTATCCCACGAGGCGAGCAGCCAGGTCCAGCAAAGCCGGGGTTTCAAGTGCAGAAAGGTGCGCATAGTACCTCCTTCAAGCGCTGGTGGGCATCGGAGAGCGTCAGCGCCAACAGGGCTCCGGCGTTCCAGAAAAACGTCAATCAGGCGGCGCGCGGCGCGCTGGACAGGATGCGGACGTGACTGTCCCGGTGCGGCGGACAGGCCGCCGGCAATCGTGGTCTTGCTCATAGGTGCCTCAGGTCAGGTCAACGGTCCGCTTGCGCGGGCGAGAGGGCATTTCAGCGCGTGCAGGGCGCAGATGGCGTGAAAGGTGGCGATTTTGCAGTCCGCCTGGCCATTCAGGATGCGGCTGACGGTCGGCTGTGTGGTGCCCAGCGCCGTCGCCATGCGCATCTCCGTCCACCCGCTTGCGTCCTTGATTTCCCGTAACAGGGTGGAGATGTCTTTTTCCATGTACACAGTCTATACGCGCTCGGATAGATTTTCAACAAGAGCACGCTACAGTTTTGAAAAAATCTATTCATCCATGTATAATTGGTTCATGACTATTTCAGACCGCCTGACACAAGCGATGGAAGAAGCCGGTTTCCAGTCGCAGAGCGCCTTGTCGCGCGCCTCCGGCGTGCCGCAGCCGACCATTAACCGCATCCTCAACCGCAGCGGCACGCGCGGTCCGGAAGCGGCTACCCTGGCGGCGCTGGCGGCGGCCTGCAAGGTAGCGTTCGAGTGGCTGCACGAAGGCACGGGGCCGATGGCGCGCCGCGCCGCCGGGGCCGATGGCCTGCCCCGGGAAATGCAGCCGGTCATCGTGGCGGAAGCCGGCGATCCGCGCTTCGTGCAGATCAAGATGGTGACCTTGCGCCTGTCGGCCGGCATCAGCGGTTTTCAGTCCGATCCCGGGCACGATAGCGGTGCCACCCTGCCGCTCGACGCCGGCTGGGTGGGGCGCAACAACTATATTGCGGAACGCCTGGTGGCCACGCGTGTCAAAGGACAGAGCATGGAGCCGACCTTGTACGAGGGCGATATCATCGTGATCAACACGGCCGACAACCGGCCGGTCGATGGCGTGGTGTTCGCCGTCAATTACGAGGGCGAGGCAGTGGTGAAGCGGCTCTCGCGCGATGCGGGGGAATGGTGGCTGGAATCCGATAATTCCGACAAGCGCAAGTATCACCGCAAGGTGTGCCGGGGCAGCGACTGCATTATCGTGGGGCGCGTGGTGCGCAAGGAGAGTGACCGGATCTGATGCACGGGCCGAACCGGCTTGGGCGCGAGGCGATACACATGAATCTGCCAGTGATCATCGACACGGCGACGCATGTCGATGGATTCATCGTCGGCATGACTTCATGCGATGGCATGACGGAGGCAACACTTGAGGATATGGAAGGCCAGCCGGTGCGATGCCAGTTACGCGATGGCGTGCAGGCGGCAATCGCGCTGCTTGATTGGTCGATGCCGGTGCGCGTTCATGGCCTTGGACGATGGCGACGTGAACACGATGGCAGGTGGCAGCTGGAACTTGTCCGTGTCGCCGGCTGGGCAGCGGTGGATGAAGCAGCACCTGATGAAGTGCTCGCCGTCTTGATGTCGCCAGAGAATGGTTGGGCAAAGTTGCCGAACCCACAGGAAGAGTGGCGCGAGTGAAGAGGCCCGGATTGAAACTATGTCACGGAAATCCACCTGATGGCACCTTGCCGCAGATGCCAGGCGAATCACGGCGCCCCGCCGCTGACACAGACCGGCCGGGCATCCAATGAAGTCGGCCTGCATTTCCGTAGGCGGCTCCCTGCTGGCGATCGTGCTGGTCGATTCAGCCGACACGCTGCCCGAGCGCGGGCCGACGCTGCTGGTGCGCTTGCAGCCCTATTTTCCGGCCTTGCCGATCATGCTGGTGTCGATCGAGGACAACGGCTTTCGCGCCTTTGCCACGTTCCAGACGAGCGAGCTGCTTGCCCTCGTGCAGCTCGAAAACGTCAATTTTGTCGAGGTCGATTTCAATGCCGGGCCTGCGGATGCAGGGACGCTCCCTTTCTGATCCGCCATGGCGCACGCCCGTTTCAAGGGTGATCGTCGATCCATCAACACGTGGCAAAGTCTATGCGGAGATGGATAATCGTAAACCGGCCTCAATTTTGTGTGGCTTAACTACGTACTTGAGATAACGCTCGAATTTCCGCTACCGGATCCGTGGGCTTGCAAACGGTTCGGCAAACCGCCATACGAGCCGCCGTTACTTTGTTGCGCTGGGAATGGGGGCGTGTCGGCAGCAAGTCGGAGCTGTGGGTTGCCGCGGGGGGTCATTGGAGCGGGTGAAGGGAATCGAACCCTCGTCGTAAGCTTGGGAAGCTTCTGCTCTACCATTGAGCTACACCCGCGTGCAGCCGTATTCTACGCGGGTTTCACGCTGTTTGACAAATTTCCGGCACGGCAAGTGTGATGGAAAATGGGATGGCCGCTTCCGCCGAGGTGTGATGGCTTGCACCACCAAAATTCCGTACATTCAATCAATAAGATACGACTTAAAGCGCAGCTAACATTTCTGTGAAAATCAGTTGGCGTTTGAGCCGGTCAGCGGTGACTTCGCCAAGCCCATTGCAGATCCCAACCACTTTATTGAAGACATCGGTAGCTGGCTGGCCATGTTGCCCCATCACTTCAATCACTCGCTTCGCGGCTTTCTCGGTGTCTTTTGAATTCAAAGGTATAACATTATTACCTACCAATATCGCCCGCACTAAGGGTAA
>NZ_JAQOZV010000090.1:0-17962 GCF_030348125.1 Massilia sp. DJPM01
CCGTTCTTGCCGCCAAGATGGCCATGGACAGGCTGCGGAGCGTGGCGCCAGCCTAACAAGCGTTTTTCTTGTTGCATGGACCCGACGACTCCCTGTCCTCCTGCTCCACCAGCACTTCCTCGGCCGAATCCTTGGCAAACTTCAAATGGCCCAGCCCGAAGTACCAGCTCCTGACCTTGGGCGAGGATACCGTGCCGTCCACCCGCACCTGGCGCTCCCCTTCATTGCCAGAACCCTCATCGTCTTCAGCACTTCCAAGCAAATATTTGCGCGCCACCAGATTGCCCTTGACGTAAAAATGCGCCAGGCCGAGCGAGACGGTGTCGCAGTCGACATTTCCGAGCACAAACACGCCGTGCATCAAGCTGGTATCCAATGCGCGGCAATGAAGGTCGCCATTGACCACCAGCAGACGGTCACTGGCAAGCAGCGCATCCTCGAATGGCGAGAGCTTCTGTTTGGAGAGCGTCTTCTTGAAAGCCGCATCGGAAATGCTGATGTTTTCGTCGAGTGTAACGTCCCCCTCGAAGACGATAGCCTGCTTGACGTCGGCGAACTCGCTGAGCGTCTCTTTATCCTTTCTCGAAAGAGGACTAAGCAGCGACATCAGCTTGTATCGCTTGATCACTTCTTTCGCCGGCAGCACCGCGAACGGCGCATTCGGCAGCGCGACACCTTGCTTGGGAACGGGCTTGAGCGCCGTCGCTTGACCAGGCGAAAGCGCCAACGCAGCGCCAGCCAAAACGGATGCAATAATACGTGAATGAGAAAACATCAAACGGACTCCTTGGTCGGTGCGGGCACAATGGCGAATCGTTTATTTTACGTCAACACTGCGCATTGCCGGAAATTCCCGCCCCACCGCGATCGCCCGTCTGTCATCGAGCACGACGCATCATGACGCCAGACGCGTGGTCCACCACAGACGTGCTGAATCCACCGTTGAGCACCAGCATGCAACGGTCCTGGAATGATCGATGGGTTTTTCTCGACAGCGTCGACTTCCGCATTCACGGCATCGGATTTTCGGCTCCGGACAGCGCCTGCGTGGCAGGCGCCTACGCCTCCGAAATCGCATCGGATCTGCGCCGTCTGGACCAGCAAGACACAGCGGAAAACGACGCGCTGATGCAGCGCCATTTTCCAGCGGCGCGCTACGACACCGATCCACCCGATCTGGGCCAGGACGCCGCGCGCCAGCTCGACCTGGCCACGTCGTCCTTCGAGCACTGCGCCGTGCTGTGGGGGCCTGAGCCGTTCGACGGCTTTCTGTCGCTACTGGTTCGCGTGAGCCGCCACGATATCTTCATCGGCGCCGGCGCGCACGTGTTCGTACTCCCCTCGGGCGCATACCGGCATCACCTGACAGAAGTACTTGCGCGGCTCCAGAGCCCAGCTACCACGCCGAATACGGCAAGCTGATCAGGCTCGAATTGAAATAGCGCCGGTCGTGCGTGACTTCCTCGCCGATCCAGTCCGGTTTATCGAATGGCTGGTCTTCCGATGCCAGTTCGATTTCAGCAAACATCAAACCCGCATTCGCGCCCAGGAATTCGTCGACTTCCCACACATTGCCCGCGAACGTGATCCGGCGCCGGTATTTTTCAATAATCGGCTGTTCGCACAAGCGCTCCAGCAGCTCATTTGCGTCCGCCAGCGGAATGGGATATTCCCACTCGCCACGGGTCGCGCCTTCGCTGCGCCCCTTGACGGTCATGCTGGCCTTGTCGCCCTCGATGCGCACGCGCACGGTGCGGTCCGGATTGGTGGACAGATAACCCTGGCGCAGCAGCACCGGCTCGCCCAGCGCGCGCCAGGCGTCGCCGGCGAGCAGGAACTTGCGCTCGATCTCGACGCCCACGATCAGCCCAGCGCCTTGAGGATCGGCTGCAGGATTGCCTTGCCCAATTCGCTGCTGCGCGCACCATTCCAGCCGGTGTACGCATCAGGCAGGTCGGCATTGTCCTTGAACGGCATTTCCAGCGTCAGCGACAGGCACTTGAAGGTATGCCCGATATACTTCGACGCCAGGGTCAGCATGTCTTCCTTGTACTTGCTGGCCGCATAGCCATGCACCTTCTGGAAGTCGGGGCTGGCCGCGATGTAATTATCGATGAAGGATGATTGCAGCGCGGCGCGCTCCGGCGTAAAATCGTTCAGCATTTCATTGCCGGCCACAAAGTTGTACGGCAAGGCTTCATCGCCATGGATGTCGAAGAACATATCGCAGCCGATTTCATGGATCTTTTGCTTCACGCACAACACTTCCGGGCTGCGTTCCAGCGATGGCGTCATCCACTCGCGGTTCAGGTTGGCGCCGGCCGCGTTGGTGCGCAAATTGCCGCGCACGGAACCGTCCGGATTCATGTTCGGAATGATGTAAAACACCGCGCGCTGCAACAGCTTGCGCGAGATCGGGCTGGCCTGGTCGAGCAGCGCATCCATCATGCCTTCGACAAACCATTCGGCCATCGTCTCGCCCGGATGCTGGCGCGCGATGACCCAGATTTTCTTCTCGGCGGCAGGATTGCCGATCACTACCATGTTCATGTCGCGGCCATCGACGGTAGTGCCGATATCATGCACGCGCGCCAGCGGGTTTTCCGCCACTTCGCCCAGCAGGCGCAGGTGGCGTTCCCACGAGTACGGTTCGAAATAGGCGTAATACACGCTGTCGAGCTCGGGCGTGTGGGTGAGCGTCATGACCTGGCCGTCGAAGGTGGTCGGCACGCGGAACCAGTTTTCGGTGTCGTAGCTGGCGGCAACCTGGTAGCCCTCGAAACCGGCGGCGTAGGTCGCCTGGCCGGCGTTCAGGAAGCGGATCGTGCATGCCTGCCCGCGCGCGCCTTGCAGGCGGAAGTGGAACCACTGGTGGATGTCGGCGTGCGAGTCCGAACGCAGGTTCAGGTCGATCTGGCTGGCGTTGTCGGCTTGCACGACGTCAATGGCGCCGGAATCGAAATGCTGGCTGATTTTAATGGGCATGGCGGATCCTTCTCGTCGGTTCTCAAAGAAGAGCATCATACCGAAATGCCGCCCGCTTGGGGGCGGGCAACGCCAGCGCGGCCGGCTAGAAACCGAGATCCATCAAGTCGCCGCGGTAGCCTTCCATCATCTGGCGCATCAGTTCCACATTGGCGCGGTTGAGCAGCACCGTCAGGTTGGCCGTGCGGTCCAGTTCCATGGTCATGCGGATGGCATCGTCGAACTGCTTGCACTGCACGCTCAGCACGCGCGGATTGACCACGTCGTCCCAGTCTTCGGGAAGCACGTGCGGCAGGTTCGGCGGCGGCAGCAATTCCGGATCCTGGTTCACCGGCAAGTGCTGCAGCAGCCAGAACACGACGGAAGCGGGCATGAACACGCAGGCATCCTTGCCGCCATCGAAGGAGAACTTGGCCAGCAAGAGATTACCGATGGGATCACATGACAGGTACATGCTCTTGACTTGGCGGATGACTGCTTGTTTCACGACGGGATCCCTCTGGGTTGTTAAATTGGCGCAACAATTCTACCCCATCCCACAGGCCGCCTGTACGAATCGTCCGACAAAAATGGGGAGCCGCCGCTCCCCGTCACGGCCCGGCTTAGCGTGGCTTGTCGCTGCCTGCCTTGCTGCCGCCGCCCGCGCTCTGCTTGTTGCCGCCGTCGGCCTTGTCGGTCGCGGGGCGCGCGCCGCCCTGTTCCGACTGGCGGTTGCCGTGGCTCATGCTGCCGGCGCGGCGTGCTTCCTCGGACGTGAATTCGTGCGCCGTGCCCTTCTGGTGGGCGGCCTTGCCGCCTTCGCTGGCGATTTCGCGCTGGCGCTCGGGATCCATCGATGCAAACCCACGGTTGCTGGTGCCCTTGCTCCCCGGACTGCCGCTTTGCTTGTTGCCTTGGTTGTTTGTAGCCATGGTCATCTCCTTTAGCTAGTGCCTCTGTCTGACCCCACCAGCTGCACGCCGATGAGCGATCAAGCCAATCCATCTTAGCAGCGCGCATCGCTGCGCCTATAGGACAGGATGCATGGACTTTGTAGGACAACAGGCGACGTCCTCTTGGTACTCGACACCCCGAAACCGCCGGTAGGCTTCAGCAAGGATTTGTCCTACACAGTTTCGGAGTGTGTTCCGATACAGTACCCCGCAAGGGACGCGCATGATTCCACTCCTGGCAACGCCGCTCGCGAACTGGACGCTAACCCGGTCCCTGCGCAGATGGCGGGTGCCACCCT
Source organism: Massilia sp. DJPM01 (assembly GCF_030348125.1). NCBI lineage: Bacteria > Pseudomonadati > Pseudomonadota > Betaproteobacteria > Burkholderiales > Oxalobacteraceae > Massilia > Massilia sp. DJPM01. Next base: position 4,217 of record NZ_JAQOZV010000090.1, read on the forward strand.
ATGTTTGTCTCTACCAGAAAGGAATGAATGATGAATTCGAACCAACGTAGCGAGGGGAACAACCAATCGAGCAATGGCGCCAATGAGAAATCGGCATCGTCGTCGCGCGGCGGCACGGTCGAGAAAGACAATCTGAATCAATCGCAGCAATCGGGCACCCTGGGCGGCTCGACACAGCAGAAAGATGGATCGCAGCAAGGTTCGCAAATCGGACAGCAAAGCACGGAACGTTCCGGCTCGCAAACCGGCAACCAGCAGCAAGGCATTCCCGGACAACACCAGTCCAATGATGTTGCCGGCGGCATGCCGAAAAGCCCGGGCGGCAAACGCCTGTCGGCCGACCAGGACATGGACGACGATACCGGCCTTTCCAACAAGCAAAACCGTCAGTCGGCCGATCTGGACCAGGGCAGCCGCCAGTCGCAGCAAAGCAACGTGGGACGCCGCAGCGACGGCACGCCCGACTAAGTAAGCTGCTATTGCGCTGATTCGGGGTGGGCACGGGCAACCGTGTCCACCTTGTGCGTTTGCGGCAGCGCCAGCGTGGCGGCGCTGGCCGGGAATACCGGCTGGCGCAAGCCCGGCGCCTCCCATCCGTACAAGAATGCGCAGGCCGACCCGCATACCCGGCCCTGGCAAGGCCCCATGCCGGCGCGCGTTTGCAGCTTGGCGCTGCGCCAGCCGGCGTGCGGCGCCAGCTCGGCTGCCGCCACATCCTCGCAGCGGCAGACGATGGTCGATTCGCTGCACATCGCCCGCAGCGACGGCAAGGGTGCAAACGCCTGCGCCAGCAGCGCGCCGAAGGCCTGCGCCGTGCCGCGCGCGCACAGGTCGCGGGCAAGCGGCGCGGCGCCGGCCGCATCGAGTCCCGCAATGCGCCCTTCGGCCAGCGCCTTGTCCACGCCGCCGATGCCGGTCGACTCGCCCGCCGCCCACACGCCCGCCACGCTGGTGCGCTGCGCACCATCGACGGCGACCCTGCCCTGCTCCACCGCGCAGCCGAACAAGGCGGCCAGTTCCAGCGATGGCGTCAGGCCGAAGCCGCAGGCCAGGAAATCGCAATCGATCACCTTGTCGCGCCCGTGGTGACGCAGCAGCACGCGTTCGACGCGTCCGCTGCCTTCGGCGGCCAGCATGCCCGCCCCACGCAGATACGGCACGCCGCGCAAACGCAGCGCCAGTTGCAGCGATTGCAGCAGTTTCCCGTGGTGCGACAGGGCCAGCCGCGCCGCGAAGCGCGCCAGATCCGCGCTGCCGCGATGTTCGAGCAGCGCCACGACCTGTCCGCCATGTTCGCGCACGGTCGCCGCCACGGCCAGCAGCAGCGGTCCGGTACCGGCCACCACCACCCGCTTGCGCGCCACCGGCATGCCGCCCTTGATCAACGCCTGCAAGCCGCCGGCGCCGGTCACGCCGGGCAGCGTCCAGCCGGGGAACGGCAGCAGCAGCTCGCGCGCACCGCTGCACACGATGACCTTTTCCCATGGCTGGGTGAGCGCTCCGTCCAGCGTTTCCAGCAGCAGCTCGCGCGGGCCGGCCGGCGCCACCACGCGCGCGCCGGACAGCATGCTGACCTGCGGGCGCGCCCGCAGCGCTTCCCACAAGCGGCCGGCGCGCTCGTCATTCCAGCGCCGCGGCCCGCCGCGCCATATCTGGCCACCCGGCGCATGGTTCTCATCGATCAGCAGCACGCTCTGGCCAGAGGCCGACGCCGCCTCCGCAGCAGCCAGGCCGGCCGGACCGGCACCGAGCACGATCAGCGGCGCGCTCATGTCCCGCTCCCGGCACCGGTGACGATCACCATGCCGGCGCGGCACGCGCTCTGGCAGGCCAGCCGGTGCGGCCGGCCATCGATGCTGACCCGGCACTCCTGGCAATAGCCCATGCCGCACAACGCAAAGCGCGCTTCGCCGCGCACCGAGCGGCGCGTGCACAGCGAATCGGCCAGCACCAGCGCCGCGATCACGCTCGCACCCTGCGCCACCGCCACCGGCCGCCCGTCCACCTGCACAACAATGTCGTCAGTCGCCATCGTTCACCTCCGCCAATGCCGCAAAACGCGCCGGCGCATACGGCGCCGCGTCGATCTGGCTGGCGCGTCCGATAATCTGGTCGGTCAGCAGGCGCGCGGTAGCGAACGCGGTGGTCGCGCCCAACCCTTCGTGGCCGCAGGCCAGCCAGGTGCCGGGCCGCCCGGGATGGGCACCGATCAAGGGACGTCCATCGGGCGACGCCGGCCGCATGCCGGTCCAGGCGCGCACGATATGCATCTCGGCCAGGCAGGGCAGCAAACCGATCGCGCTGCGCAGCACGGCGCCCAGCACGGCCGGCTCGATGGCGCTGTCGGTGCGTCCATCCTGGCGGCACGAACCTACCAGCCACTGTCCCGTGGGACGCGGCTGCACATTGGCCGCCACCGCCAGCGCATCGTCGCCGGCGGCGCTCTGGCCATAATTCATGCTCACGATCTGGTGCGCCAGGCGGCCGGGATAGCGGTCGGTGATCGCCAGGTGGCCCTTGCGCGCAAAAATCGGCAGTTCCGGCATCAGGCGCGCGCACTGCACGCCGGCCGCCACCACCACCGCCCGCGCATCCAGGCGCGTGCCATCATCCAGGGTCAGGCCGCGCTTGCACGCCTTGCCCACGCGCCGGCCAAGATGCAGCTCGCCGCCGGCACGCGCAAACTGCGCGCTGAGGAACTGCGCCACCGCCGGCGGATACACCACGCTGTCGCCGCGCACCCGCACGCCGCCGCACAAGCCGCGGCGCAATGCCGGTTCCAGCCGCGCGAGCGCGTCGCCATCGAGTGCTTCGGCATGCCAGCCCTGCGCCGACAGGCGCGCGGCGCGCGTGTGCGCCTCGGCCAGCTGATGCTCGTCTTCGGCCACCCACAAGGTGCCGCAGCGCGACGGCTCGCCCACCCCGGGATGGTCCTGCATGAAGGCGTCCCACAAGCGCAGCGACATCAGGCACAGCGCCAGCTCGTCGGCGCTCTCGTCGAGCGCCACCAGATGGCCCATGCCGGCCGCGGTCACGCCCGACCCCGGCGTGGCCGCATCGACCAGCGCCACCGTCATGCCCTGTTCGCGCAGCGCCAGCGCGCAGGCCGCGCCGACAATGCCGGCGCCGACCACGATTGCATCGTACCCCCTCGCCACTGTATCAGCCGAAGCGCGGCAGTTGCGGACGCGTTTCCATCGCCGCGCGGATGATGCGCTCGGCGCGGGTGCGCTGTTCGCCTTCGAGCGGCAGGCGCGGTGCGCGTACGTGCTCGGTCGAGCCGAACGCCATCGCTTCGGCCAGTTTGATGTTTTGCACCAGAAAGGTCGACACGTCCAGGTCGAGCAGCGGCCGGAACCAGCGGTAGATCGACAGCGCCTCGGCGTGGCGGCCTTCCTTCATCAGATGGAAAATGGCCACGGTCTCTTTCGGGAAGGCCAGCCCCAGCCCCGCCACCCAGCCCACCGCGCCCACCGCCAGCGCCTCGAACGCCAGGTTGTCGACGCCGGTGAACAGGTCGTAGCGCTGGCCCAGGCGGTTGATGATCTCGGTGCTGCGGCGGATATCGTCGGACGACTCCTTGACCGCCACGAAGCGGGCATCGTCCGCCAGTTCTTCCAGCATGTCGGTGGTCACGTCGACCCGGTACGCCAGGCGGTTCGAGTAGATCATGATCGGCAAATCGCCCGCCGCGGCGATAGCGCGCAGGGTGACGATGGTTTCACGGTAATTGGTGTGATAGATCGTGCTCGGCACCACCATCAAGCCATCGGCACCGGCTTTGGCGGCTTTTTCGGCCAGCGCGCAGGCTTCACGCGTGCCCGCTTCGGCCACCGTCAGGATGGCTGGCTTGCTGCCGCTGACCTGTTTGGCCAGGCGCAGCACGGCGATGCGTTCGTCCTGTGTGAGCATCGGGCCTTCGCCCAGCGAGCCGCAGGCGATCAAGCCATCACAGCCTGCCTCCATCTGCAAGCCGAAACAGCGCTCCATTTCGCCCATGTCGAGCGAACCATCTTCATTGAACTTGGTCGATACTGCGGGAATGACACCTTGCCACATGGGGGTACCTTGCTTTCTCCGGCGCACCGGTCGGTTTAGAAGCGTACAGATTAGCCCTGTCAAGGGCCACGGTCTTGATGAATGGGCGAGCGTGCAAAGGCTCAAATCAGCACAATTATTTTCGCCGCGCCGACTTATACTACCGCATTGCGACCGAACTGGAGAGACACCCGATGGACCTGAGTACGCTGTTTAGCGAGGCCCCGGCCATTCGCGCAGTTCAGCTGGCCTCACTGGAAGCCCTGTTCGACGCGCTTAACGATGTAGCCTTTTTTGTCAAGGACCGCGAGGGCCGCTACCTGAGCGTCAACAACACCCTGGTGCGGCGCTGCGGCCTGCGCAGCAAGGACCAGCTGATCGGGCGCACCGCGCTCGAAGTCCATCCGCGCCTGCTGGCGCAGACCTACCAGGCGCAGGACCGCCACGTGATCGACAGCGGCACGGCGCTCAAGAAGCACCTGGAACTGCACCTGTACCCGAGCCGTGCGCGCGGCTGGTGCCTGACCCACAAGATCCCCCTGCGCGACGAGAGCGGCGCCATCGTCGGCCTGGCCGGCACCTCGCAAGACCTGGGGCTGGCCGACGAACTGCATCCCGTGTACCGCAAAATTGCCGATATCGCCGCCCACATCCGCGAAAATTATCACGCCAACGTCAGCATGGAAGAACTGGCCTGCAACGCCGGCCTGTCGCTGTCGCGCGTGGAACGGCTGTTCCAGCGCGTGTTTCATTACTCGCCGCGCCAGTTGCTGCTGCAATCGCGCCTGGGCGCGGCCATGGCGCTGATCGAATCTGGCACAAAAAACAGTATTGCCCAGATTGCTTACGCCTGCGGCTACACCGACCACAGCGCGTTCAGCCGCCAGTTCAAGGCCCACACGGGCATGAGTCCGGTCCAGTACCGGGCCCATTGCCGGGGAGATTGAGTCCAGCCCCGCCCGGCGCGATATTGCCGGGCGGCTAGCGAGCGCAGCCAACCCCAGGTAAACGCGCCGCGCCCGCCCCCTCCTCCCCGCGCCATCAAGCGCACACTTGATCTGGATTGACCCGGCGCGATACAGCCGGAACTCGTCCACCCCTGCGCGAATCGAACCATTCTCATCGTTCATCGTTCATCGCTCGCAGGGAGGCTCCATGATCTCGACCACACCCGCTCCGCACGCCCACGCGCACGCGAGGCCGCCATGCGCCGGCTGAACGTGCTGACCTGGCAGACCCACGGCAGCTATCTGTACTACCTGACCCAGGCCCCGCACGAGTTCCATGTGCTGTCCAAGCCCGGCCGCCCGCCCGGCTACGGCGGCCGCAGCCCGAACATGCCGTGGGGCGACAATGTGCACGACATGCCGGTATCCGAAGCGCGCCACCATCAGTTCGACTGCATCATCTTCCAGGACGACGAGCAGTACGAGAAAGACCAGTACGCGTTTCTCAGCGCCAGCCAGCGCGCGCTGCCGCGCATCTATATAGAACACGATCCGCCGCGCGCGCACCCCACCGACACGCGCCACCTGGTCGACACGCCCGACGTGCTGCTGGTGCACGTCACCCCGTTCAACGCGCTGATGTGGGACAGCGGCGCCACGCCCACCTGCGTGATCGAGCACGGCGTCAAGGTGCCCGAAGGCGTTCACTACCGTGGCCAGCTCGACTGCGGGCTGGTCGTCATCAACCACCTGGCGCGGCGCGGCCGGCGGCTGGGCGCCGACCTCTTTGAAGCGGCCCGTGCCGACGTGCCGCTCGAACTGGTCGGCATGGGGGCGCAGGAACTCGGCGGCCTGGGCGAGATCGAGCATGCGCTGCTGCCCGCCTTCGCCGCCAACTACCGCTACCTGTTCAACCCGATCCGCTACACCAGCCTGGGCCTGGCGGTGATCGAAGCGATGATGATCGGCATGCCGGTGGTGGCGCTGGCCACCACCGAAATGGCGACCGTCATCGTCAACGGCGAGAACGGCTTCATCGATACGCGCCTGGACACCCTGCTCGGCCACATGCGCGAACTGGGACGCAATCCCGCCCTGGCGCGCGCGCTCGGGGCCCAGGCGCGGCGGCGCGCGCGCGAACGCTTTGCCATCGGCCGCTTCCGCGACGACTGGGACCGCGCCCTGTGCCACGTGACCGAGCTGGCGCGCGCCCCCTTCCCCGGGCAGCCGTACTGAGCGATTTCCACGACAACATCAACAAAGGAGCTGGCATGTTACTTGGTGACTTACATCCGCAAGCGCGCGCCGGCGGCGGCGTCAGGCGCATCGCCATCGTCAGCGAGCACGCCTCGCCGCTGGCCGCGCCGGGCAGCATCGACAGCGGCGGCCAGAACGTCTACGTGGCCCACCTCGCGCGCGAACTGGCGCTGGCCGGCTACCTGGTCGACATCTTCACCCGGCGCGACGCCATCGGCCAGAAGCAGCTGGTGCACTGGCGCCACAACATCCGCGTGGTGCACGTGCCGGCCGGGCCGGCCCGCTACATTCCCAAGGAACGCATGCTGCCCTACATCGACACCTTCGCGCGCTTCGTGGCCCGCTTCGCGCGCCGCCAGGCAGCGCTCTACGATGTCACGCATGCCAATTTTTTCATGTCGGGCATGGTTGCCCACCATCTCAAGCAAGTGCTGGGCATTCCCTTCGTCATCACCTTCCACGCCCTGGGCCAGGTGCGGCTGCGCGCGCAGGGGGCGGCCGATGCCTTTCCGCCGTCACGCCTGCACATCGAAAACACCCTGATGCGCCACGCCGACCGCATCATCGCCGAATGTCCGCAAGACCGGCAAGACATGGAGCAGTTCTACGACGCGCCCGGCAAGCGCATCGACATCGCCCCCTGCGGCTTCGATCCGCGCGAACTGTGGCCGGTGCCGATGCGCCTGGCGCGCCAAAAGCTGGGCCTGACCCAAGGCAAGTTCCTGGTCTTGCAGCTCGGCCGCATCGTGCCGCGCAAGGGCATCGATACCGTGATCCACGCCCTGGCGCTGCTGCGCCGCCAGCATGGCATCGATGCCGAACTGCTGGTGGTGGGGGGCGAGGCCGCCGCCAGTCCCTACCACGACACGCCCGAGATGGCACGCCTGCGCGCGCTGGCGGCGCAACTGGGCATTGCGCAGCAGGTGCGCTTTACCGGCCGCAAGGAACGCGCCGAACTGCGCTACTGGTACAGCGCCGCCAATGTCTTCGTCACCACGCCCTGGTACGAGCCCTTCGGCATCACGCCGGTGGAGGCCATGGCGTGCGCGCGGCCGGTGATTGGCGCGGCCGTGGGCGGCATCAAGCATACCGTGCGCGATGCCGCGAGCGGCTTCCTGGTGCCGCCGCGCGATGCCCAGGCCGTGGCCGACAAGCTCGCCCTGCTGCAGCGCGACCCGGGCCTGGCGGCCGCCATGGGCGACGAAGGCATGCACCGCGCCTTCCAGCATTACACCTGGCGCCACGTGGCGCGCAAGGCGGCGGCCATCTATGCCGACGTGGTCGGCAAGCAGCGTCCCGCCGCCAGCGCCGCCTGCGCCGTTTCCCGTTTGTCCATCCAATAGGAGAATGCCTCATGTCCGACCACCACCTTGATCACGAACCGCCCAGCCTGCGTGGCAAAGCCGTGTTCGTTACCGGCGGCGCCAGCGGTCTCGGCGCGGCGCTGTGCCAGCTGCTGGCGCGCTCCGGCGCCGACCTGATCGTCGCCGACATCAACCACGACATGGCCACCGTCAGTGCCAACATCCTGCGCGAACACGGCGTGCGCGTGCACGCGCTCGGCTTCGACGTGGGCGACCCGGCCAGCGCCGAGCGCGCCATCGGCACCGCGCTGGAGCGCTTCGGGCGCCTCGACGTCCTCATTAACAATGCCGGCACCGACGTCACCCTGCCGATGGCCGACATGACGCCGCAGCAATGGATGCGCGTCATCAATACCAACCTGAACGGGCCGTTCTTGCTGGCCAAATATGCCTCGCAGCACATGCGCGCGGCCGGGGGCGGCCACATCGTCAACGTCGCGTCGACCGCCGCCAAGCGCGCCTGGCCCAATGCCAGCGCCTACCATGCCAGCAAGTGGGGATTGCTGGGACTGTCGCACGCCATGCATGCCGAACTGCGTCCGCACAACATCAAGGTCACCGCCGTGATCGCGGGCGGCATGCGCACGCCCTTCCTGCTCGACCGCTTCCCCGACCTCGACCAGGCGGCCTTGCAAGACCCGATGAACGTGGCCCAGGCCATCCGCTCCGTGCTGCTGCTGCCGCGCGAGAGCGTGGTGGCCGAGATCACCGTGCTGCCCATGCAAGAAACTTCCTGGCCATAAACCATGAAAGCGATTTTCCTGGACAAGGACGGCACCCTGGTCGACGACCTGCCCTACAACGCCGAGCCGCGCCGCATCACCCTGTGCAGCGGCGCCGGCGCCGCGCTGCGCCTGCTGGCGCGCTGCGATTACCGTTTCTTCATCGTCAGCAACCAGGATGGCATCGCGCACGGCTACTTCGGCGAAGCGGCCATGGAGTGCGTCGAGCGGCGCCTGGCCGACCTGCTGTTCCGCGAGCAGCTGAGCCTGGACGGCTTTTACTACTGTCCGCACCATCCGCACGGCAAGGTGCAGGCCTATGCGCTGCCCTGCACCTGCCGCAAGCCCATGCCCGGCATGCTGCTGCGCGCCGCGCGCGAGCATGGCATCGACCTGCGGGCATCGTGGATGGTGGGCGACATCCTGCATGACGTGGAGGCGGGCAACCGCGCCGGCTGCCGCACCCTGCTGATCGACAAGGGCAACGAAACCGAGTGGCAGCTCGGCCCGTACCGCGTTCCCACCCGCATCGCCACCGACCTGTACGGGGCGGCCGTGATGATCGTCACCGACGACGAGGCCCGCCAATGAGCGCGCCGGACTGGACCAATGCGCGCAACATCCTGTGCGTGCGCCTGGACGCGATGGGTGACGTGCTCATGTGCACGCCCGCGATCCACGCAGTCAAGCAGGCGCGGCCGGATCGCGTGCTCACCCTGCTCACGTCGGCGAGCGGCGTGGCGCTGGCGCCCTACCTCGACGACGTGGACGCCGTGATCGGCTACGCGGCGCCGTGGGTCAAGGCCGGCGGCGGCCATCCGCCGTCCAGCGACAGCGCCTTCATCGCGCGCCTGGCCGAGCGCCGCTTCGACGCGGCCGTCATCTTCACGTCGTACAGCCAGAGCGCCCTGCCCGCCGCCCTGATGTGCTATATGGCGGGTATTCCCTTGCGCCTCGGGCATTGCCGGGAAAACCCTTACCGCATGCTGTCGCACTGGGTGCTGGAAACGGAGCCAGAGCCGGTGATCCGGCACGAAGTGCGGCGCCAGCTCGACCTGGTGGGCAGCGTCGGCTACCGCGTCGGCTACCGCGTCGGCTACCGCGCCGGCTACCGCGCCGGCAACCGCGTCGGCAACCGCGCCGACAGCGCGCGCTTGCAGTTCGCCGTACGCGCGGACGATGTGGAAGCGGTGCGGCAGATGTTGGGCGAACGCGGCATTGAGCCGCGCCAGCCCTGGGTTCTCATGCACCCGGGCGCCAGCGCGGCCTCGCGCCGCTATCCGCCGGCGCGCTGGGCCGAGGTGATCCGCGCACTGGCCAGGCGCAGCGCTTGCCCGATCGTGCTGACCGGCGATGCGCACGAGGCGGAAATGATCGATGGCATACGCTCGGCCTGCGGCGTGCGCACGCACTCGCTGGCGGGGCAGCTCGATCTGGGACAGCTCGGAGCGGCGATCCGCCTTGCCACCGTCGTGTTGTCCAACAATACGGGGCCGGCGCATATTGCCGCGGCGGTCGGCACGCCGCTGGCCACGCTGTACGCGCTGACCAATCCGCAGCACACGCCATGGCAGGTGGAAAGCCGGCTGCTGTTCCACGATGTGCCGTGCCGCTTCTGCTACAAGAGCGTGTGCCCGGAATTGCATCACGATTGCCTGGCCAAGGTGGCTCCGGAAGCCGTGGTGGAAGCGGTGTGTAGTCTCATGGCAGGGAAAATCCATCAGCGGGCGCAACGGCGTTGACGCAAACCGCGGGGCTTGCGTCAATAGCGTTGCGCCCGCCACGGCCAGCGATGACGGTGTCGCGCTTGCTCGCCTTTTATTCCGTCGATAAAGCGAAATTCGGGTTGGAGATAATACCTGCGGTCAACCTGGCAGCCACCAGGCTCACTTCGCCATCCGGGATAATCCCGCGCAATCCTTCGCATAGCTGCATGTATTGGGCGATGGTCACGGCGGCGCGATGCGCGTTGAGCACGGTCGCACCGGCTGCACTGGTCATTTCGCTCAGCATGACTTTGACCTCGGAATCGCTCATGGTGTTCTCTCTGTGGGGAGTAAAACGGCGAGTATAGGCTGGCGCGCCGAATGCTTGCGTTCGCGCGCGCACACCCGCAGCGGAACGGCGCTTGCGCGGCTTGAGTGTTAGCATTTGTGCCAACCAGGAACCCATTCCATGCCACTTCCTACTTCCATTCCGGCGGCACTGCTCGCCTTGCGCTTCCTCGCCGGCACGACAGCTTGCTCCACGCCAGCGCCTGCGCCCGAGCCATCCCTGTTCGTGCGCCTGGGCGGCATGCCGGGCGTGACCGCGGTGGCCGATGATTTCGTGTCGAAGGTGTCGGCCGACCCGCGCTCGAAACGCACCTTTGAAGGCGTCAATCTGACACGGCTCAAGGCCAGCGTGGTCTCGCACCTCTGCTCCCTCTCTGGCGGACCGTGCAAATACGAGGGCGACGACATGGCGCTGGCGCACCGGGGCATGGCGATCAGCAAGGATGAATTGAGCGTGATGGGATACTACGTGGACCAGGCATTGCGGCGCCAGGGCGTTGCGCGGGAAGACAGGGACGCGCTGGAGGGACTGCTCGACAAGCTGGGACCCGATGTATTGAACAAATAAGGGAATCGACCGGGGCGCCGGACGGCACCCCGGACTTGCGGCATGGCACGCATTTCAGCCGCAGTTTTCCACAACCACGTCGCGCACCAGGCCGGCTTTATTGAGAAAAATCGTCACGCGGCCAGCCACGAAATCCTGGGTAATGAGGGCGCCGAACGGCACCACGCGGATACGGCGGCCGGCCAGGTCGCGCAAGGTCAGCGGAAGCGAGCGCGGCAGGTCGCTCGACAAATTCCACGTACGGCAATTGTTTTGCATTATAAACTCCTCGAATGAGTGAAGGGCAAGCCGCCAGCGGCAGCTTGTCCGGCCAGGGCGCAACGACTCAGCCCTCGACGATCTTGGTACGTGCGGTAACGGACTTGATCAGTTCAATCGCGGCCAGCACTTTCGCGCGCGAGCTGTAGCTCTCGCCACTGGCGATGATTTCGTGATTCTTAGCCCTCAAACGCCAGCGCCACTCCTTGCGGACTTTTTCCGAAGCTTGTTGGTAGATTTCGAAATACATGATGAACCTCCCATGACGTGAGATGTCAGTGTTACAGAGCCGTATACCCGTCGTTCTGATTGGTTCAACAAATGTCTAGAGCGGTATCAAACCGTGGCTCAATTTCTTCAAATAAATTTTGCGCTTGAGCATGGCAACTGCCGGGGAATTTGGTGACGCAATGCATGTTCGACAAACGCCGTAGAATGACGCAAGCCCATTTTTGTGAAGAATCCCGTATGACGAACACCTCTCTCGACCAGGCCTGCGCCGATGCGGCCGCGCTCATCGCCCAGGCGGACAGCCTGGTGATCACGGCCGGCGCGGGGATGGGCATCGATTCCGGCCTGCCCGACTTTCGCGGCGACCAGGGTTTCTGGCGCGCTTACCCGGCCTTGGGCAAGCACGGCTTGCGGTTTACCGAGATCGCCAATCCCCGGGCGTTTCGCGAGCGTCCCGAGCTGGCCTGGGGATTTTACGGACACCGCCTGCAGCTGTACCGGCGCACCGTGCCGCACGCGGGGTTTGGGCTGCTGAACCAGATCGGCGCGCGCCTTCCGGGCGGGGCGTTTGTTTTTACCAGCAATGTGGATGGACAATTCCAGCGCAGTGGCATGGCGGAAGAACGCGTTGTCGAATGTCACGGCAGCATCGAGAAATTGCAATGCCTGGGGGATTGCGGCCAGCCGACCTGGTCCGCGCAAGCATTCGTGCCCGTGGTCGACAACGAACAGTGCCTGCTGACCTGCGCGCTGCCGCGCTGCCCCAACTGCGGCGATATCGCACGGCCGAACATCCTGATGTTCGGCGACCGGCTTTGGGATTCGGTGTATGCCGACAAGCAGGAGCACCGCCTCGACATCTGGCTGGCGCGCCAGAGCCGGGCGGTGATCATCGAAATTGGGGCCGGTACGTGGATCCCGTCGGTGCGCGTGTTCGGGGAAAGCCAGCAGCGGCCGCTGATCCGGGTCAATCCGGGCGAATCGGCCGTTGGCTTGCAGCGCGATATCGGCATTGCGCTTGGCGCGCTGGACGGGATTTCACGTATCGCCGCGGCGCTCGACGCGCTGTGACGCCTGCGGTGGGGCTGCGCAACCCCGTCGTGCGGCGCTAAGCGCGCCTGAGGCGGCCAGCGGCGCCGTCGAGCTGCGCCATGGCGGTCCTTACCCGCTGGTCCAGGAACGGGGCGATGGCAGCGGCCCGCGCGGGCGGCACGCCCCACAGCGCCTCGCCCAGCACACAGGCGGTCGCGGCAATGGTGTCGCTGTCGCCGCCGTGATACAGGCAGGTGGCCAGCAAGGAATCGAAGTCGTCGCTTTCCGCCAGGCAGCTCATCACGTCCTCCAGCGTATCGTCGGCGCGCACACGCATCGGGGAACCGGCCTGGTGATGCGCCTCGACCGCGTGCAGGCTGCCGCCGCCCGCTTCCCACGACGCCAGCAGATCCTGCTTGCTGGCGCCGTGCAGGGCTGCCCAATGTAATTGCACGTAGGTATCCGCTGCCTGCATCGCGCTCGGATGGCCATGGGTGGAGCGCGTGATGTCCGCCGCCAGGCGGCGTGCCTCATCCAGGCCGGGGGCGAGTACGGCGACCGGGCCGAGGCGCATCAGTGCACCGTTGCCCCAGCTCACCAGCTCGTCCGGGGACGAACCGAGCGCCCAGGCGGCGAACATTTTGCCGTAGCCTGCATCCGGATAGTAGGCAACCCAGGTACGAAAGGCGTCCTTGAGCGGCGTTCCCGTCAACAGATGTTGGGCCACCGCCAGCGTAATGATGGTGTCGTCCGTGAACGAGTGGGCCGCCGTCAGTTCGGGAACCGTGCGCGACAGTGTGCGCGATTTTTCGAAATGGGAACCGTAGATGTCCCCGACAAGTGTTCCCAACATGGTGTTCTCCTGTTGCAAAGAAATGGTACGCCAAGCGGACGTGTTTTAATGCGCTTGCGGCACCGGGATGGCCGGCTGTCGAACAGGATGCGAGGAGCGCGATCAAATGATGCTGGCAATGCTGTTGATGGCTGCGGGACCCGCCATGGTCGTCGTTCGGGAAGACGACGTCAAGCGCGACGAAGCGCCGCCGCACGGTGCGATCGGGATGTCCACGGCTTACCGCATCAGCGATGCCGTGCCCGCGCCGCGCGCGATGGAGTTTCGCAAACGCGTGCTGCATCCGGGCGCGGCCATCGGCGTACACCGGATCGAGCATGACGAGGTGTACTTCTCGCCGGAGAGGGCGAGGTCAGCTCCGATGGCGCCACCGAGCGTCTGGTGCCGGGCATGGCTGCCTATCTCTACAAGGGGGCGCAGGT
>NZ_JAQOZV010000091.1:0-17650 GCF_030348125.1 Massilia sp. DJPM01
TAAAAAAAGCCGCCAGCCCTTGCGGGCACGGCGGCTTTTCAGTGCAGCGGAAGATTACTTGGTGGTGGTACGGGTACCGACCACTTCAACCGTCACGCGACGGTTTTTAGCGCGGCCTTCTGCCGTTTTGTTGTCAGCAACTGGCTGGGACTCGCCCTTGCCTTCGGTGTAGACGCGCGACGCTTCCACGCCTTTCGACACGATGTAGGCTTTCACGGCTTCAGCGCGGCGCAGCGACAGTTTCTGGTTGTACGCGTCCGAACCGACCGAGTCGGTGTGGCCAACGGTAACCATGACTTCGGTGTTCATGCCTTGCAGCTTGTTCAGCAGATCATCCAGAGCCGCTTTGCCTTCTGCCTTGACGACCGATTTGTCGAAGTCGAACAGGGCTTCAGCAGCGAACGAGACTTTTTCCGACACTGGCACTGGTGCCGCCGGTGCTGGTGCTGGCATTGGTGCCGGCGCTGGCGTGGCTTCCGGCATTGGCGCTGGTGCTGGCGCCGGTGCTGGAACTGGTGCCGATGCTGCCGGACGGCCCAGCTTGTAGACCAGGTTCATCGAGTACAGCTTGGTGTTGCCGTTGCTGCGCAGTGCGTCGTCGATGCGATAGTTTTCAGCTTCGGCGCGCAGTGCCAGCGCTTCGGTGAACTTGTATTCCAGGCCCACGCCGAATTTCGGATTCAGCTTCTTCTCGCTCTTTTCGCCTGCGAACATGCCAACAGCGCGGGTACCCGTGAAGCGGGTCGATGCCTTGGTGTAATGCATACCGGCACGGCCGTAGACCGAGAAACGCTCGCCCATCGGCACTTGCGCGATCAGGTCCAGGTTCACGCCCTTGTATTTCTGTTCAGCATTGAGAACGCCGCAGCAGCTGCCCGCTTTGACGTTGAAGTTGCCCAGATCAAAGAAACCGGCTTCGACGGCGAAGACACGGTTCAGTTGCTTACCGACAAACAGTTTGTAACCCATGTCTTTTTCGTCGGTATTCCACGAATTGACGGAACCGCCCAGCGCATTCAGGTTCTTGATCACCGGAGCCGCCTTGGTGTAGCTGCGCGACTGGCCGATACCGGCGCCGATGTAGGTGGCGCTGTTTGCCCACTCCGGATTCACGAACTGGCCTTGTGCCGATGCTTGTCCTGCCAGCATGGCGAAGCCGATTGCGCTCAGAGTACCGATTTTCTTAGTCAGGGTCATGTTGTATTCTCTCGTTTGTGTGTTGGGGCAGATTAGGCCTACCCGTTGGTTTATCGCTGATTTGGTCATCGCTAAAGCATTTGTGCTTAGCTCGGTATCTACTATTCTATAACCACAACAGTGGCTCGGTTCGGTAGCGTACATAACTGTCTGGAAATTGAAAAGTTTTCACCAAAAAAACACGAACTGTGGCGCGCCAGTCACACTGGCGGGGCGGTTTCAGTCGCCTGCAACTCGTCTTCTTGCTCTTTACGCAACGCGGCCATGTGGATCGCATACTGCTCGAAGCGCTTGTCATCCTCGCTCACCGGGGTCCAGGCCGGCACCTTGACGGTGTCGCCCGCATTGTCCACCGCCACGAACACGATCAGGCAACGCGTGGTGCGCTTGCGCGCGCCGGTCTTCGGCTCCGTGGCCGACACATCGATAGCAATGTGCATGCTGGAGTTGCCAGTATGGACAAGCATCGCCTTCACTTCCACGATTTGGCCAATGAAAATGGGTTTATAGAAGCGGATGCCGCCGATATACACGGTGACGCAGTAATAGCCGCTCCAGCCGACCGCGCAGGCGTAGCCGGCCTGGTCGATCCATTTCATCACGGCGCCGCCGTGCACCTTGCCGCCAAAATTGACGTCGGTCGGCTCGGCCAGGAAACGCAGGGTGATCTCGCGCGGTCGCACGGGGTTGATGTGATTGCTCATGAAGGTACTCGAAAAGTGATTGGAAGGCTCACACCATCTCCTGCGCGGTATCGCGCACCGCCTGCAGCAGCAGTTCCGCGCCTGGCGAGAGCAAATGGTCTTTCTGGCGGATGATACCGAAGGCATCCATCTTGCACGGCAACTCGATCGGCAGGATGCTCAGCACATTGAGCGAGGCGTAATACTGCGCCACGTCGACCGGCATCACGTGCAGCGAATCGGTCTGCTGCAACAGCGCCGTGATCAGGAGCAGCGCCGTGGTGTCGACCACATTCACAGGTATGTCGAGTCCGGCGCGGCGGAACATCATGTCGAAACGGTGACGCAAAATGCTGCCGTGCGGCGGCAAGATCCAGGGCTGGTCGGCGATGTGCCTGAGCTCCAGCTTGGCGACGTCCAGCAGCGGATGGCCGACCCGCACGACCGCGCAAGCCGGCTCCTCGTTCAATTCTTCATAGATCAGGCCAGCGGAATTCTCTTTTTCCAGGATGCGCCCGATCATGAAGTCGAGCGTGCCGTGCTGCAGCTTGTCGAGCAGGATATTGCTCGCTTCCACGTGCGCGCCGATGCGCAGCATCGGCGCGTGCTGCTTGATGCGCGCAATCGCACGCGGCAGCAGCGCCATGGCGGGCGTCATGATCACGCCAACCTCCACCTGCCCCGCCAGCCCGGCCTTGAGGGCCAGGATATCGTCATGCGCCAGTGCCAGGCTGGTCAGCGCCATGCGGGCGTGGCGCACCATGGTTTCGCCGAACATGGTCGGCTCCATCCCACGCGGCAAGCGCTCGAACAGCTTAACGTCGAGCATCTCTTCCAGATCCTTGATCTGCTTCGACGCCGCCGGCTGGGTCATGTGCAGCGCCTCGGCGGCACGGTGGATATTGCGGTGGTCGTCTAGCGCGATCAGCAGCAGCAATTGACGCGTTTTCAGGCGCGCCTTCAAAAACCAGTTGGGGTTGAGTGTCTCCATCATGGAATCATACCCCTAAATAATATCGGTACGCATCGCAACATACCGATCCGGATATCATTGGCAGCCCGGCGACGGGTTGGCGGCCGGACCGGCGGCCGTCTGCGGCACCAACCGGATGCTACCGTCTGCCTCGTAATGCAACTCTTCCACCGCCACCGAACGCCGGAATTCTCCGCCACCGGGCAATGTGGCGTTGTGATAGAACACGTAGGACTTGCCGTTGAAGTCGATGATGGCCTGGTGAATCGTCTTGACCTTCTCGTTCTTGTCCATGATCACGCCTTTGAAGGTCCACGGGCCGGCCGGGCTGGAGCTGGTGGCGTAGACCATCTCTTCCGGAAAGTAGCGCGAGTACGACAGGTAATACGTGGCGCCGCGCTTGTGCACATAAGGCGCTTCGGTGAAGGAATCGATCGCATGGCTCATGATCGGCCCGTCGAGCTCGGTCATATTGCTCTTCAGCCTGGCGTATTTGAGCACGGTGTTGCCCCAATACAGCCAGGCCTGGCCATCGGTATCGACGAACACACCCGGGTCGATGTCATCCCACAAGATGTCGGTCTGTTTCGTCATGTCGTTGCTCACCAGGGCGCTGCCGCGCGCGTCGACGAACGGTCCGGTCGGGCTGTCGGACACGGCCACGCCGATGGCCTTGCCGGGAATGGTCTTGTGGTCGACCGTCGAATAAAAATAGTATTTGCCGTTGCGCTTGGTAACGTCGCCCGCCCAGGCATCGCGCCCGGCCCACTTGAAGGTCGAATACTGCACCGGCGAGCCGTGGTCTTTCCAGGTTTTCATATCGCACGAGGAATACACGCGCCATTCCTTCATCACGTAATCCTTGCCTTCCGGTTCCGCTTCGTCATGGCCGACGTACAAGTAGACGCGGCCCTTGTCGACCAGCGCCGCCGGATCGGCCGTGAAGATATTGCTGACGATGGGGTTGGGCGCCGAGGCGACGCCCGTGGCGAAGCCGAGCGCGAGTGCGCTCAATCCGAATTTGATCAATGTTGTCTCCTGTTGCAGGTAGTTAGAATGAGGTCGGGTCAGGCCGGGCCGGGCCGGGTCAGGCCGGGCCGCGTCAGGCCGGGCCGCGTCAGGCCGCCGCGCGCCGCGCCGCGCCCATGGCCATCAGGCGCTGGACCACGCAGAACACAAACAGCAAGGCGCCGATGACGATCTTGGTCCACCACGAGCTGAGCGTGCCGTCGAAGGCGATCAAGGTCTGGATCGTGCCCAGCACCAGCACGCCGGACAACGCACCCGCCACATAGCCATAGCCGCCGCTGAGCAAGGTGCCGCCGATGACGACCGCCGCGATGGCATCGAGCTCGGTGCCCTGCGCATGCAGGCCATAGCCCGACAGCATGTAGAATGAGAACAGCACCCCGGCCAGCGCCGCGCAAAAGCCGCTGAAGGCGTACACCAGCACCTTGGTGCGTGCCACCGGCAAACCCATCATCAGGGCCGACTGTTCGTTTCCGCCGATGGCGTACACGCCGCGCCCGAAGGCGGTAAAGTGGGCCAGGAAAATGGCCAGCGCCAGCATCAGCAGCGCGATCAGCGCGCTCGGCGAGACGAAGCCACCCAAGAACCCCAGCTGGGTTTGCGACATGGCCAAATACAGCGGATCGTCGATGGTGATCGAGTTAATGCTGATCAGGTAGCAAAGCCCGCGCGCCAGGAACATGCCGGCCAAGGTCACGATGAACGGTTGCAGCTTGAAGTAATGAATCATCGCGCCCATGCCGCCGCCGAACAGCGCGCCGAGCACCAGCACGAACGCGATCACCGCTTGCGGCGGCCAGTGCGCCACTTGCAGCAGCCAGGCCGACATCATGGTCGCCAGCGCCAGCACCGAGCCGACCGACAGGTCGATGCCGCCGGACAGGATCACAAAGCTCATGCCGATGGCCAGCACCAGCAAGAACGCGTTATCGATCAGCAAATTCAGGATCACCTGGACCGACAGCAAGCCGGGATACACGGCGCCGCCGATGCCGAGCATGGCCAACAGCAGGACGACCGTGACCAGCGGAGTAAAGTAAGGCGATTTCATGCAGCCCTCGCACGCGAAAACATTTTCTTAAACTCGGCCGATTGCGACAGGCATACCAGGAACACGACCACCGACTTGACCACCATGTTCACTTCCGGCGGCACGCCCAGCGAGTAGATGGTGTAGGTCAGGGCCTGGATGATGAGCGCGCCGATCACGCTGCCGACCAGGCTGAACTTGCCCCCGGCCAGCGAGGTGCCGCCCAGGGTGACGGCCAGGATCGCATCGAGTTCGAGCAGCAGGCCGGCATTGTTTGCATCCGCGCTCTTGGTGTTGGAACTGATCATCAGCCCGGCCAGCCCGGCGCAGGCGGCGCAGAACACATAGACAAAAATGATCAGCGACGCGGTCTTCAGGCCCGCCAGGCGCGCCGCCACCGGGTTGATGCCGACCGCCTGGATGAACAGGCCGAGCGCGGTTTTACGCATCATCAGCGCGATGACCGCGAACACCACAGCCACCACCGTCAGCGAAAACGGCAGGCCCGCAAAATAGCCGCCGCCGAGGAAAAAGAAGGGTTCGTAATACACGGTGACGATTTGCCCATCGGTCAGCAACTGCGCCAGTCCCCGGCCCGCCACCATCAGGATCAAGGTGGCCACGATGGGCTGCAAGCCCAGGCTTGACACCAGCACCCCGTTCCACAGCCCGCACAGCAGGGCCGCGCCCATGGCGGCCGCCATCGCCCAGATCAGCGGCAATTCAGCCTGCGGACCGCCGCCGATCAGCATGGCAGCCACCGTGCCCGACAGCGCCACCACGGCGCCGACCGAAATGTCGATGCCGCGCGTGGCGATCACCAAGGTCATGCCGAGCGCGGCCAGCATCAGCGGCGCGGCGCGGTTGACGATGTCGACCAGGCTGCCGTACAGGTGGCCATCCTTGATGGACAGGTGAAAGAAGCCGGGAATGGCGACCAAATCGATCAGCAGCAGGACCGCCAGCGCGGCCAGCGGACGGAACAGCGGATGGCGCAGCAGCGCTGCGAGTGCGGGAGTTGTGCTGTCCTTCGATGCGGCCTGTGCCGGTGCGGCCATCACGCCGCTTCTCCCGCAATGACTTGCAGCACCGACGTATCGTCCAGTTCGCCGCGCTGGTACTCGCCGCAAGCCTTGCGGTCGCGCATCACGACCAGCCGGTCGCTACAGCGCAGAACTTCCGGGAGTTCGGAGGAGATGAACAGAATTGCCATCCCTTTGCGACAAAGTCCGCTAACGTAATCCATGATTTCCTGTTTGGCGCGCACGTCGATGCCGCGCGTGGGTTCGTCGAGGATCAGCATGGCCGGCGCGCTCACCAGCCAGCGCGCCAGCAGCACCTTTTGCTGATTCCCGCCGGACAATGATCCAATCGGCGTGTCGATGTCCGCCGTTTTGATGCCCAGCCACTTCACATAGTCTTGCGCCAGCGCCTGCTGCTGGCGCAAGGGGATCGCGCGCAGCATGCCGGCGCGCGCCTGCAAGGCCAGGATCATGTTTTCGCGCACCGACAGTGCCAGGATCGCGCCCTCATGCTTGCGGTCTTCCGAGCAAAAGCCAATGCCGGCTTCGATGGCCTCGCGCGGCGAGCTGAACGGCTGGGTGCGTTCGCCGATGCGGATCGTGCCGCTGTCGGCCTTGTCGGCCCCGAACAGCAGGCGTGCCGCCTCGGTGCGGCCGGAACCGAGCAGGCCGCACAGGCCCAGCATTTCGCCAGCACGGATATCAAGGTCGAGCGGCGCCAGCGCGCCCTTGCGTCCCAGGGCGCGGGCTTGCAGCAAGGTGGCCGGGGCCGCCTGCGCGGCGCTCGCATGGACCATCTCGGCCGGGTGCTCGCTGGCATCGGGCGCGCCGACCATCTTGTTCACCAGTGCCAGGCGCGACAGCTCGGCGCAGGCGTATTCACCCTCGCGTTCGCCGTTGCGCATGACGGTGATGCGGTCCGAAATCGCATAGGTCTGGTCGAGAAAGTGGGTGACGAACAGGATCGCCATGCCCTGCTCGCGCAGCTTGCGCAGCACGCGAAACAGCAACTGCACTTCCGCCTCGTCCAGGCTGGATGTCGGTTCGTCGAGAATGAGTACGCGCGCGGAAATGTTCAGCGCGCGGGAAATCGCCACCATCTGCTGGATCGCCAGCGGAAAGCTGGACAACTGGGCGCGCACGTCGATGCGCACTTCCAGCTGTTCCAGCAAGATGGCAGCCTGCGTCCGCATGCCGGTCCAGTCCACCATGCCGAACTTGCGCGGATAGCGGCCGATGAAAATGTTCTCGGCCACCGACAGGTTCGGGCACAGGTTCACTTCCTGATACACCGTGCTGATGCCGAGGCGCTGCGCATCCTGGGTCGAGCCCGGGCGGATCTCCTGCCCTTCCATCATGATGGTGCCGCTGTCGGGTGCATACACGCCGGTGAGCACCTTGATCAGGGTCGACTTGCCGGCCCCGTTCTGGCCCATCAGGGTGTGGACTTCCCCCGGATACAGCTGAAGGCCCACGTCGCTGAGTGCCTTCACACCGGGAAACTGCTTGCTGATGCCGCGCAGCTCCAGCACCGGAGAATCGGCTTGCATTGCCTGACTCATGTCCCAGCCTAGTATTTGCGGTTTGGCAGTTCCTTGGCAGCCACTTCAGCCGGGAACACGCCCTCGACCGTTGTGATGCGCTTCGGCACAGGCTTGCCTGCCACCACGTCGCGCGCGATCAACATCAGCTGCGGTCCGAGCAGCGGGCTGCACTCGACGGTGACGTTCATCTTGCCGGCGATCATGGCCTGGAACGCGCCTTTGACGCCGTCGATCGAAATCACCAGGATATCGACGCCGGGTTTCAGGCCGGCCTCTTCGATCGCCTGGATGGCGCCGATGGCCATGTCGTCGTTGTGCGCGTAGAGCACATTAATGCTCTTGCCTTGCGCCTTGAGGAAAGCTTCCATCACTTCCTTGCCCTTGGCGCGGGTGAAGTCGCCGGTCTGGGAGCGCGTGATTTTCAGCTTGGGATTGGCGGCGATGACTTCGGCAAAGCCGTTCTTGCGGTCGATGGCAGGTGCCGAGCCGACGGTGCCCTGGAGTTCGACGATGTTAAAGGTGCGATCCGGGGTTTTGGCGGCGCGTTCGATGAGCCAGCGGCCGGCGCGGCGGCCTTCCTCGACGAAGTCGGAACCGATGAAGGCGGCATACAGCGACTGATCGGTCACGTTGACGGCACGATCGGTGAGGATGACGGGGATTTTGGCGTCCCTGGCTTCGCGCAGCACGGTTTCCCAGCCCGATTCCACCACCGGCGAGAAGGCGATCACGTCGACGCGCTGGGCGATGAAGGAGCGGATCGCCTTGACCTGGTTTTCCTGGCGCTGCTGGGCGTCGGCAAACTTCAGGTTGACGCCTTCCTTCTTGGCGGCATCCTTGATCGACAGGGTATTGGCGGTGCGCCATTCGCTTTCGGCGCCGACCTGGGAAAAGCCGATGGTCAGTGGTTTGGCGGCCAGCGCGGGAAAGGTGGTGAAAGCGCCGAGCAATGCGGTGGCCAGAACGGCCCTGCGGGTGGTGTTCATATGTTGTCTCCTGTTTTTGTAGGGGGGAATTCGGGACTCCGTTTTATTATTGTATGTTAGGAGAAAGTCACATAGCCATCCAATCAATTTTTTGACGTATGAGATATCGAAATCGGTATCTCTCCTTGCTGAGCCCCGCGCAATAGCCCGAGTCCATGCAATCCGCCCGCTATCGCCCCCGGCCTGGCCACGAATTTCACGACCAGTTTTCCACCCGAGGCTGCGACCATTGCCGTCGGAATTGCAACATCGCGTGTATACATCGCTTGCCCCGGTGGCGCATCGAGCTCCACCGCGGCAATCGTCGCGCCAGTGAGCAGCACGTCAAACTCGCGTCCCGCATCCAGCGTCGAGAAACTGAGCCTGAGCGCAGCCGCTTCCAGCGTGGGGTCGTTCAGCGCATAGCTGAACCAGCCGCTCGCATGGCGCCAATGGCGGCCCTTGTTCACGCCCGCATCGCCGCCGTCCGCCTGGTAGCCGTGATCCGACTCCGGCTGCTGCTCGCCCGCTGCCACCTGATCGATGGTCAGCGCGTCCAGCGCCAGCCGTTGCGCCTCGCCGCGCGCCGTTGCCGCCTGCGTCAGCGCCAGATTGGCTGGCGTCGAAGCCACGCGCGCCACCAGCTGACGTACGCACCCGGCCCGCCGTCGACCGTTACCGCCGTGCCATTGACCTTTACTTGCATCGCCCCGCGCCTGACCCAGCCCGGATAGCGCAGCTTGAGCGCGAATTGCTGGTCCGATTCAATCGTCAGCCGCGTCTTGCCGTCGTCCGGAAAGCGGGTGCAAGGAGGTGTCTCATGGCGCCTTATTGTTGCTTGCTCTGATAGCGGTCAAGGTCTTTCGGGTCGACTGATGGCCAGCCATCCTTGTCCCATTTCATGTCGAGGATTTTGAGCTTTTGCAGGTAATTGTCCGCCGTTTCGTAGGCGTGCATGACCAGCAAGTCCTTGCCGTCGATGGTGTAGGCGCTGTTGTGGCCGACACCCTTCCACTGCGCATTGCCCTCGATGAGCAGCGAACCGCCGCCCTTGGCCATGTCCTTGCCGGCACGGTCGAGGTAGGGTCCGGTGACGCCTTTCGAGCGGCCCATTACCACGTGGTAGGTGCTCGCTTCTTTCTTGCAGCACAGGCCCCAGGAGACGAATAGATAGTAGTAGCCATTCTTCTCGAGGATGTGCGGGGCTTCGATTTCCGCCGGGCCCGCATCTTCCTCCGGAACGCCGGCCGGCCGCGTACGCTGGGCAATGGTGTGCCATGCCTGCGGCTCGGCCAGGCGGGTGCGGGAGGCGTCCAGCTTGACCAGTTTGATGCCGCTCCAGAACGAGCCGAACGACATCCACGGCGTGCCGCCGCTGTCGGCGACGATGTTGGGGTCGATGGCGTTCCAGTTGTCGCGCCCGGGGATCGATTGCAGGACCATGCCCTGGTCTTGCCATTGATAGTTGGCCGCGCGCGGGTTCAGGGTGGCGTTGGTGGTGACGCCGATGCCGGAGGTGTTTTTGCCGAAACCGGAGACGGAGTAGTAGAGGTAGTATTTACCGTTGTGGAAGGAGATGTCCGGCGCCCAGATGTGGTCGTTGAAGGTCGGGGCGGCCTTTTTGGCCCAGGCAGGTTCGCCGGGGAAGACGCGGCCTTCTTCCTTCCAGTCGCGCATGTCGGTGGAACTGTAGAAGGTGATGCCGGGGCCGGTGCTGAACAGGTAGAAGGTGTTGCCTTCCTTGGCCAGGACGGGGTCGTGGACGCTGACTTGTTTGGCGTGGGTGGCGGTGGTGAAGATCAGGCTGGTGATGAAGACAAGGGCTTGGATCGGTGGACGCATAATAATTCCCAAGAACGAAAATACGTCGTTCCCGCGCCAAGGCGGCGCGGGAATGACGGAGCGCAGGGTAAAGGTAAAAGGTAAAAGGTATAAGGATGGGCTGGTTAGTCTTCCAAGGCAACCACCACCACAGCTTTCGCCGGCACCGTCACCGTCAGCTTATCGCCACTCGCTTTCGCACTGAACGGCGCCGGTTTGATGGCCTGCGGGTTCTGGAAGGTGTTGTGCGCATCCATCGCCGTTGCCGTCAGCACGCGGCCATTTGCACCCGCCAACTGCTTGCCCGCCACATTCACTACCACATCAGCCGGCTGGCCCGGATTCGTATTCACCAGCGACAGGTACAGCTTGCCATCCTTGGCACGCGCCGCCGAAGCACTGATCCCCGGAATCGTCGCCTCACCCAGCGTGTAGGCCTTGTCGTCCGCCACCGTCACCGGCAGCGAGGTCGCATCCTGGAACGGCACATACATGTGGAAAGCGTGATACGTCGGGGTCAGGAGCATCTTGTCCTTTTCCGTCAGGATCATGGCCTGCAGCACATTGACCATCTGCGCAATATTGGTCATCTGGACGCGGTCGGCGTGCTGGTGAAAAATATTGAAGTTGAGCGCAGCCACCACCGCGTCGCGCAGCGTGTTCTGCTGGTACAGGAAGCCCGGCGTGGTGCCGGTTTCCACGTCGTACCAGGTGCCCCATTCATCCACGTACAGGCCGATCTTTTTCTCCGGATCGTTCTTGTCCAGCACCGCGACGTTGTTCTTGATCATCGACTCGATTTTCAAGGTGTTCGCCAGGGTCGAAATCCAGTGCGGCTCGGCAAAACCGGTGGCCGCGCCCTTGCCTTCCCACTTGCCAGTCGGAATAGTGTAATAGTGGAAGCTGATGCCCGAGGTCTGGGCCTTCGCATTCTTGCTGATCACGTCGGTCCACTTGGTATCGTCGTCGTTGCCGCCGCTGGCGATCATCAACGGCCGGCTTTCCTTCGGCGCCTTGAGCATCGTTTCGTAATTCTTGTACAGATTGGTGTAGTGCTCAGGCGTCATATTGCCGCCGCAACCCCAGGCTTCGTTACCGATCGCGAAATACGCCACCTTGAACGGTTTCTCGCGGCCATTCTTGCGGCGCAGATTGGCCAGGCTCGATTTGCTGTCGGACGTCATGTACTCGACCCAGTCCGCCATTTCCTGCACGCTGCCGGAGCCGAGGTTGCCGTTCACGTAGGCGTCGGCCCCCAGCAAATCGACCAGGTCGAAGAATTCGTGCGTGCCGACGGCGTTGCTCTCTTCCACGCCGCCCCAGTTGGTATTGACCTTGACCGGCCGCTTGGCGCGCGGGCCAACGCCGTCTTTCCAGTGGTATTCATCAGCGAAGCAGCCGCCCGGCCAGCGCACCAGCGGCACGTGCAATTGCTTGAGGGCGCCGACGACGTCATTGCGCCAGCCCTTGGTGTTCGGAATTTTCGAGCTGGTGCCGACGTACATGCCTTCGTAGATGCCGGTACCGAGGTGTTCGGCGAATTGGCCGTAGACATTCTTGTTGATGACCGGACCCGGCTTGCCGGCATCGATCGTCACACTGACCTGATTGGCGGCGAACGCGGGCCACGCGCTGATGGTGACCAAACTGATGGCGGCGATGCTTTGTTTGATGATGTTCATGCTGTCTCCTGAATCGTTTTTATTTTGGCTAGTACGTGAAAGCGGTTTTAGATCCAGCCGGCATCGACGATGAAATCCTGCCCGGTGCACATGGCGCTGTCGTCGGACGCGAGGAACAGGATCATGGCCGATATGTCGTCCGGCATCAGCGGACCGGGCAGGCACTGGTTGCGCTTGATGTCGGCCTTGCCGGCGTCGTCCACCCACAGGTCGAGCTGGCGCTGGGTCATCACCCAGCCGGGCGTGACCGTGTTGACGCGGATGCCATGGGCGCCGAAGTCGCGCGCCAGGCCACGGGTCAAGCCCACCGTGGCCGCCTTGGTGGCCGCGTACACCGGGTAGCCGCCGTTCTTGGCGTGCCACGACATGGAACCGACGTTGATGATGGAACCGGCGCCCTTGTTCTTCATGCCGCCCAGTACCGTCTGGCAGGTGAAAAACATGGGGCGCTGGTTGATGGCGATGCGCTGGTCGTAGAATTCAACGCTGACTTCTTCGGTCTGGTGGCGCTGGTCGTTGGCCGCGTTGTTGACCAGGATGTCGAAGTCGCCCAGCTGGGCTGCCAGCTCGGCCATCGTGGCTTGCAGGGCCGGGATATCCGTGATGTCGCAGTAGCGGAAGAGCGGCGCCGGCGCGCCGGATGCGGCGATGCGCAGGCACAGCGCTGCGCTGGCGTCGCACGATGTCGACGAAGGCGACCTGCGCGCCCTGGGCGGCGAAGGAGGCCACCAGCGACTCGCCGATGCCGGTGCCGCCGCCGGTGATGAAGACCCGTTTGCCTTGAAGGCTCGGGTAGGTGGCTGTTTTTTTCATATTTTCTCCAACTATTTACCAAGCGTCGCCCCCGCGCCTTCCCCCGTCGTTCCGGCGCCAAGGCGGCACTCGGAGGGAACGACGCAGCAGAACGTAACGGGAAAGACAGCATTACCGTGAACGGATGCTCAAGCCTTCGTCAACGCCCCATCCCGCCGGCGCCATACGCCCACATTATCGTCACGCAGCACGTCTGGCAACAAACCCTGCGCCAGGTTCTGGTAGCACACC
Source organism: Massilia sp. DJPM01 (assembly GCF_030348125.1). Lineage (NCBI taxonomy): Bacteria > Pseudomonadati > Pseudomonadota > Betaproteobacteria > Burkholderiales > Oxalobacteraceae > Massilia > Massilia sp. DJPM01. The sequence continues at coordinate 12,991 of NZ_JAQOZV010000091.1, forward strand.
GGCCGCAGGAAGCGCTGGATCGCCGCCGTTCCCACCGAGCTGCTGCGCCCATCCGAGGTTGCAGGAAACGGTCCGCCATGCACCATCGCGGTCGACACTTCCACGCCAGTCGGCATGCCGTTGGCCAGAATCCGCCCGGCTTTGCGTTCCAGCACAGGCAGCAAGGCACGCACCAGTTCCGTATCGCCCTCATCCATCTGCACCGTGGCCGTCAACTGGCCTTCCAGGCTTTCGGTGATGGCGCGCATTTCATCGACGCTGTCGCAAGCGACCAGCAAGGATGCCGGCCCGAAAATCTCGCCATGCAGCGCTGGTTCGGTCAGGAATGCCTTGCCGCTGGTACGGAACAGCGCGGGACCGCCCTTGCCTTCCGTGTGCATCGCTTCCTTCAAGGCATCCACCGCCGCGTGCTGCGCCAGCTTGTGCACGCCGCTCTGATACGCCGAAGCGATACCCGCCGTCAGCATGATCCCCGCTTCGATGCTTGACAGCGCCTGCGCGGCCTTGTCGGCAAAGCGGTCGAAGTCCGGTCCCTTCAAGCCGAGCACGAGGCCCGGATTGGTGCAGAACTGGCCTACGCCCATCGTCATCGACGCGGCAAAGGCAGTAGCGATCTGCTCGCCGCGCGCGGCCAGCGCTTCCGGCATCAGGAAAAAGGGATTGATGCTGCTCATTTCCGCATACACGGGAATCGGCTGCGCACGCGCGGCGGCCACGGCCATCAGCGCTTGTCCGCCGGAACGCGAACCGGTAAAGCCGACCGCCTTGATCGATGGATGCGCCACCAGAGCCTGGCCGATGCCGTTGCCGGTACCGGTCAGCAGCGCGAACACGCCGGCCGGCAGCTTGCACAGTTCAATCGCCTTGACCACGGCGCGCGCTACCAGTTCGGACGTGCCCGGATGGGCGGAATGGGCTTTCAGCACAACCGGGCAACCGGCTGCCAGCGCGCCAGCCGTGTCGCCGCCAGCCACCGAAAACGCCAGCGGGAAGTTACTCGCCGCGAATACTGCAACCGGACCCAGCCCGATCATGCGCAGGCGCAGGTCGGGACGCGGCAAGGGCTGACGGCCAGGCAAGGCGCTGTCAATACGCACATCGGCCCACGAGCCTTCGCGCAGCAGGTCGGCGAACAGCTTGAGCTGGCCCATGGTGCGGCCACGCTCGCCTTCGAGGCGGGCACGCGGCAGGCCCGATTCCGTCATCGCGCGCACGATCAGCTCGTCGCCGAGTTCCAGGATCTGGGCGCCGATGGTTTCCAGGAACGTCGCGCGTGCCTCGTTGCTGGTGGCGCGGAATGGGTCGAACGCGGCCTCCGCCAGGCGGCAAGCCTCGTCGATCTGGGCGGCATCGACCAGGTGGAAAGATGGTTCGATCGGCGCGCGGGTGGCCGGGTCGAATGCCTGGAATGCGCCGCCATTGCCGCGAACTGCGTGTCCGCCAATCAGTGCTGCACCGGTCATGGTCATAAAGCGTTCACTTTCGTAAAGGTGGATGTTTCGCGGTCGAGGCGGTTGCGCAGGGCCGGACCGAAGACCGGAGACGCGATCTCGAACGTTTCGCCGGCCAGGACCGTGATGTTGTCGGCCACGCTCAAGGTGGCGCTGCCGAAGAAATGGATGTGGACATCGCCGGCGCGGTTGAACAGGCCGTATTTGAAATGGTGGTATTCCAGGTTGGTGATCGAGTGCGACATATTCTGCTCGCCGCTGACGAACGCCTTTTCCCAGCGCACCTTGCCGTCGGCCGCGATGATGCGCGAGGTGCCGGCCACATGAAGAGGCAGTTCGCCCACCAGCAAAGCGGGGCCCAGGCCGCAATTGCGCAGCTTGGAATGGGCCAGGTACAGATAATTCTGGCGCTCGGTCACGTGGTCCGAAAATTCATTGCCGATGGCGTAACCCAGGCGGTGCGGCTGGCCATCGTCGCCGATCAGGTACAGGCCGGCGATTTCCGGCTCTTCGCCGCCATCGAGGGCGAAGTCGGGCATCAGCAAAGGCTGGCCGCTGGCGCGCACCACCGAGCCGTCGCCCTTGTAGAACCATTCCGGCTGGACGCCGCGCGCGCCCTCGGCCGGCTTGCCGCCTTCCACGCCCATACGGAACATTTTCATGCTGTCGCTCAGGGTCTCGACATCGCCGCCGATCTTCTTGTGCATCGCGTCGCGCGTGTCGGCGCTGCCGAGGTGGGTCAGGCCGGTACCGGTGACGTAGCAATGGGCCGCATCGGCATGGTCGAGCGGGGCCAGCAGGCGGCCCGAGCTAGCGACGATGTCGTAGGAGTGCAGTTCGGAACCGATGGCGGCGCCCGCCAGTTCGGCCAGCTTGGTCTTGCTGGCGATCGCCTGGCGCGCCAGGGCATAGGTGCTGGCGTAGCCATCGACGACGCGCAGCCGGTCTTGCTCAAGCACGGCAACGCGGCGCGCGCCGGCGTCATTGGTAAATTGGACGAGTAACATGGTGATTTCCGGTAATGACAAGCCTGCGGCGTCGGCTCCGGCAAATGGACACAGGCTCAAGCGCTAAGCGGATAAGCCCGTGTCCGGATGTCAGGCCGGCACCGGGCGCTTTAATGGGAATGGCGTGGGACGGCCGAACCGCGGCTGCCGAGCAGGAAGTCGAAGTCGCAGCCTTCATCGGCTTGCAGCACGTGGTCGATATAGAGCTTCTGGTAGCCGCTCTTGGCCACCGGCGCTTGCGATCCGGCACGGGCGGCCAGGCGGCTGGCCATTTCTTCATCCGAAATTTCCAGGTTCAGGCTACCGTTGTGGCAGTCGAGCGCGATGACGTCGCCATCTTGCACGATGCCCAGCGGTCCGCCGGCCATCGCTTCCGGCGCCACGTGCAGCACCACGGTGCCGTAGGCGGTGCCGCTCATGCGCGCGTCCGAAATGCGCACCATGTCGGCGATGCCCTGGGCCAGCAGCTTGGGCGGCAAGCCCATGTTGCCCACTTCCGCCATGCCGGGATAGCCTTTCGGTCCGCAATTTTTCATCACCAGGATCGAATCGGCATCGACATCCAGGTCCGGATCGAGGATGCGGCTCTTGTAGTGATCGAAATCCTCGAACACGACGGCCTTGCCGCTGTGCTTCATCAGGTGCGGCGAGGCGGCCGACGGCTTGAGCACGGCGCCACGCGGCGCCAGGTTGCCGCGCAGGATGCAGATGCCGCCATCCTCGATCAGCGGCTTGTCCAGCGGACGGATCACCTCGTCGTCATAGATCGGTGCTTCTTCGCAGTTCTGCCACAGGCTCTTGCCGTTGACGGTCAGCGCGCTCTTGTGCGGCAGCAGCTTGCCTTCGCCCAGGCGGCGGATCGCGCCCGGCAAGCCGCCGGCATAGTAAAACTCTTCCATCAGGAAGCGGCCGGATGGCAGCAGGTCGACGATGGTCGGAGTGCCCTTGCCGATGGCGGTCCAGTCTTCCAGTTCGAGCGGCACGCCGATGCGGCCGGCAATCGCTTTCAGGTGGATCACGGCGTTGGTCGAGCCACCGATGGCGGCGTTGACCTTGATCGCGTTCTCGAACGCTGCGCGCGTCAGGATCTTGGACAGGCGCAAGTCTTCCTGCACCATCTCGACGATGCGGATGCCCGACATATGGGCCAGCACATAGCGGCGCGAATCGACTGCGGGGATGGCGGCGTTGTGCGGCAGCGAGGTGCCGAGCGCTTCGGCCATGCAGGCCATGGTCGAGGCCGTACCCATGGTGTTGCAGGTGCCGGCCGAGCGCGACATGCCGGATTCGGCGGACATGAACTGGTGCAGGGTGATGGTGCCGGCCTTCATCTGTTCGTGCAACTGCCAGACGGCGGTGCCGGAACCGATATTCTTGCCGTTCAGCTTACCGTTGAGCATGGGGCCGCCGCTGACGACGATGGTCGGCAGGTCCACGCTGGCGGCACCCATCAGCAGGGCCGGCGTGGTCTTGTCGCAGCCGACCAGCAGCACCACCGCATCCATCGGATTGCCGCGGATCGATTCTTCCACATCCATGCTGGCCAGGTTACGGGTGAGCATGGCAGTCGGGCGCAGGTTCGATTCGCCGTTGGAAAACACCGGGAATTCGACCGGGAAACCGCCGGCTTCGAGAATGCCCTTCTTGACGTGTTCGGCCAATTGGCGGAAATGCGCGTTGCAGGGAGTCAGTTCGGACCAGGTATTGCAAATGCCGATGATCGGCTTGCCTTGAAACTCGTGGTCGGGAATGCCCTGGTTTTTCATCCAGCTGCGGTACATGAAACCGTTTTTATCCTGGGTACCAAACCACTGCGCGGAGCGCAGTTTCGGCTTCTTCGTCTCAGACATGTATTCCTCCTGTTTATTCTGATGCCACCTCGAACTCATGTCGTCGTTCGGTCAGCGATAGAGGAATACTAAAGATTCTTGGGATGCCTTTCCAATCACTTTTTCTGCGATAGTGATATCGATTATGGTATTAATCGGCGTGCCGGCCACAGGGATGGCCGATGCCATGGCGACCAAAACAGGCCCACTACCCGCCAGGGAAATGGGCCCGTTCACTACGCGTTTCCGGCTTGAGCCTGCCGCAGACACTATTGCATTATAGAAACAATTTCCACTCCAAACCATACGCCCCTGGAAGGGCGCAGTCGGGATCTGGCTTTCCGGCGCAAAGGACATGAGCCTTTGCCCCTAG
>NZ_JAQOZV010000092.1:0-13998 GCF_030348125.1 Massilia sp. DJPM01
GCAAACACGCATTTGCGCGAAACCGGGTATCCATCATTCTCCTGAATGGCTCGCGTCAGCCCGTATCCTCTCGCTTCTTGCATGCAAATCAATTTAACGTACGCTGAAAATATTAAGTTTTTGACACTGTTAAAGGCGTCAATCTTGTACAGTGCGGCGTAGGGAAAGTCGCCGTGGTGGCGGCAATACGGGCTTCCTACTCAACCATGGGCAGGTGTCTTTATTACTACCCTGCGCCTGACCCAGCCGCACTTACCACTTGAGCGTCACCGCGCTCCAAATCAGGGCAATAAACAGGAACCACCCCCAGCGCGGTTTGCGGAACATGGCCGATTGCAGCACGATCACCGCCATGCAGACGCTCGGCAGCACGCGTTGCGTGGTCAGCGCAAAAGCGCAAACAAACACGACCTGCACCGCGATCGCCATCCGAAAATTGTTATCGCCATCCGGTTTTCCGGCACGAGGCGGATCGGCCGGGGCATCGCCCGCCGGGGGAGGCTGAAGCGCTGCGGCACGGGTATCCGCAGCCGCAGGCTTTGTCATGTTGACGGGAGTCGGCGGCGGCGCCGGCGCCTCGGCCTCCTTGCGCGCCTTCTTCTCCGCTGCCAGCTGCGCGGCGGTTTTTTCCAGCACCGGCGCTGACGCCAGGGTGGCCTGCCACCAGCCATCCCAGGGTGCCTTGCCCTGGGCCGAGAGCGCCCGGAACGCACTGCTGCGCTTCGACTGCGCCAGCTTCATGTCGATGCCGGCCACTCCCCACCGCGCCCGCGCGGCGCGCACGCGCACCAGCAGCGGCAAGCCCTTGGCCGGATCGACCATGCGGATGAACTGCGCATACCCTTCCAGCGCATCGATGACATTGGTATTGCCGTTCCACTGCTTGCCCTCCGGGCCATCCTTTTCGAGCTGGAACAGCGTGGCGCGAAAACGCCGCAGGGTCTCGCGTTCGAGCGAGGGCTTTTGATTGACCACGATCCCGGTGACCATCTGGCGCTGCGCGTCGCGCATCACATGCTGTTTGTCGGGATGCGGCGTGAAGCCCTCGTCGATGACGATCTGCTTGGCGCGCCACAGCAGCTTGCCGGCCAGTTTGCGCGCGTTGGCGTCGCCCGAAAATGTCAGGTCGTCCGCATAGCGCGTGTACTTGAAACCCAGCTTGGCCGCGCAAGCCTGCAAACGCGCGTCGAGCCGGCGGCACAAAATATTGGTCAACGCGGGACTGCTCGGCGCGCCCTGCGGCAGCGCACGCGATCCGTGCGCGACAAAAAAAGTTTCGCCATCGATGCGCACTTCGTCGGTCGCCGCCTCGGTGCACAGCAGCGCCAGGACGGTTGCCAACTGCTCGCTGTAGCCCAGCTGCGCGAACACGCCTTTAATGCGCGGCATGCCGATCGACGGGAAAAAATCCTTGAGGTCCAGATTGATGACCACCGCCTGGCCGACGTGCGGCGCCGCATTGCTGACGATCGAGCGGCCCGGCACGAAGCCGTGCGCCGCCTGGTGCAGCGGCGCGCGCGCCAGCACGTTGTCGAGTACCCAGTACTGGGCGCGTTTCAGGCGCGGCATGGGCGCCGAAATAATCCGCTCGCCGCCGGTCTTCTTGGGCATCGCGAAGCGCCGGTAATGGCTGATGCGCGAGACGCGCCGCTCGAAGGCCAGGAAGCGCAGCTCGGACAGCGCGATGCCCATCGCCTGCGCCAGTTCATCCGCCTTGTGCAGCACCGGCATGGCCAGCCCCGCCAGTTTTGCGGCGTCGCTATCGGCGCGACTGAGGCCACCCGACACGCCCGCGCCCAGGTACAGCACTTCGTGTTCGCGCCGCAGACGCCACGATTGCGCCTTCTCGAAGCGCACCAGTGCGCGCTTCTGGCGCGTTTCCTCGCGCCGCGCCTTGGCCTTGGCCATGCGCTCCTTGCGCAGCAGGCGCAGTGCCGCCTCGGGATTTTGCAGGTGATGCAGCTCGCTGCCGAGCTTCTGCAAGGCTTGCGTGAGTTCCGTTTCGCGCCGGATCAGGTCCGCTTCGACCGACGGCTTGCCGCTGTCGGCCGGCCAGAAGCCGAGGCGCTGCATCTCGGTCAGCACGACTTCTTCTTTGGAGCTGGCGCGTATGCGCTCGTACAACTGCGCGCGCGTCAGTTCGGAGGGAGAGGGAGTAGGGGAAGTCATCGTGTCCTGGTCTCGCAAGGAGCGCCACGGAAAACACTGTCGGGAAAACGCAAACTACACAAGCACGGCAGGATAATCATCGAAGGGCCTGCAGGACTGGAGCGCTCCACTCGACGCCGTACCGCACCAGTGGCGCTGATCGGCTTCAGGGAAGCCAAACCGTGTCGCGCTACTGGTGCAGGTACGGCACAGTGAAGAGCGTGCCAGTGACGCGTGGGAAGAGCTGACAACGTGGACGGCGATCCGCCGTCCGGTTTGCAAGAGCCATCCCGCCGTGCTTGTTGATGCGAGTATAACAGGTGAATTCCGGGCTCCTCAAGCATTGGTTTGAATACGTGGGTTAGTGAAGATGCGTGTGCCGCGCTCACGCGGCGTCGCGCCTGGCCTGGTCCATGCGCAGCACGAGCATGTGCACGCACGGCCCCTTGTGCATGCGGTTCTGGGTGTAGTGGTTGCACTCGCAGCTGCCGTCGACGATGCGCCGGTCGGCGTCGAGGCGCAGCATGACCTGGTACGGCCGGCCGTTTTCCTTGCTGCGCGCGCGCAGGCGCAGGCCGCCCTCTGGCAGCGCTTCGCTGGCTTGCTCGGAGAGGCTTTGCACCGCCAGCAGGGTCGCCGCCTTTTCTTCGATCGCGCTGGCAAAGCGCAGCACGTCCAGCGGCAACGGTTCGCGCGACAGCTCGCGCAGCCGGTACACGCCTTGCGTCAGATCATAGATCACGCGCCCGGCCTGGGTGTACAACGTGAGCGCGCTTTCGACGATGGCGCGCGTCAGGCCGGTATCGGCCGCCAGCTGGTCGGCGGTGGCAAACCAGCGCTGTCCCAATGCCGCAAAGATGCGCGCCTTGCTGTCGTCGTCGACGGCGCCGCGCGGCGCCAGCAGGTCGAACTGGCCGGCGCGCGCCCAGTCGTTGGCGGTCCAGCCGGACAGGCCGAGCGTGAGCTGCATGTCCGGCAGGTTGGCGATCCAGAAGCTCGGCATGCCGCTGCCCATCAGGTGCACGGTAAAGCTGTGCGCCACCGGGATCAGGCGTTCGAGCAGCATCAGGCGGCGCCGCCCCCAGATGCGGATTTCTTCGGCCGCATTGCCCTGGTAGATCGAGCGGCGGCACACCAGTTCATCGTTCCACGGCTCGAACAGCGCGCGGATCGGTTCACCCGGCGTGAGCACGAAGCGGATCGAGCGCGGGCCGACGCGTTCCTTCTTGCGGCGCAGGAGGTGGCAGAAATTATGCACATCCATCGGATGCAGATCGAGCCTGCGCGCCGGCAGGTTCATCGCGCTGCTCACCTGCAGAAAGCCGCGCACCCAGGTTTCCGGCACGTCGATCTTCTCTTCCTTGAACGATGGATCGCCAGCGGTAGCGACCTGGAAGCCGCTTGGATCGATCGCCAGGCGGGTCGTTTTGTAGTCGCGGATCTTCTGGAATTCGCCGTACAGGCCTTCCGAGTAGTCGACGTTGGTGGTGCCGCAGGCGAAGTCGCCCACGCGGTCGAACACATTGTGGCTGCAGCTGAGCGAGGCGTAGCTCGATTCGTCGCGGCTGAAGCACTCGAAGAACACGCGGTCGGGATGAACCGTGATCACCGGGTCGAGTACCACCCAGGCGTCGAAATTGGCCTTGTATATATAGTCGAAGTATTTGGCCTGGGCTGCGGCGAAAGGCTTGAGGATGATGCTCTTTTGCGCCCGCAGCGCCTTGAGCTCCTCGCTCAATGGCGCCATGCGCGCGCGCAGGTCCGCATTGCGGTCGATCAGTTCCGCCAGCGCCGGGTCTTCATTCTGGGCGCGCCATGCCAGGTACGCGGTCTTGTCGGGCGGCTGGTAGCGCTGGTCGGCCACCACGACGTCGTGCAGCGCGGAGATGGCTTCGCGGAAGGGAATGTGCTTGTTCAGCTGGGCGACAAAATGGGTCGGCGGACGCAGGGTGTCGGGCGCGAAGCGCATCTCGGTGCTTGAGGCGCTGTTGCTGACGGTGCTGGCGCCGTAGTAGCGGTACTCGAATTTCATTGTGGTCCCCGCAGGTTCGCATGCGCGCGCGGCGGCTCGATGGTCATCACCGCCGGCAGGGCCGGAAAGCGTTCCTGGATCGCACGCAGTCCCTCGATGTACTGCGCCTTGTCGGCGATGGCGACCGTGAGCACCTGGCGCGCGAACAGGCGCGCAACAAAAGCGGCAATCGCCTCCGATGCCTGCGCCTGCGCGCGCAGGAAGTCGAGCACGCGGTTCTTGACCACCCGGCCGCGGTTGACCTGCGACAGCACGTTCAAAAAGTACGGTTCGAGGCGTTCCAGCTTGGACAGGTCGCCGGCGCTTGCGCTGGCGAGCCAGCCGCTGACGAACAGCTGCATGTTGGCGGACGGATGCTGGCTAAGTTTGAGCATGTATTCGGTGACGTCGGCGACGTCGAAATGGGTCGTGAGCATGGTGCGCCCAAAGCGCTGCACTTCTGGATCGAGATGGTCGCACAGGCTCACCAGCAGTGACGGATTCCAGTCTTCGGTGCCGCACTGCTTGCTGAAGAACTCGCGCGCGAAGGCGCGGGTATCGTCCCAGCTGCTGTCGAGCAGGCGCAGCGCCGCTTCCATCTGGGTGCGCACCAGGGCTGCGTGTTCGGTAAAGGCCGCACAGGCCCAGCGCCGCACGCTGGCGTTTTCATTGCGGCCAAACTGCGCCCATTCGGCCACGCTGAACTGCGTGTTGGCGAAGCGCGGCAGCATCTGGGCACCGAGCAGTTGCGCGCCCTTGCTGCGCGCGGCCAACAGGCGCACCAGCAGCGCGCGGTCGAGGTGGTCGGCGCCCGAATTGAGCGGCCCCAGGATCCATGCGATCAGGTCCGCGTGCACGCCGTCGGCCGGTTCGCTGTGGAACAGGGTATCGAGCAGCAGCGGCAGCAGGGTGGCGCGGAATGTGGCGTCGTTCGGCGCTATGCGCTGCAAGGCACCGTCGATGGCGCGCCGCACGTCCGGATCCGGGTGGGTGCAGAACACGGCGAACAGCAAGGCCTGATCCGCCAGCAGGTGCTCCGGCAGTGCGCTAAAGAGCTTGATGCCGACCGCGCGCACGCCCGCATCCGCTTCCTGCAGCAGCGCCGCCAGGGTGGCCGGCGGGATCGCGCCCGCCGGCTCGGCATGGCGCAGCAGCCATTCGCCGGCGGCGATGCGCACGCTGGCCAGCCGGTGCGCGAGCAGGGCAAGCAGGCGCGCATACGGCGCGAGCGCCGCAGCCGTGTGCAGGGGACGGTCGAGCAGCCATACCAGGTCGGCGGCGATGGCCGGCACCACCATCTCGGCCTGATCGAGGTCGCCGCAGTTGTCCAGCCAGTCGAGCAGCAGCAGGACGATGGCGTCGGCCTGGCCGGGCAGGGCCAGCGCGCACTGGCACAGCATGCGGCCATGGCGGCGCACCGCTTCATCGGGCGAGCAGGCCAGGGTGGCGACCAGCAGCGCGTCGGCGCAGTAGTGGTCCGGCGCGCGGCTGATGCATTCCAGCGCGAAGGTACGCGCCTCCGGCAGGCTCGATTGCAGCAGCAACAGCAGCCAGCGGGTATCCGGCACGCCGTCGGCAAAGCGCTGGCGGCACAGCTGGAAGGCGAAACTGGCGGTCTCGCTGTAAGGGCTGCGCAAAAGCGCGCCCAGTTCGTCGAGCGTGATGCGCTCGCAAAAGGCGGCGTTGCCGCTCAGGGCGCGCGCCGCAAAGGCGTGCACGCCCTCGCAGCGGCTGCGCTGCATCAGCAAGAGCAGGGCTGTGGGACGCGCATCCCACAGCGCGGGAAACGCTTCTTCGCGTCCGTTGGCGGGCACGATCGGGCCGACCTGGAACCAGCTGCTGCCACTGCGGTTGCCAGTCCAGGCGCCATGGCTGCGCAGCAGGCGGTTGAACATGGTCCAGTGGCTGTAGGTGTCATACGTGCGGTTGGCGCGCATGAAATAGCGGCCCTCGCGTGTGTAGGGCTGGCCGGCGTCGGCGTCATCCATCGCCATCAAGGCGCCGAGCGCCATCGTGACGAAGGCCGGGTCGTTGTCCTGGCCGAGACGGCGCAGCGTGCGCCAGCCGCGCAGGCGCAGGTAGGCGCGCGTGCGCGTGCTGTAGGCGACGGTGCTGTCGGGCCGGGCCGCCATTTCCGCGTAGGGCACCCATTTGCGGTCGATGCGCACATACGTGCTGGAGGTCTGGGCCGCCGTGGTGTCGAAGCGTTGCTGCAGCAGGCCAAACAGCTCGCCGTCGTCGCGCATTTCGGCGGCCTTGTACAGATGCCGCACGGCGCGGAAGGTGCCCGCGCGCAGAGGCAGTTGGCGCAGTTGCGCCAGCAGGATGGCGCGCGCCAGCGGGTCGGCCAGCGCCACCTGATCGAGCTGCTCGAGCCAGTCCGACAGCGACAGCGAGGTCCATTGATCGGGGCGCGCGCACAGCTGCGCAATCGCTTCCTCGTCGCGCGCGGCCCAGGCTTCGCGCAGGCGCGCCGGCCAGTCGCCGGTCAGCTGCGCGGCGTTCTGGGCCAGCGCCGCGTCCCCGGCCAGTTGCAGCCACGCTTGCCGGGCGATGCGGCGCACCGCATCGGAGCTGCCGCGTGCGGTCAGTTCGAGCATCGCCTGGGTCGCGCCGGCGTCGCCACAGCGGCCGATGGCCCAGGCCAGGCAGTAATCGAGTGCGGAGGTGCCACGCCCGATCAGGCCGACCATCAACGGTACCGCGGCGGCCAGCCGGCGTTCGCCGATGCGCCATGCGGTGCGGGTGCGCTGCTGGTCCTTGAGGCGCCGCCAGACGCCGGGGTCCAGCCGGCCAAGCAGCACGGCGTCGGCCGCGCGCCGTTCGGCAGTCGGCGGCGCCACTGGCGCGGAGTCGTCCAGGCGCGCGAGCGGCAGGGCCGCCGCGTCGGTGAAGCCCTGCGCCTGGCGTTCGGCCAGCAATTGGGCAAAGAGGTGTTCCGCCGTGGCCAGGCCGACCGGCTGCGGCGTGCGCGTCGCGTCGCGCCACTCGTCGCCGCTGCGGCCCTGGCGCACGTTGACGAGGTAGCGCTCATCGCCGTCGGGCAGTTCGCACAGGTCGATTTCGCATTCGACCACGCTGTGTTTTTGCCTGCGTACCAGGCGGGTTGTACGAATCAGTCTCACCGCGTCTGCCTATAATTGAATAGGGATGAATAGTAACCCGGGGCAGAACTGCTTGTAAATCAGGCAATGAACATCTAGGCGGCGCCGCGCTGCAGCGTGAGCACGAAGGCGACCCCGTCGTCGAGGTTCTTGGCGACGATGGTGCCGCCCATCTTCGCCATGTAGGTCCGGGCCACGAACAGGCCCTGGCCACGGTTGCCGTGTGCGCCAGCTTCTTCCTGGTCCGACACGCCATACTCGAAAATGGTGCCGATGACATCGGAGGCGATGGTCGGACCACGGTTGGCGATGGTGACGCCGGCACTCGTTTCGCTGGCGTCGAGCGTGATGTCGATGCTGGTGCCGGGCAGGCGGTAGCGCTGGGCGTTGACCAGCACATGGGTGACCACGTCTTCCAGCGAATATTCGTCGGCCCGCACCAGCACCGCCTGCGGCGCGCCGTGAAAGACCACATCGGTGATGCCGGCGCAGGGGGCGTTGGCCGCCACGTTGCGCAAAAAGGCGGTCAGATCGACTTCGGTCACCTGCAGCACGGTCGACTGGAACGCTTCGCTGGGCGAGGCGCGTCCGTACAGCACGCGGATCGCTTGCTGCATGCGGACCACGTAGCGCACGCTCGGGTTGTCATCGCCCCCGTCAGTACCGTGCAGCGCCATCAGCGACTGCAACGGCGACATGATCTCGTGACCGACCGCGTGCCACATGTCGCGCTCCTGTTCCGCGCGGATGGCTTCACGTTCGACATCCTCGCGCACGCGGCGCAGCAGGTCGTGCAGGCAGGTGGCCAGCACGCCCAGTTCATCTTCCCCGCGCAGGTCCGACAGGTCGGGCTGCGACGCGTCGCCGCGCTCCTTGACGGTGCGCGCCACCGAATCGGCACGGTCGATCAGTTCCTTGATGCGGCTGATGATGCCGATCTCGATCACCAGCCAGGCCAGCATCAGCGCCAGCAGCATGGCGCCGACGAACCAGGCCATGCGGCTGGCCACCACGCCCAGGCTCTGGCTGACGCTGCGCACGTCGCCGGCCAGCACTACGTCGTAGCTGCCCAGCGGCGTGGCGATGCGGTGGGTCGCAGCCAGCGGAGTGTCGTAGGTATCGACCGGCAGGCGCCGGATCAGGGCCGTGAGGACGTGCTGCGACGCGTCTTCGGTGCCGCTGGCGCCGGCCAGCTTGATCAGCGCGGGTGTCGTGACCGCGCCGGTGGCGCCGGCTTTGTCGATGCGCAGGGTTTCGCCCGGCAGCAGCATGGGGGCCAGGTCGGCCAGCGAGAAGCCGCTCGCCGCGCTGGTCTGGTCGCTGTCGAGCACCACCGCCCCTTCGCCGGGTGCGAGCAGTACCACGCTGACGCGGATCTGATCGAGATCGGCCGGCGGCCAGACGCGGCGCGTGCTGTCATCTCCGAACAGGTCTTCCTGCAGCACGCTGACCGGCAGGCGCACCGAAAAGAAGGCATTGCGCGGGCAGGTGTCCGGATTGGCGCCGGCGGTGGGCTCGTTGCACTGGGCGTTCTGCCACATCCAGCCGCGGAAATCCTTCACGGGGCGGGTGTGCTTGCGGCCCTCGTCGTCCGCGTTAAAGCCGGTCAGCCGTCCGCGCAGGGGGGCGTACGGGCCGGCCGGCTGGCGCGCTTCTTCCTCGAACGGGGCGATCCACTGATAGGTGCGTCCTCGCAGCGACACCTTGATGCGCACCCGGTGCGACTGGTTCAGCACTTCATCGCCGCTGCGGTGCGAGACCAGGCGCGCCAGATCGACGCTGCCGGCCACGTAGATGAAGCCACCGGCCCAGGGATTATTGCCGATGGCCGCGCACAGGCTGGCGCTGGGTCCGAACTGGCGCATGCAGCCCGACATGGCCACGGCTTGCTGCACCTTTTGCTGGTCGTCGAAGTCGAGCGCGGGAAACGGCAGCAGCAGCGGGCGCAGGCCAGGTGCGGCCGCGCCAAGCGACGGAGGATTGAGCAGTGCAAGCTGTCCGGCCGGATGGCGCAGGGTGGCGCTGATCTGCTCCCCGGTCTTGCGGAAGCTGGCCTGGTAGCTGGTGTAACTGAGCTGCTTTTCCTGCTGCAGCACCGAGACGGCCAGGCCGAGGGTGGCCAGGGCCAGCAGCAGGAAGGCCGCGCGCAGCAGGATGCGCAGGCGGTAGGGCGCGAACCAGGGCCGGCGCGGTGTCATTTAGTCGGCCCAGCGAAAACCGCGCATCGGCACGTTCTCGATGCACTCGAAGGCCGGATCGATCTCGCGGAAGGCGTCGCGGATGGTGCTCACGTGCTTGCGGATGTTGTCGCGGTTGCGGCCACTCTTGACCACCTCGTACAACTCTTCGTACGACACCACCTGGCCGCGCCGCGCGAACAGGGCCGCCAGGATGCGCTGCGCCGTCAGCGGCAGGTTGATGCGCTGGCCGCGCCAGGTGGGCGAGCGCTGGCGCAGCGGGTCCATGGCCAGTTCGTCGGCGTCCGGGGCCGGCTTGTCGCGCTCCTTGACCGCGCGCAAGATCTCCAGGAAGGTATCGGTGAAGTCGGCTTCCTCGAAGGTGGCTTTTTGCAGATAGTCCCAGGCGTCGAGCGCCTTCATGATGCTGCGGTAAATGGTGGCCGGCATGGCCGACACCACCAGCACCGGCGTCGCGTGCTTCTTGTTGATGGCGTTGATGATGGCCACGCCCGCGTGACGCTCGCGTCCCAGCTCGATGTCGAGCACCACCAGGTCGTAGCGCTCGCGCGCGATTGCCGCCTCGGCCTCGTCGCGGCTGAACCACTGGTCGACGACGATGCCCGGTCTGGCCGCCTCGATCCAGCTGCGCAACTGGTTACTGGTCGGGAGGTCGTCCTCGATGACGGCCACTCTGGGCATGGGCTGCTCCTGCTGATTGGTGAGGGTGCCAGTATCCACGCTTTTGGCTGAAAAGTCATACGGGGCCTGTGAGCTTTTCTTCACACGGCGCTGCGAAAGCTCCGCCCGGTGAGGGTTCTGGCCCGGGGCACGGATTGATACTTCCACCCCATGGCGCGCACGATACGTCTCAGGGTCATGCGGGTGCAGGACCGGCAAACTGAATAGGTGAGGCAAATGTCCGATCGGATCAAGAAGGTAGTGTTGGCGGTGCGTGCGGTGCTGGGCAAGGGCGCGGCGGGCGCGCGCGCGGTGGCGCGTTCCGGCGCGGGCGTGCTGCCGCGTCCGGGCCTGCGCAGCGTGCTGGCGCTGTGCGCCATCGGCGGCGCCGGTTACCTGCTGGTGAAGCATCCTCCGGTGGCCAAGATTGAGCGCGGCAATGTGGGCGTCCGCCTCAACCAGTTGAGCGGCGCGGCCAGCGTGGTGCGCGACGGTACTGTGATGCTGATACCCGGCGTGCATGAACTGCGCCAGTTGCCGGTGCTGGACCAGATCTACAAGCCGGCCGGGCGCGGCGATCAGCCCTACCAGTCGGTCGAAGGGCTGGCGCTGGGCGTGGACTTGAGCGTGCGTTATGCGATCGACCCGGCCAAGCTGGTCGCGGTGGCGCAAACCCTGCCGGACGATATCAGCAGCGCCGTGATCGACCCGGCGGTGCAGGGCGTGATCTATAAAGTGGTTACGCGCTACACCGTGCGCGAGATTTTTTCCAGCAAGCGCGCCGAAATCCAGCAAGTGATCGAGGCCGAACTCAAACCCAAGCTGGCGGCCGATGGCATCTTGCTGCGCCATGTCACGATCGGCAAGATCACGCTGCCGCGCGAGTACATGGCCGGAATGGAAACGCTGCTGGCCGAGGAACTGCAGACCGAGAAGATGCGCTACACGCTCGAACTGAAGGAAAAGCAGGTCAAGCAGACCGCGCTCGAAGCGGACGCCGACAAGATCAAGCGCGAAAAAGCGGCCGAAGCGGCCGGCAACGAGCAGATTATCGCCGCCAGGGCGCAGGAGCAGGCCATGGCGCACGTGCTGCCGTTCAAGCAGAAGCAGATCGAGCAGCGCAGGCTGGAAGCGGAGGCCGAAAAGACCTCGCGCATCAAGACGTCCGAAGGCGCAGCCCAGGCGCGTGTGATCGAAGCGACCGGCGAAGCCGATTCGCGCCGCAAGCTGGCCGACGCCGAAGCGTACCGCCAGGAGGTGGTCGGCAAGGTCAGCACCGCGCAGATGGAACGCGACGGCGCCGTCATCACCCGCCACCCGCTGCTGATCCAGAAGACCATGGCCGACAAGTTGTCCGACAAGGTTTCGGTGATCATCGCCGCGCCACCGACCGACGGCGGCTTTATCGGGGCCGCGCTGCTGGGCCAGGGCAAGGGCACGCCAGCCCCTGCCGCCATGGCAGCCGCTCCGGCCGCCGACACCGCAGCCGAAGAAGAATAATATGCTCGCTACCCTGACCGCCGCAGCCGCCATTGCCATCGTCACGCGCGACGAGATGCAGCTGCGCGCCGCGCCGCGCGATTCGGCGCCCTCCCAGGCCGTGCTGTGGCAAGGAGACAGCCTGGAAATCCGCGGCGTCAAGATGGATTTCCTCCAGGTCTACGACCACCGGCGCGAGCGGGCCGGCTATGTGCGCATGCCCCAGGTGCGCCAGATCGACCTGACGCCGGCGGCGGCGCCCGAACTCAAAGCCGTGGTGCGCTTCGTACGCGACACGCCGGGGGCGGAGGCGCTCGGCATCGGATACGCAGCCGCCTTTCTCAAGGCCGCACCGGCCATCGCCATCGATGCCGAGGTGTTCGATGCCCTGGGCAGCATGGCCGAACGGCTGGCGCGGCGCGGTTCTTCGCGCCTGGACAAGCGTAGCGAGGCGGTCGTGGCGGCGCACCTGGAAGTGGTGGCCAACTACGGCGTGGTCATTCGCAGCTACGAGCGCGAAGGCGCGATCCAGCTGTGCTACGACGGCGAAGCGTTCCGGCGGGTGCTGGCGATGGCCTCCAGCCCGACCCAGCGCGCCACTGCGGCGCTGGGGCTGACGCGCGACGAATGCGTCGATCCGGCGCTGAAGGTGGCGCAGCGCAATGCGCTTGACCAGTGGCGCGCCGAGGTGCTCGACAAGGTGGACGTGAAGGACTTGCCCGAGCATGTGCGCAACCGCGTGTACACGCGGCGCGCGGCGGTATGGTCCTCGATCGCCTTCGAGCTGGCGCGCAAGAACGCATCGCCGACGCAGGCGGCCAACCGCGCCATCCTCGAACTGGCCAGCGTCAACAAGGCCGAACTGGCGGAGGAAGACCGTAGCGCCTACGCCGAAGCGGCGGTGCGCACGGGCAGCGTGCGCTGGGCGGCGGAGCCTCCCGTGGCCGCGCCGGCGGGGCTGAACGTGGTGACGCGGCCCGGCCAGCCGGGCGAAACCTGTGTGCTGCTGGTCGACGCGCAGCACGACCAGCGCGCGCCGCTGGCGTCGCGCTGCACGTATGGCATCGTGTGGAATGCGTCGGCGCGCGCCAATGCGCAGGCCAGCGCGCTGGCGCTGGCCGTGCAGCCGCTCGATGGCTGGCGCGAACTGTGGCTGTTTCACCGTGGCGCGGGCGGCTGGCGCATCGATGTGCTGCCGCCAGCGGCGATCGAACCGACGCTCGGTTACGCCGAATTTGCCGGCTGGGTGCCGGGCTCGCCCAAGGTGCTGGTCGCGCGCGAGGCGCGGATCGAGGGACGCATCAAGCGTGCGTTCGAGATTGTCGACATCGATACGCTGGCGGTGGAGAAAAGCGCCGACCGGCCCGATGCGCTCAGCGGCTTTTACCGTTGGCAAGATCCGGCCTGGAAACGCCAGACTCTCAGCCTGCGATAAATCGATACTGAACTTAAATGCCGCCGGCCGCTCCAATGAAGTGTACTCATTTGTGGGAGCGGAGGCGGCATCATGCGGAAGCAGTCTGTGACGCAAGGCGGCGGCGCGCCGCTCGTCCTCGGCATTAACTTGCCGGGTACGAACGCGAGCTGGCCGCCGCGCTGGCGCCCGGCCGCCGGCAGCCGGCGCGCGCATCTGTCATCACCTCTCGCATGTATACAGTGTGTTTCATCCGTCCCCTTTTGAGGATGCCGCCATTGTGGTCATCGCAGGGCTACGTGGTTCAGCAAGCGGGTCATTGGGTGTTTGCGGGGAAGGGACTGCAGAACGGCGATATGTTCGGCGCGGAGTCATCGCCGCCACTGCTTGGGTACGAGTGCGATGGCGCGCAGCTTGCATGTATGGACGGGGCTGATCGGGGCGTCAGGCTCGCAGCGCATGCAGGCATGGCAGCCCGGCCAGCTTTGTCCTTCTGGTGGCGAGCATGCTGGGCGAGGGGTAGGGCCTCCTCGCACGTTCCGGTCTTGCGGCAAGGGAGGGAATGCATGCCGCTAGGATGGGTATCTACGCCCCGCAAGGGGAGCGTTTTCACTACAGGCACGACAGATTGGGTGCAGGTGTTTGCCATGGGGAATGATGCGCTTGTGGCGCGCATCACGCTTAACGTTTTGGAGCACCTGAGGACGCCGTGAGCGTTGCGAAAATGTCGGCCTGACAGCGGGTTTCATAAAACGCCTTGTCAAGCTGGCAGAGGGTTTGCTATAGTTCGCCTCCCCGAAGAAAACGTTAACGAAATCAAGTAGTTGGCGGGCTGTAAAGGGCGTCTCAAACGAGGCGATGTAGTAAAAAAGAGGTTGACGAAAAACGCAAAACGCCGCATAATCTCATCTCTCTGCTGCAACGAACACAACGCTTCGTAGCAAACGGCAGAAAGTAGCGCAGAATAAGTTCTTTAACAATTAG
>NZ_JAQOZV010000093.1:0-13889 GCF_030348125.1 Massilia sp. DJPM01
AATTCAGCCCCCCTTGAAGGGTGAGGGGGGCTTGCTTGGGGATAAACGACGGAACGGGCTAGATACAGCGGCCCGTTACCTTGCTGCCTTGGACCCCACCCATCCCCACCCTGCCCGTGAGGGCAGGGCTTCCCCACCCCCCGCCCGCCCAGGCGGGAGCGAGAGAGTTCGAGCGAGAGGATCGATTTCCGAACCTCCACCACTCAACTTGCCAAAGGGGAATATATGGAACACGCAACCAATACCGGGTCGGTGCCGCACTCGCTGGACTTGCGGATTGTCGCCGTAGCTATCGACGACGAGGACGAGCGCTTGAAATGTCTCACCGATATTGCCGGGCCGAGCATCATCAAGACCGTTCGCTTGGAACACGCATTTTTCAATGCGATGCACCTGTTCGATGAAACCTACCACGGCGGATGGTGGAACTTCTTCAAGCTGTCGAACGGCGGTTTCTACGTCGCCCTCAAGAACGACAAGCAGTTCCACATGGTTTCGCCAAACGGTTTCGAGTGCGACGTGGACGCGAATACGGCGGGAATCATCGTGAGCGCGTTCGCATACAGCAATCTCTCGTTCGGGCCGAATGGCGAAGCGTTTGGCGAGGAATACCACAAGCTGGCCGACTTCATTTTCCAGCACCCCGAGGCGGGCACGATCCGCGCAGCGCTCGATTAAACCACCCGCGCGCCTGTCGCGAGGCGGCGGGCGCGCCAATCCTACCTACACAATTACCGCTGGAGATCTATCCATGAAAACCGTCTTTGTTACCGCATCCTTTATGTCCCTCGGCCTGTGCGAAGGCACCGGAAATGGCTTCTTCGACCGCGTCCTCGACCACTGGGACAATGGCTGCTACGAATTGATCGACAGGATCACGAGCTACGCCCCGTACACGTGCGCCCTGATCGCGGCAGGCTACCAGTCGGCGGGGGCCTTTCCCGGCGTGGCCGACTACGAAATTTCGGAAACCTTCGGCGTTTGGTTTGGTCAGGAAATCCTCAGCACCGATGAAGCGGGCATGGACCCGGACGAGGGACGTTGCCAAGCGAAGCTACTCGAATTGATCATCGCTTTTTTCGAGCAGGGAATGGATGGCGCGGACACGGCCACGGGCAAATACGAGCGGGCCAAGCTGCGCGAGGCGCTGGCGGACGTGCCGGTCAAGTGCGAGCCTGCCACCCTCCCGGGCGCGGTCGCCCAGTTGGTGCTTGAACTGGACAGGATCGGATTCGGCACCGACTACCCGATCAGCGGCGCGATGTGCGTTGACGTCGTCAACGAAAACCTGTCCACGCTGCGCGAGTTCATCGCCTAGCGACCCACATACAAGGAGCATTCCTATGCCAAGCCTCATTTTGAACCGCGCCGCCATCGACAAATTCGCGGCCTTCGTCACCGAGCATTCGATCAAACAGATTTTCATCGCGAAGGATCACGGCGCGTACGTTGGCGCGAGCATCGGCGAGAAGGTCAATTGTATTTTCTACTTCAAGGGCTGCGACCCCGCGAAGGACAAGGACTATTACGATACGGCCCGTGCGAAGTTCGGCGGCGACGATTTCGGGGAGCATCTTGACGCGAGCGCCGTCATTGCCGCCGCCGCCGATCCACGAGTGAAGACGATGAAATTCACAATCACCGCGAGCAGCATGAAGGTCGAGTCCTTCCGCTGATCGCCAATGGCCGATGTTCCAGCGTGAACGGGACACCGGCCAGATCGCGCGGCGTGGCAGAGCACGTTTTTGCGGCGGTGAAGTGACTTTCGCGCGCGAAAGTAGGGCGGTTGCGCTGGCGGCGACTACTTCGGTGAAGTCTGTGGGGGATAGAAAGAACCGGGTGTCCATGGAATAGGGGAGAACAGGGAAAACGGAAAAAAATAGCACGCTAAAGTTTTCCATGCGTTCGTAGCGGCCGCGCCTAGGTTCCCAGCCAGTCACCAATCACACCAACGTCAACGGCGGGCACGCCCTACGCCGAACTCGCCCGGACGATACGGCCGTCCGCCCCCGCCCGCAAGCGGTTGCCTTCGGCAATTTTCTGTCGAATCTGGTGACGTCGGCCGGTAGCCGGCGCCGCGATCCTGTCACCAAGTCTGTAGATTTCGCGGAGGCAAAAATAGCAGGTATCCCGGTGCGGGGCGCACACGCCTCCCAGGAGGGGGTCGACATGTCTCAAATTTGATGTATAATTGCGTCCAAGTCGCATACATTTCGTCCCGTATCCCGTCAGCAGAGTGGGCTCTTACCGTGGAATGTAGGCGACTATTTTCATTTCTGGCCAACGACTTTTAGGGCGGGCACGACTACAGCGGTCACGACCGCCGCATCCGACACCACCACCGCGGGCACCACCGCCGACTTGGCTTTCCAGAGCAGCAAACCTTCCCGCGTCCACCGGTCCTCGATACTTTCGCCTGTCCTGGTCTCCTTCGCGTACATGCTCGCTATGTTGTTGTAGGCAGTGCCGACCCGGCCGCCCATTTGCCTGTTCGGGTGGATAGCGATGATAATCGGGGCCATATTCTTCAGCTCGAATGTAACAACCGCCGAGCCTGGATTGTCCTGATGACCCTTGAAAACCGCCTTTGGCGATTCGAGCAAAGAATACAGCCGCTCTATCGTACCCTTGGGTATGCCATGCTCGAAAAGCACCTTGTCTACCACCTTCCCCAGGATGACCAGCTGAAGGTTGGGCATCCCCAGGTCGAGCAGGACTTGAGGCGTCGGCCCAATCGGAAGGATGACCTGATGGTTTGTATGCTGCTTGGCATCGCCATCGTGCATCATTGACTTGATGAGCAGGCCGAGTGCCGTTTTGTATGCTGGGTTCTCCATCGTGTGTGCCTTTACTGTCCGACAACTTTAAGTACAGGCTTTTTGCGGCTGACACGGCTCGCCTTGGCGACTCGATTGGCTTCCTTGACCTGGATTTCCTCTTGGGCGAACGGCTGCAACGCGGCGATCAAGCCCGTGAAATCATAGATGTTCGTCAAGTTCCGGTCCTTATCGACGCGGCGCTGCACTCGGGCAATGAAGTTCGCCTTTTCCATTTCAGCGATGCGACGGCGGATAGTAGATTCGTCTACGCCGATGATCGCTGCCATCGTCTTCTTGGAAGGATAGGGCAGGGTGTCCGCTGTCCACCAGTACGTCAGCAGCACGAGCAGGATATTGATGTGAATCGGTTCGAGTCCGAGGGCCTTCTGACGCGTAATCAGGGTGCTAGGAAGAATCGTGTAACCGGCGTCGATCAGCTCATTGCCCCATTTCTTGCGGCTCTCTTTTTCCTTTTCCTTGGTCGCCAACTTGGGTGGTACGTCGAGTTTTACGCTGTCGTTCATGATGGTGTTCCTGTTGCAATTTGGGATAACGCAGTATGACCTATCGCAACATGGAACAGCAACCGACGAAACGGTCGGCTGGGCGGCATCCCCGCACCCCACCCTATTTATATATATTCTGTCTACTTGTCCTATTCATATTAATTATGATCTTATCCTGGTTAGTGAGGCGTTTTGGCCTCCCAAGTGCCAGGTGAATGCGCCGCCCACCTGGGGGGCAGAAATGAACACCTATCAGCCGAAAAAATATGCCATTTTCCGTGCAAAATACAATCTGCCGCAGCGGCATGGTGACACGGAGCCACCTGCAGCAGCTCCGCGGCGTCACCAAGTCAGGCGGCGGGTATGACCTCAAGCGGTAGACTCTAACGCTTAGCGTGCTATTTTTTCCATTTTCCCTCTTCTCCCCATCTAAGAAACAGCCGGTAATACCTGGCGGGGAACATCGCTCCACAGCTCCACAGCAATTCCATGCTGCTCAGACTGAATGCACTGTTCCGGACTTTGATGGCAAGGAACGGGACTCGTCCGATCAATGCCCGGGCGAACCGCGCAAAGTGACTTTCGCGCGCGAAAGTAGGGCTAGGGCGACGGTACGCGGCTGCGGTGACGGTATCGCATGGAGAGGCACCAAGTAGCGCGCCGCGCTACGGCGTACGCAAACATCGCCAGCGGCGGCGGTTTCAGGCATAACGTCGGTTCGCCCAACTCAGTGGAATTCCAATGATGTTCACGGAACGCACTTCGGCCTGGGCCAGTCTCCTACCTGGCTTGGTGCTGTCGGCTGCCATCGCCCCAAAGGACGCCTGGTTTCTGCCCAATTTCATTTTTTACATGGCCAGCCAGCTCGCGGTGCTCGGCGTGATCGCGGCCTTCCGGCCGCGCCCGGCCGTTGCGGCTGGGTCCGCGCTCGCGCTGTCGGCCTATCTTGCAGGCTATGCCTGCTGGGTATTCACCAGGACGTCTGCCGAGTCCATGGCTTGGCTCGGCTACCTGTTCGTCTTGCCTGGCGCGCTGCTGCCGATCGCCGGGGCCGTGGCTTGGCTGCGCGGCCGCACCGGCACGCCGGCGCCAGCCGCCGCGGGGCTTGCCGCCGCCGCTGCGCTGGCGGGCCTTGGCGTGGCGCAAGCGCTCGCCTGCAGCACCGTCATGTACTGCGTCGCATAATCGACCGGGTGCCGGCGCCGGCCGCGCCCCAGGCAAGACGAACAGACTTGCCACCGGGCGCCTTAGGTTGTACTGTATGGGCGCACAGTGTTGCCCGCCACCGCCATGATTTCGCAAAATGTCCATCCGCAGCCAGAAGAGTTACACCCGTCCCTGTGGCGGGCGTCGCAGCTGGCCCGCTGCACCACCCGCTGTATCGACACCGGCCATGCCTTATTGTCGAAGCAATTACCGAATGGCGGATGGCCGACCGGCACCCTGGTCGGCTCTGTCGCATTAGCAAAAAATATCACTACCTGTAGTGTTTTGTTACATTTTGCAGACTACATGTCGTAGGCAAATGAGACTTAAAAAAATTAATGCGACAGAACCAAGTTGCCCCACTGTGCGAGCACCAATCGTTTCTGGCGCCAAGCCAACAGGACGATACGACGTGGGCGAAAGTAAACCGCTTGGTCAAGGCTTGGCTGCCACCAGTTCAGATCCTTCATCCTCCTTGGCCAGTTGTGCGATTCACCGCCAAATACCCGAGGCAGGAGCCCGGTGCGCGAATTGCGCACGCCGGGATCTGCGCGGGGGGTGATCAGCAATGGTCATCCCTACCGTAACGATTGTAACTTCACTGGAGCTAAGTGGATACCCCTTATGGGCATACAGTGTTGCCCCGCCACAAACATGATTTCGCCAAATGTCCATCCGCAGCCGGAAGAGTTACACCCGTCCCTGTGGCGGGCGTCGCAGCTGGCCCGCTGCACCACCCGCTGTATCGACACCGGCCATGCCGTATTGTCGAAGCAATTACCGAATGGCGGATGGCCGACCGGGACCCTGGTCGACCTGCTGGTCCAGCAGCCCGGGATCGGCGAGATACGCCTGCTGGCGCCTGCGCTGCGCAAGGTCGCCCACAAGAGCGTGGTCTTCCTGCAGCCGCCGCATGCGCCGCAGGCCATCGCCCTGGCGGGCATGGGCCTGGCGCCTTCCCAGCTGATTTGGCTGATTTGGCTGAAAAGCGCGACCAGTTCTGACGCCCTCTGGGCGGCCGAACAGGTGCTGCGAAGCGGTAGCTGCGGCGCGCTGCTTTTCTGGAGCACGCATGTGCGACCCGAGAGTCTTCGCCGGCTGCACCTGGCGGCGCAGGCCAGGGAGACGCTGTTCTTCGCGCTGCGCCCCCTGGCGGCGTCACAGGACGCCTCGCCGGCGCCACTCCGGCTCAGCCTTCGACCGGCGCCGGGCGGCATCGAGATTGGTTTTCTGAAGCGGCGCGGACCGCAGCGCGACGAGCCGCTATTCCTGCCCCTGGCAGAACATGGCAAGGCGCTCTCCGATCGCCAGGTCTCTAGGCCCGCGCCAGTGGCAGCGCCGGCACCCACGCGCCTGGCGGCGGAAGCCGGCACCCGCAGCGCGCGCGAAGAGGTCGGCCACTAACCCGGCACCGGTTCCGCCAGGTGCCGATCCTGGTTGCGTACATTGCCGATCGCCTTGTCGACCATGTGCCAGGTAAATGCTTCGGCAGGCACCGCCAGGCTATTGAGAATGTGCGCCGCCTCGTCGGCCGGCAAGTCCGGTTTCATCCACATGGCCGCATCAGCGGCATCAAGGGCGATCGGACGACGGTCATGCACATCCAGCAGGCCGCCGTCGGCCGCCGCGGTCACGATGGTAAATCCATTGGCCGTCTTCGATTCCACATCGCCATGTCCGACCAGCGCCGCCAGGTATAACGGGGCCCCATCGGTCCTGTAAATATGCCATGGTTGCTTGGCGCCTTTTTCACCAGTCCACTCGTACCAACCTTTCGCCGGGACGATCGCGCGTCCGCCTTTGAGCAGGGGCTTCCAGTACCGATTCAGTATTTTGTCCAGCCGGGTATTGATGGCCATCGGGATTTTCCCGGACGCTTCCGCCCATGCCGAGCGATAGCCCCAGTGGACGTCGTCGATGAACAGCGCTTCGCCGTCGAGGTGCAGTATCGGCCTGTAGGTTCCCGGCGCCGCATTGACCTTGTCCTCGTCCTGGCTGCGGTTGAATACCTCGTCCGCCCAATCGAAATTGAGGATCAATCTGCTTATATCGTTCTGATCGAGGCGTCCGCACATTGCCTCATTCTATCGAAGGCTCGCCGTGGTACGCGCACTGCTGTGATGTAGATCCTGGATCCCTGTGGTTGCATGCCTTGACATCGAAAGGCGAAAATCAACTTCTGGGCCGAAACCCTTGTCTCTCGTGAACCGAGCCCCAATGAAGCCCGGGTCTCGGCCCTGCGGGCTCGGCCAAGCGGCCTTCCGCTTCGCTCCAGCACGCCTTACGGCGTTCGGCGACCTGTAGCTGCAGCCGGTCGACGCTCCCTGCCTGGCCCGCATACAAACACCTGAAGTGAGAACGACCCGCCTTCAAGCGTCGCGCCAGCAAACCCCCGCTGGCACGCCTCTTGAGCCGCCGCTTGCGCTGTGAAGCCGGCCGCGGCCCGTCCCGGAGTCGCCAGGTGCCGTCAAGGGCAGTGCCAGCAAAAAGCCGCTGTCACGGCCCTTGAGCCGCCGCTTGCGCTGTGAACCCGGCGCACCTGGCGCCTAACTGCACGTGGGCAGCACGGGCCGCGGACACCCGTTCCTCAATCCCCACTTCAGCCCCCCCTGGGAAGTGAGGGGGGCTTGCTTGGGGATAAACGACGGAACGGGCTAGATACAGCGGCCCGTTACCTCGCTGCCTTGGACCCCACCCATCCCCACCCTGCCCGTGAGGGCAGGGCTTTCCCCACCCCCCGCCCGCCCAGGCGGGAGCGAGAGAGTTCGAGCGAGAGGATCGATTTCGAACCTTTCACCTGATCAACTTCTTGAGGAAACCATCATGCATGCCATCGTCAACGAACACCTGAAACGTCCGCTGTTGAGCCAAGCCATCAGCGCCACATTGCTCGAAGATTCCGACCAACAACGTGAAGCCCTCTATGCAACGGCGGGAATCCGTAACGTGACATTGGAGAACATTGTTTTCGCCACGATGTGGACCATCGGCGTCGATTTTGAACTCGGCGCGTGGAACTATTTCCAGTTGTCGAACGGTGGCTTTTACATGGCTCCCAAGACTGACCAGACGGTCGATCTGGCGTGCGCGAACGGGTTTGAGCATGAGGTATGCGCAAACACGGCGGGCATCATCGTCACCGCCATGGCCTACAGCCGCCTCGCATTGCTGCCAAACGGCGATCGTTTTAACGATGCGTACCAACGTCTGTCCGATTTCATTTTCCAGCACCGGGACGCCGGGATCATTCGCGCCGCCCTGGACTAGAGCAGCAGGGGCGGCACCTTTGGTCCAAGTGCCGCCTTCCGCTCCGCAAGGAGCAAGTGGACCGACAGCAGGCCGTGGCGCGATGAGCAGATCGCGCAGCGGCCAACAAACCAAACCATCAGACTTTAGGAGCAGTATATGCAACTCGCAACCATCCAAACCCCTTTCGCCAATGGCGTCCCGCACCTGAACGCCATCGCCTCGGCCATCGCGGAACTGACCCAGCATGCGACCATGCGCACCGCCCGTTTCTGCGACATGGTTCGCAGCAAACTCAACGTGCGCAAGAAAAACACCGACATCAGCGAATTGAAGGCGCTGATCGCGGCGCAGGGCCTGCTGCAAAACCTCGTCGGCTTCATGCAGGTGGTCGATGGCAAGGAGACGGGCATCATTGAAATCGTCGCCGGTGGCCGTCGCCTGATCTCGCTGGGCGAGTTGATCGCCGAGGGCGTTTTCCCGGACGACTACGCGATCCCCTATCTGCTGGTGACCGAGGATGAAGCCGTCGCGATCAGCCTTGCTGAAAACTCGGGCCGCGAGGACATGCACCCAGCCGATGTGTACGACGCGATGATGGAACTGTCCAAGCGCGGCAAGTCGGTGGACGACATCGCGCTCCTGTTCCGGCTCGATCCGCTGACGGTCAAGAAGCGCCTCAAGCTGGCCAACATCGCGCCGCGCCTGCTCGACCTGTATCGCAACGAGCAGGCCAGCTACGACCAAATGCAGGCGCTGGCGATCACCGACGACCACGCCGCCCAGGAACAGGCGTGGGACAGCCTGCCGAACCATAGCCGCCATTCCAGCGCCCTGCGCCGCCTGCTAACCGCGCAGCAGGTCAACGTGCGTTCCGACCGGCTGGCGCGCTATGTCGGCGTGGAAGCGTTCGAGAAAGCTGGCGGGGTCGTGACCCGCGACCTGTTTAGCAACGCGAACGACGGCTACATCACCGACGTGGCGCTGTTGGAACGGCTCGTGCTGGCGAAGCTGGAAAAGCAGCGCGCCAAGCTGGTGAAGGAAGGCTTCGGCTGGGTTGAAATTCTGCCCCGCGCCGATCATTCGGAACTGTCTGCCTTCGGCAGCGTACGCACCAAACAGAGCGCACTCACGGACGAGCAACAGGCGCGGGTGGCCGAACTGGACGAGAAAATCGGCCTGCTGGACGAAGCCATGGAAGCGCTTGACGAGGAAGACGACGGGGACGAATACGACCGTCTGGACAAGGAGCGCAGCGCGCTCGATGCCGAGCAGCGCGCCATTTACAAGACCCGCGCCATGATCCAGAACGCCGACGACAAGGCGCTGGCCGGGGCCGTCGTCACGTTGGACGACTACGGCAACGTCGAGGTCAAGCGCGACGTCATCCGTCCTTCGGACAAGAGCAAGATGGTCAAGCTGGCCGACGACGCCGACACCGGGGCGGCACCGCGCCGCGTCAAGTCGATCCATTCCGACCGTCTTACGCATGAGTTGACTTCCCAGCGTACGGCCGCCCTGCAAGCTGAGATGATGGACCAGAGCGATATCGCGCTGGTCTACCTGACCTACACCCTCATGCGTAAGGTTTTTCCGGTCTATTCGGACGGCACGCTGGCGAAGATCAGCATCACCAAGCCAATGCTGGCCGAGGTGGCGAAGAAGAGCCGCGCCGCCGAGACCTTCCACGAGCGCCGCGAGCAGCTGCTGGCGCGCCTGCCGGACGACAAAATCGGGGGCGGCTGGCTGGAATGGCTGGCGAGCCAGCCCACCGCCGTGGTGATGGAAATGATGGCGTTCTGCGTCGCCAGCACGCTGGACGCCACCCAGCAGCGGGAAGGGGGCAATCCCCAGTTCGTCACGCTCGCCCAAGGTCTCAAGCTGGACATGTCGAAGTGGTGGAAGGCGACGGCCAGTGACTACTTCGGCCATGTCTCCAAGGAGCGCATGGTCGCCGTGGTGACGCAGGCAGTCTCGCCCGAGGCGGCAGTCCCCTTGGACAAGATGAAGAAGGCGGCGGCGGCGGAAGCAGCCGAACGCGCTCTCGCCAACGTGGCGTGGTTGCCGGAAGCGATGCGGGCCGAGTAGTGCCGACGCCCGGCACTGTGCCGGGCAATTCCATGTAGGGAGCGGCGGCGTACCCGCCGCTCACTTTCGCGCGCGAAAGTAGAGAGGATCGATCATGCGAACTCATTTTGATATTTTGACAATACCGGGCGGTGGCGTGGCAAAGGTGGACGCGCACCAGGATGCTGCCGATCTGATTGCCGTGAGGCTGGCCAAGCTGGAAGCGGTGCGCGAGCGGATGCGCAAGGTAAATACGCTGGTGCGCAACCGGAACGCCAAGGGCCTGAAACGCCTCGGGTATGCCGACTCCAAGGTGGCTCGCCTCCTGCAGCCCGACAGCGAGAACCGCTGCGCCTTCCACACCGACTACAAGCTGCGCACCAATTACCAGCAGATCGTGGCGCTGCGCCGCATGGCACGCGAACTGGAGTCCATGGATCGGATCGATGTGAGCATCGACCAGGAGGACTACCTGTACCGCGAGGACGCGAGCGCCCAGACGATCTCGTTCCGGTTCACGGCCAAGCCCGACAAGGCGCTGCGGGCGCTGCTGCGCCGCGCCGGCTTCATTCTCAGGCCGTCGCGCAACACCTACGAGCGCACTTTGGACTGCACCGGGATCGCGGCGGCTTCCCAGCTGCGCGACCACCTGAACAAGCGGATGCACTGACAGGCGAGCGGGGGAGCGATCATGGGCACGATCAATAAGGTCACATTGAAGGGGAAGCTTGGGAAAGAGCCGAGCTGGGGAGCGCTGCCAAGCGGCGCGCTGGCTTGCCGTCTCGTGCTGGCGACCACTGTGATCGAGGTGGACGAGGCCACCGGTAAGGCGCGCCGGAGCACCGAATGGCACAGGGCGGTGCTCGAGGGACGGCTCGCCGAGCAGGTGCGCGACGGGCTGGCCAAGGGCGACGACGTGTACGTGGAGGGCAGGCTCAAGACGCGCAAGTGGACAGACCGCCACGGCATCGTCCGCTACTGCACGGAGATCCTTGCCGACGCCGTCCAGGTGTTCCCCAAGGTTCGCGCCCAGGGCGCACCGATCATGGAAGACGAACTGATCGCCTGGGTGTCTGCTTACGACGAAGCCACCGCACGCGAAGCCGTCGCCGAAGCGGCGAAGGCAGCCGTGCTGTCTTTGCACCGGGCGGCTACACGGGCCCGTGCCCAGGCAGACGGCTTGCCACTAGCGGCGGCGCGGGGCGAGCGCGCTGGCCGCGCTCGCGAGGCAGCAGGGTGTATCCCGCACTACCCCTACCTGGTGGCGTACGGATCGCTTAATCATCCAACCCGACTGCGCGACAGCCTACTTATCCGGTTTGGCATGAAGCGGTTTTCATCCCGGCCTGCGTCCTAAATCAGCGTCTCCTGATTGTTTAATTATTCTCAAAAAAAGCATATACTTGTACGTCTGTCTACTGACGGTCAATAGCAAAACCTCTATAATACTTACATGGGTTGAAGCTTAATTGGTGGTCTTTTCAGGGAGGCGATTATGCGCGGATTGGATACTCGGGTGCTGCTGGCGAACGCACGGATCATGCAGCTGGTGGACATGCAAAAGGCGGCCGGTCTCATGGCTACGGTCGAGCGGCTTGCCGAAAAGGACGGCATGACGGATGCGGCGAACGGCATCCACACCATGCCGGTGATGTTCGATGATGAACTGCTGCTGGCCTCCCGGTGGTGCGCTGGGCAACAGCGCCACGCACAAGGCTTGGACAAGGCCCAGTGGCGCGCGCTGTGCGAGAAGCTGGCAGCCGACGCCAACCACGGATGCGGTCTGTCGTACGACTACTACGTCAGCCGCCTGAGCGCCGCCGTGGACCGGGCCATGTACGACCTGGCAGAGCACGAGCGCGCCGATGCCTTGGCTATCGCCATGGAATTCGGCTACGAGACGGTCAATGAGCGCGAGCAGACCGCCATCGACAATGCCAACGATGGTTACTGTACCCATGGCATCGAAATGGGCTGCTGCCCCGCTGGGTGCGACTACCCCGACGAGTATGTCGAATACGATTTTGACCCGGAAATTTGCCATGACGGGCAAGAGCGCTGCGTCGATGAGTGATCTGAAAGGGGCGCTCGGACACCCGACGCCTCAGTCTAGCCAAGGAGCGTAATCATGCATACTATCGAGAACAGCGTAGGCCAGCAGCTGGGCCAGCAGATTAGGACCGCCAGCCGGGAAACGCTGTCCCTGGGCGTGGATATGGACAGCCGCGGGCTGCACTGGCGGCTTGCAAGGGAAGTCCCGCCACAGCAGCGGCTTGAATTCGCCCTTGCGGTCTACTTCGCCCACGGGCTGTATGTGCTGGTCGCTGCCGAACGTGGCTTTCTGTGCGTCGAGCGGATCGCGCTGCAACTATGTCGGCAGCTGCGGGTGAGGACAGCGGCGGGCGCGGGAGCGCCATGCCGCCCAGGTCGGGCATATTCCCGGGGTGACGGGGGAAGCCCGGCTTTTTTGGGCGCGGTGATCAGACTTTCGCGCGCGAAAGTAGGGCAACCCCGAGAAAGGGCGCCTTCGGAGACCGTAACGCCACTCCTGCTGCACGACCCCGACCAGGCTAACGTTCCTGCGACTGGTCCTGATGCTGGCCGAGGCCTCGCTCGTCGCCAGCACGCTCCGGGAGGCTGTACATGATGGTGGCGACGGCGTTGAGCGCCAATCCCGCGCCGCCGGTTGCAAGCAGGCTGACATCGTGGATAACGTGAAGCGCCTCACCGATCTGCTGCAGGAGGTGGAATTCGCTGACAGCCACCACCCTGCCGACCGAGACAGCGGCGCCGGCGCCACCGACTTGCAGGATCGGGCCGATTGAGGCATTGCCGGCGATCACCTGGTACATCGTCCGCACTGCCTTGAATGAAGCAATGCGCGCCAGTCGCGGCGCAAGGATGCGCTGTGCCACCCACGTCGGCCTGGCGTCGAGAATCTTGACCTCGCCGGCCTCGATCGTCGCCGCCACGAACGGGGTCCCGGTGCTGTTGTCAATCGCGACGACACGGCGGGCGTTGTCAACCGCTGACGACATCCGCCGCACCGCATCGATCAGCCTGCGCTTGTCCTGGCGGCGGGCGTGTCGATCGAGCAGCAGCTGATCGTCATCGACACCGACCACGACCAGTTCCACCGCAAAGCCGCGCTCGGCCGCCCTGATCATCCATTGCACGACGCCGGCGTGGTCGAGGCTCGTCTCGACCGCGATCGACTGGTTCAGGGCGATGGCGCGCGTCATGGCGGCATCAAGCGCGTCCATCCCATCGAGGGAATCGACGACCAGCTGCACCGGGAAACCGTCCTCCCCCAGCAGCTGCTCGAGCAGAGTGGTCTTGCCGGCACCATGCAAACCTGCAATGACCGCCATGACCGGGGGCACTGGTCCTTCAGGGCCTTTCGGGGGCTTCATCATCGACCTCCTGGTGAATGGATTCGCGGCGGCCATCGGGGTAGAGCCTGTGCAGTGTTTCGCCATCCCAGACGGCGACGGTGCGACCGTCTGCAATTGCCCTGGCTGCTGCGGCTGACGCCGAAGCGACAAACCGGCAGAAGACGCGACGCCTGGCAAGCAGGTCGACCACGGAGGCGGTCATTACTTGCCCGTCTTTGCTTGGCCGACCGGCGCGTCGGCCGCTTTCGGCGCAACTCCAAACAGCTCGCGGGCCGGCTTCGGCAGCTTCGACCAGGTGCCATCGAGCAGCATGCCATTGTGCATCAGCCTGACCTGGTCGTCGGTCAGCTTGGGCGCAAGACCCTTGCCGACGGTGAAACCGCCGGCCAGACCGGCAAGCGCGCCCACCAGGAAGACAGCCGACGCTTTCCACCACAGGCCCCCAGGTGCCCGGGCGGCAGCTTCGCGCCGCACCTGGTCGAGGGTGTCGCTCGCCATCCGCGCAAATTTGCCCTGGATGCTGGCCAGCTCCTGCTCGCCCATTTTTTTTGCGCCGTCAGCGATCTGCTGGAAGGCGCTGGCCACCGACTTGTCAAGGCTGGCCGCCTGTTCGCGCTCCTCTTTCACCGCCTCTGCAAGCTGGGCCAGGC
>NZ_JAQOZV010000094.1:0-13637 GCF_030348125.1 Massilia sp. DJPM01
TTAGCAAGCGGCGTGGTTGACCGTCACCACATGAATCGCCAGCCCGCCGAGCGAGGTTTCCTTGTACTTGTCCTGCATGTCGGCGCCGGTCTGGCGCATGGTTTCGATCACGTCATCCAGGCTGACGAAGTGGGTGCCGTCGCCCTTGAGCGCGAGCGAGGCGGCGGTAATCGCCTTGATCGCGCCCATGCCGTTACGCTCGATGCACGGAATCTGTACCAGCCCGCCAATCGGGTCGCACGTCATGCCCAGGTGATGTTCTATGCCGATTTCGGCAGCGTTCTCGATCTGTTCATTGCTGCCGCCCAGCGCCGCCACCAGCCCGGCCGCGGCCATCGCGCAAGCCACGCCCACTTCGCCCTGGCAGCCGATTTCGGCGCCCGAGATCGAGGCGTTCTTCTTGCACAGCATGCCGATGGCGGCCGACGTGAGCATGAAGTCGCGCACCCCGCGCACCGGATCGCTCGGACGGCAATCCTCGGCGTAGTAGCGCAGTACCGCCGGAATGATGCCGGCCGCGCCGTTGGTCGGCGCCGTCACCACCCGTCCGCCGGCGGCGTTTTCTTCGTTTACCGCCATCGCATACAGGCTGACCTGGTGCAGCGCATCGTGCGGCAAGTCGTTGGCGCGGTTGTCGCCATTCTTGGCGTCGAGCGCCTGCTTCCACAGGTTGGCCGCGCGGCGCTTGACGTTCAGGCCACCGGGCAGCTGCCCGCCGGTCACCAGGCCATGCGCGATACAGTCGCGCATCACCTGCCAGATCTTGTCGATGCCGGCGTCGAGCGCCGCGCCATCCATGCGCGCGCATTCGTTCGCACGCAGCATTTGCGGGATCGACAGGCCACTGCTGCGGCCGTGCGCGAGCAACTGGTCCATCGTGTCGAAGCTGTAAGGAATCGGCGCGGTGCTCTCGCCATTGCTCTGGCGCGCCTGCGCTTCGCCGGCGGCGTGAATGAAGCCGCCGCCAACCGAGTAGAAAATCCGTTCGATGACGCTGCCGTCATCGAGCTTGAGCGTGAAGCGCATGCCGTTCGGGTGCTCGGGCAGCGAAGAGCTCTTGTGCCAAATTAGGCCGGTGCGGACCGAAAACGGCACTTCGTGGGCGCCCAGCAGCTTGATCACGCCATCGAGTTCGGCTTCGGCCAGCATGTCTTCGACCCGCTCCGGGTCCACGCCCTGCGGCGTTTCGCCCATCAGGCCGAGGATGACCGCCTTGTCGGTCGCATGGCCCACACCCGTCAGGGCCAGTGAGCCATACAGCGCCGCTTCCACGCCCACCGCATGGTCCAGCGGACCGCATTCGACCAGAAAACGCCGCGCCGCCACCATCGGCCCCACGGTGTGGGAACTCGACGGCCCGATGCCGATCTTGAATAGGTCGAATACGCTCATGTCCATCAGTTGCCTCTTGTATGTTTTTTATGTGGTGTGTGTCGGTGAAACAAATCAGGCAGCCTGGGTGAGGCTGACGTCGATATTGGCCAGCATGTCGGCAACCAGCTGGTCGAGGCCTACCTGCGCCTTCCAGCCCCAGTCGGCCGTGGCCACGCTGTCGTCCAGGCTTTGCGGCCAGCTGGCGGCAATCGCCTGGCGGCTGTCCGGCTTGTAGCCGATCTCGAAGGCCGGCAAGACGCGCTGGATTGCTGCCGCCAGTTCGCCCGGATTGAACGATACGCCGGCCACATTATAGGCAGAACGCACTGCGATTTGTCTAGATGGGGCATCCATCAATTCGATGGTGGCACGGATCGCGTCGGGCATGTAGATCATCGGCAGCGTGGTGTCGGGGCCGAGGAAGCATTCGTAGCGTTCGCCGCGCAGGGCCGCGTGGAAAATCGCGATCGCGTAGTCGGTGGTGCCGCCGCCCGGAGGCGATTTGTAGCTGATGATGCCGGGATAGCGGATGCTGCGCACGTCCACGCCGTACTTGGTGAAGTAATACTCGCACAGGCGCTCGCCGGCCAGCTTGCTGATGCCGTAGATGGTGGTCGGGTCCATCACCGTGTACTGCGGCGTGGCCTTGGGCGGCGTATTCGGGCCGAACGCGGCGATCGACGATGGCCAGAACACGCGCAGCGGCTTGCCCGCTTCGCCGCGTTCGCGCGCCACTTCCAGGATGTTGAGCAAACCATCCATGTTCAGGGTCCAGGCCTTGAGCGGCGCCTGTTCACCGGTAGCCGACAGCAGCGCCGCCAGCTGGTAGACCTGGGTGATGCCTTCGCCGGCCACCAGGGCCGCCAGGCGCGCTTTATCGAGCACGTCGAGCTGGGTGTAGCGCGCCGCCTTGTACACGTTGTTCGCGCCGATGTCCGAGGCGATGACGTTGCCGGCGCCATGCTGCTGCGCCAGCGCGCCGACCAGTTCACTGCCAATCTGGCCGTTGGCGCCGATAATGAGAATGCGTTCCATGTGCTTGACTTCCGTATTATGAGTGTTCTTGATTCTTGAGAATGCCCAGCTCGCGCCCGGCCTGTTCGAATGCCTTCAGTACCGTGTCGAGCTGTGCGCGCGTGTGCGCGGCCGACAGCTGCACCCTCACCCGCGCCTGCCCCATCGGCACCACCGGGTAGAAGAAGCCGCTCAGCAGCACGCCCAGCTCGTACATGCGCGCCGCGAAGCGCTGCGCCACCGGTGCTTCGAACAGCATCACCGGCACCACCGGATGGGTGCCCGGCTTGATGGTGAAGCCGATGCGCTCGATCTCCTTGCGGAAGTAAGCGGTGTTTTCGTGCAGGCGGTCGCGCAGCTCGGTCGACTTGGAGATCCGCTCCAGCACCGACAGCGAGGCGCCGGCAATCGATGGCGCCAGCGTGTTCGAGAACAGGTAGGGACGCGATTTCTGGCGCAGCGTGTCGATCACTTCCTTGCGCGCGGCGGTAAAGCCGCCCATCGCGCCGCCCAGGGCCTTGCCCAGGGTGCCGGTGATGATGTCGATGCGGCCCATGACGTTGTGGTGTTCGTGCGTGCCGCGCCCGGTCTTGCCCATGAAGCCGGAGGCGTGGCATTCGTCGATCATCACCAGCGCGCCGTATTTGTCGGCCAGGTCGCAGATTTTATCCAGCTGGGCGATGGTGCCGTCCATCGAGAACACGCCGTCGGTGACGATGACCTTGTGGCGCTTGCCGGCGGCAATGGCGGCCTGCAGCTGCACTTCCAGGTCGGCCATGTCGTTGTGCTGGTAGCGATAGCGCCCGGCCTTGCACAGGCGGATGCCGTCGATGATCGAGGCGTGATTGAGGGCGTCGGAGATGATGGCGTCGTTCTCGTCGAACAGCGGCTCGAACACGCCGCCATTGGCGTCGAACGCGGCCGCGTACAAGATGGTGTCTTGCGTGCCGAGGAAGGCCGAAATGGCCTTTTCGAGTTCCTTGTGCACGGTCTGGGTGCCGCAGATGAAACGCACCGACGACAGGCCGTAGCCGTATTTTTCGGTGGCCTCGATCGACGCCTGCTGCGTTTGCAGGTCGCCCGACAAGCCGAGGTAATTGTTGGCGCACATATTAATCAGGGTGCGGCCATCGTCGGCCACCACTTCGGCGCCCTGGCGCGACGCCAGCACGCGCTCCGGCTTGTACAGGCCCTGTTCGCGAAGCGTGTCCAGGTTGTGCTGCAGGCCGCTGAAAAAGGCACTTTTCGCTTGCTCGCTCATCATTATTCCTCGTCATGTGGTTGCCGGCTTGACCGACTGTTGGACTATGCTGTACCGTGTTCCGGACCGCACGGATTCATCCGATCCGTTAAATTCCGTTATGTCGAACACAAATTCAATATAATGGATATTACCCAAGGCGAGTGAACTTGGCAAGCCTCGCTTTGCTTATATGTATGGAAATTTTTTGTTTGATCACCGTTCCGAAAACCCGATGAAACCACCCGTATCGAGCAATTCCCCCCCTGAAGTAGGCGCCACCTTGCAACGCTTGCGGCTGGCGCGCGGCCTGACCCTGGAGGACTTATCGCGGATCGCCGGCGTGTCGAAATCCATGTTATCGCAAATCGAAAGGGAGAAGGCAAACCCCACGATCGCCATCACCTGGCGTCTGGCCAACGCCCTGGGCGTGCCCATCGGCGAGCTGCTGTCGGCCGAAACGCGCCCGGTCGAGACCATCCGCGTGCTCGACGCCCACGAAACGCCGACCCTGCCCGGCACCCACGCCGGCTACGTGCTGCGCATCCTGGGACCGATGGACCTTGCTGGAAAGTACGAATGGTATGAGCTGACTTTGGCGCCGGGCGGGGAACTGGCGTCGCAGGCGCACGATCCGGGCACCTGCGAGCATATGACGGTGCTGCACGGCAGCATGGAACTGGAAGTGGGCAGCGACAAGAAGAAAATCAAGCTGGGCGGCACGGCGCGCTACCCGGCCGACCAGAACCACGTGATCCGCAACGCCGGCAAGACCGAGGCCAAGGCCTTGCTGGTGGTGGTGCACCGCTAGAGGCGTCATATCCGCGCAGGCGCAAATCAATTGCCGCCCGGCGCGGGCAGCACCGAGCGCCCGAGTTGCGGACAGGCTGGCCGTTCACCGGATACCTGGCTTCAATCACGTCGCCGATGACGAAATCGGCACAGCACCCCGCGCCTGTTGTTATTTTAAAACTTTCGGCCGGAATGTGCGGCCCGCTTATCGAACGCGCGGCGGCGAAGGCGAATCGGCGTTCACCGGCACAATTCCTTGCGCACTGCGCCGAGCCCCTCAACTGCGGCACCTCTGCTTTCACCTGCACGGCAATCTCCCCCATAAAAGACGCGCCCCCCATCCAAGCGTGGGAGGCCTCACTACCCCACACAGTCGAGTGAGCGGCACAAGTTATGGGAAGGATAGGAAGTACCGACTGTCGGCGGCCAACCATATATCGTATTTTACCTAGGATTGATAATTAAATAGCCCTGGAGAGCCACCAATGCCGCGCCTATGACGAATGCGGACGTCAAAATTAGTGCAGCAAGCCCAGGTCGGTCCTTGGTAATGGTGAAATGCAACACAAGCGTGACAATAGCGATAAGTACATTTAACAGTACCAAACTTCGACCAGTGGCCGTGTTAACTTGGTGCCACAGCACAGGATCCGCCAAGGTTTTTGCGGTCCTAAAACCACTAATAGGATTTGGCGGCACCTTCCCCTGCCATAAAGGCAGCGACAGTAGAAATCCCATGATCGCAGTTAACAGGAATGATCCGCTAACTATCCACTTTACAAGGTTTTAACTTTCCATTTCCAGCCCCCATTCTAATCACAAAACCAAAGCGATTGACGTTTTTCATCATTAAAGTCCATCACATCAACATTACCGCTTCCATGTTGAACAAATAAGCTAAAGTAACATAAATGCGTACCTCCCACCTGTCGGGAAATTCTCTCTAACCCGTCTCTTATTTCTTCTAATTTGCTAGACTGACCACCAATAGCAGCCGTGTAAGCTAATCCTTCAAACATATAAGAGCCTCTTGAGAAATTTGCGTGCCCAACGCTCGTTATCAAAATATCCAAGCGCAACTGTTCCGCCACGCGCCGAAAATCTTGCATAGACGTCGGCAAGTAACCATCAGAAAAACACGTTCCAATAATCTGCGCTTTTCCCTGCTTGGCGAGGCAGCGACACGCAGGCCAGCGCGATCGGCAGGCGGTCCCAGACCAGGCGCGTGTCGTCCGGGGCAAGGTGGTACCACGAGGAGCCGAAGGCGGTCAGCCCGATGAGCAGGAAGCCGAGATTGGACAGCACGTCGGCGGCGTTGGC
The DNA here is from genome assembly GCF_030348125.1 of Massilia sp. DJPM01. NCBI lineage: Bacteria > Pseudomonadati > Pseudomonadota > Betaproteobacteria > Burkholderiales > Oxalobacteraceae > Massilia > Massilia sp. DJPM01. Next base: position 5,741 of record NZ_JAQOZV010000094.1, read on the forward strand.
CAGGCTGGACAGCGAACGCGCGGCGGCGAAGGCGAATCGGCGGTAACCGGCACAACGGCGAGACGAGCCGAGGTCGCCCTGGAAAGTGCCCGTGTTGAAGGCCCTTTTTTGCGCACATTTTGTTGCGCACTGCGGCCTTCCCTCAACCACGGGAGTTTGCGCGTTCTATACATGCCTGCCTCCATGCAGGATCAATGACGATTTTTTCAATTCACGATCCGAAACTATTGTCCCCTGATCCAAAAGGATGACGCGATCCGCTGAGTCGATCGTCTCCTGGCGGTGCGCTACTATGATCCGGGTAATACTGAGCGCTTTAAGCGCGGTGTTGATCTCGCCTTCACGGGCAACGTCCAGGTGTGACGTTGCTTCATCGAGCACCAGAATCTTGGGACGCCGATACAGCGCCCTTGCCAAAAGCAACCTCTGTTTTTGGCCGCCAGACAAGCTGCTTCCCATGTCCCCTATGAGCGTTTCGGCGCGCAGCGGCATTTTCATCACGTCGTCTATCATTGCTGCTTGGCGCAGACAAATCCAGACACGCTCCATTTCAATCTCTTCGTCAAAAAACGCCACATTATCCGCGATCGTCCCTGCCAGAAGCTCGTCGTCCTGCATAACCACGCCCAGCGCGCTCCTGACTGATTTCGGCCCCCACCAAGACAGCGGCCGACCGTCCACTAATACTTCACCCTGTGTCGCCGGATAGAGCCCGCATAGCACCTTGAGCAACGTTGATTTACCCGCTCCCGATGGACCTACGATAGCAACATATTCGCCATTCTTCACGGTAAACGAGACTCCTGCAAAGACGAACGGCTCTCTCAAACCGTATGAAAACCCCAAATTCTTGAATTCAAGCTCGCCAAGTATAGGCGGCTGTCCGGCAACAGGGGCATCAATACCTTCTTCCTTTGGAGTCAGAACGATATCGGCAAGTCGGTACGAATACATATCAGTCATGCGCCAGTTGATTACCTGGTCAAATAATGCCCCGGCCTTTTGGGTGAACTGGGTTTGGTACGATAGCACCGCATAGAACAAACCAACGCTCATTTTTCCTTCCAAGACGGCACTCGCGCCAAGATAAATCAATACAACTCTTACCAGTCCTTCGACCACCCCTTGGATGGTAGAGAATGACACGTTCGCCAGAGCAGTTTTCTGATCGCATTTGACCGTCAAGGCAAATTTGTTCGCCCAGTCACCCTCACGTTCGTTCTCAGCGCCCATGACTTTTAGCGTTTGTATAGCGCGAACGCTCTCTATACGCTTACCGTTCTCGACTATTCGTGCCATAAGCGCGTCCATACCCAAGCGAATACTCAACGGTAAAGCTCCTAGACGAATCGCGACGAACATTGCAAACCCGCCGAGTACAATCCATGCAAGCACAGGCGAAAGCACGAACATGAGAATCAATGTTGCGATAGCGAGAACTCCGTCCACAAGCACCGCAATCAAGGCACCCGATAGCAAGTCTCTGACGTGTGCGATGGAATCGAACCGTGAAAGAATATCAGCCAGTTTCCGTCTTTGATACCAGGGGAGCGGTAGTCGTATCATGTGCCGGAAAAGGCGCACCGTCATATCCCAATTCAGCAATGCGGTCAGCCTCGTGACAACGATGCCGCGAAGGAGGGTTGCGACCCAATTGAAAATGCAGAGAAACCCGAAGCCCATCGCCAACACGGCGAGAATATCCTTATCACTTTTGTGCACAGCCTGATCAATGGCAAGCTGAAGAAAAAGCGGTGCTGCCAGAATATAGCATTGCAACATTAATGACAAAATCAAAATATGGATTAACGGCCCATACATCTCCGGAATCAGGCGAAACCAAGAGCTGAGACTAAGCGGACTCCGTTCTTTCCGTTTAACGAACTCTTTCGTCTCGGTTATCTCAAGCGCCACGCCGGAAAATTTACGTGATACTTCGCTCGCACTTAGTTTGACTTGCCCAACCGCCGGGTCGTGAATATGAAATCTATTCCCCTTGACGCGCTCCAGCACAACAAAGTGCTTTAGCTCCCAATGAAGAATCGAAGGTGTTTTTAGGTCCGCCAATTGGTCAACCTCACAGCGTACCGCCCTGCCCGCCATTCCTAGATCGGCTGAAATTTCCCTGACCTCCCTCAACGTCATACCACGTGAGGAAACGTGATACTTCTGACGCATGGTGGCAAGCTCAATTCGAGCCCCGAACTGTTTTGCTGCAATGGCGATGCACGCAAGCCCGCACTCTGCCGTTTCAGTTTGTCGCATAAGAAAATGGCCTTAAATGAAAGGGGATCGGATTTCCGATCCCGCTAAAGCGCGGCATAACCTCCCCGGTTAGGGGGGGGGAAGGAAATTATGGGCGCGCAGTGCCGGCGACAAACATCAACGCGGATCTGAGCGATCGCGATAATATTCCCGTGTAAGTATGCTTATAACACTGCTCTGGTCCGTTTCTTTCAAGCCATGATCGTTCACGATATTGCCGTCGAATTTAAGCTCAAACAAATATGCAATTGGTTTGGAAGGTCCGGTCACAGGAATCTCCACGCCCCAAAAATTTGCCTGAAGCACATCTTTCACGCACGTAAACGCGAACACGCCCGCCAAAGGCTTGTTTAGGAAGGTTTGGCCGAAATTTGAATTAGTTACGTCCACGGCCTGTTTTCCCTGGCGCAGGAAGAATTGAACCTTACTCGTATCGCGAGAAATTCGCATCTCGTATTTTTCGTTATTGCATTCGCCGCTGTAGACGATTGTCTGCCCCTTGGCTGCGACCGGGTGCCCAGTGGCAAGGATCGTAACAGGAGGCGGGAGTTGCGCGACGCTTTCTGCGGCCACGGCAATAAATAAGACAGTAAATAAAAACGATTTTTTCATAAAATTTCCCAAATAATATTTTTTAGGTACGAACCTGGCTGGCAGAGCTAAGGCCCGCTAGATTATTCAATATTCCCCAAAAATCTTGCAGATACCCTTTGATTTCTAATGGCTTGAAGATTCGAAAAATGAATTAAATAGCGGGCCTTAACTTAAGGCCACTTGAACGACTTATCTGCATTGACGTTCGGCCCGACCCATTTAGGATTTTTATAGGCGTCCCGGTCGTATTCATAGACGCCGCCCGTTTTTATATCTGCTATATATACCATCAAGTTCAGGTCTGCTGCCGGGTGCTTGCGGACCATGTCCGCATATTTATAATCATCAGGCGACGGCGTAGTTTGACTGTAATATTCTGATGCCGGATGAGTGTGGATATAGCCGATGATCTTTTCACCTTCTTTTGGCTGATAACTCATTTTGACTCAATTTGATCGCCGTGTTGGATCGCTGTACTTCCGATGGTCCCGTCTGGGTACCGGATGATAATCGAGCCGTGTTCGATCTTGTTGTCGTAAGTCATGAAAGTCATCATCCAGTACGCGGTTAGCACCGCCACGTTCCGAACATCATTCATATTCACCCAGGCAGGAACATGAGCGGGGAGGGGGCTGGAATGTGTAGGCCGTGGCTCCGGTTGCTCCTCCGCTGTTGGTATGTAAGACGCCGGATGCGATGCTTCGCCGCCTCCGGAATACCCACCGTTGAACCCGCCAGGATACCAAGTGCCAACCCCACCGCCAGGATCAGGGTCAGGGTATCCAATCACTTCAATGATTGGCATCTCGGAATAACCACCCGCAACGAGGTCCAATGCTTCATCTGATATCAAACGCATGATTTTTCCTTCTCAAATTTTGATTTCGTCCTGATTGTTAGGACGGAAATTGGTAAACGACTTGAATTCGTCGGTCGGCTAAGGATCAATAAAGCACACGGGATCGAAATTGTGGAGCAGTACCGGACAGCGGCTTACGTCGCTGCCGCTCATGGAAAATTGGGACATGAGAGCCACCAGTAACTTGGCATCATCGGCCGGATTGGTGGATGCGACAACAACTTGCAGAATTATCGAACCACGAAACTTAGCGCGCAATTGGCGAAAATGTAGTAGTAATTCCTCCTTTCTATGAGCCTTTACAAAAAAGGATATTGCCCCTATTTTTGGACTGGCGTCGTCAGTTAAATCCGCCAAACTGGTAAGAGCAAAGTCGATCGAGCAGTAATCGGAAAGCGCTTGTGCTATCTGTAGAAGGTATTTCAGGAACCCATCATTCACACTGACTTTTTCTTTGCACTCCATAATGTTTGAAACTGAGATCAGATAAGGGGGGAAGTTGTTAATTCCTGATCGCAGAGTGCCACCTCTGACGCGCTTGACTAAGTCCAGTACCCTCGCTAAGTCGCTGTCAGATTCCTCAAGGTTTCGGATTTTTAAAAACTCGAAATACGATTCGAGCAAATCCAGCAAAAGCGCAATTAACTTTCGGAAGTCACCGTACTGACACGCCGCACCGAGGCATTCTTCGTATGCGCCTGATGTTGCAATTGTGAGTTCTGCTAAGGGAATGTAGTGAAGCGGCTCTGCACATACAGCGGTGAGAGAAAAGTTAAATATTAGGCGGGCGGCTCTGCCGTTACCATCGGTATATGGATGTGAGGTCAGCAATATTAGGTATAGATTCAGTTCGTTGTAAATGGCCGGGCCATCATTACAACTTGATAAAGAAGAGAATACGGGGTCTTCTGGCATCGGTGGGGAGATAACCATCCAGTCGTGCCACGCAATCGCCATATTGAATGTTCTGAGGGGTTCATGTTTTCCGAAAAATAGATAACGGATTTTTGCGCCCGCTTCGTACAAAGAATCACTGGGAGAAACGATGCCTTCCCGCATAATTTTCTGGAAGCATGCAATTTCTTGCGTCATGCTTAAACTGCGTCTTGCTCGGCATCGCACCATGTCAGCTATCGAGCTTCTTACAATGACCTCTTTGCGCGGACTAAAAGCGAAATGGGAAAGCTGCTCGTAAGTTGGCTGTTGTTGATTAAGAGCGCCGCACAAGAGATTCTGCACCTGCTGAAATCGCTTCCGAATTCGCGGGTCCAAGCTTTTCCATTTTGGAGGAACGTAGAGTTTTCCCGGAATTTTCATTGTCACTCTCCGACGTCAGATCGCCCGCTTTTTCATTGCACGTAGTGGTTCCAATATCCACTGGAATAGGGTCTGCTCTTCCAGAATAAGATCGGCGCTAAGCCGCATACCGGGCACGAGCCGCCAATCCCTTCCGTAAGCGACGATTGTCGGCTCGGCAAGTGACACACGAATTCGAAACAACTGTTCGTTGCCCGAAGATGACCCTCCCATCTCGGCTGGCAGCAGTGGAGTTCCCGAAACTTCGCGAACCACCCCATGACCCATCCGAAGGTCTGGTATGGGAAGGCGTCATACATGAGGCGAACCTTGGCACCTGGTTGAACAAATCCCACCGCCTTCGACGGCGCCCACAGTTCAACTTCGAGCTGGCTGTCTGATGATGTAGTGGCTGTTGTAGGAACGATCACGGCCAGCGTTTGTCCAGGGCTGACGCTAGTGCCAGCACGCGGCTGCAAGGCGGTCACGATGCCGTCAATCGGAGCGATCAGCCGACCTGTATGCTGGGCCTCAAGACTCACTCCGCGCTCATCCAGCTGGGCCTTGAGGTTCGTCGCCTCTGATCTCGCCAAGTTGGCCTCGGCGTGCAACCTGCCGATCTGGGCGCTCACCTGAGCAAGCTGGCTGCGCTGCAATTCTGTTTCACGCTCAGCCAGGGCAATCTCATGCTGCACGGCCAAATAGGCATCGTCATGCTGTCTGCCGGCGGCGGCTGACACCATTCCCGCATCAAGCAATTTTTGGTTGGCGCTTACGTTCTTGGCGTGCAGGAGTCTGCGTTCTTCGAGGATTTTTTTGGAGGTGCCCCGCCGTGCGAGGTCAACACTCAACCCGTCTCGGCGTGCGGTCAATTCTTCAATTTGCATCGCTAACTGCTGCGTCCGAGCGGTCGCGTTCATTTCTTGAGCTTGTCGCTGAATCGCTTGAATGGACTTCAGGCTGGCGACAAGGGTATGGCCGCTTTCAAGAACCGGATTAGCCGAGATTGCAATCAGTTCCTGGCCGGCCTTTACATGCTGACCTTCACTTACCAGCACGCGGTCGGCAATTCCGTTCAGTTGCGAAACGATTCGAAACGAGCCCGCGCTGGGCGTGATCTGCCCAGAGACTGTTTCCTTGCGCGCATAGCGCGCCGTAACAAGAAATGTGGCGATCACTACCATTACGATCACAAGAAACGCGGTCAGCACTGTGGCACTCATCGCTAGGGGCTTGACCGGCATACCCAACCGCTGTTGAGAGGCGTGCAAGGCGTCCTTGCGAAACAAGTCCTCAAGCAATAATGCAGTGGGCTTGCTGGCCTGCTCAGGATGCGTCGATATCATTTTGATTCTTCCGTGGTAATTACAAAGGCACACAACAGAGCGGTAATGGTAGGCGCGGCATTTTCTCGGAACCTGATCAGGCTCAATTTGGAACACGGAACTAAATTCATATTTCGACGTCTGGACCCTAATCGAACTCTGCCGTACCTATAAGATTTATAGTGATGTCCGATGGCACTTGACCTCGAAAAATAGTCGATAGAAAACAAAAAGCCGGGCTTACCCGGCTCTGCTTAGTTCGCTTGCACGCGCAGTTCGCCCCGTCTAAATCAGGCCCCAGCGAATGGCCTTAACGGCGGCATCTACCTTATTTCGAGCATGAAATTTTTATCGAACTGCCTCCATATGCTTATCGATGGTGGCTTTTGTCACATTAAGCCTATCCGCGATCTGATGAGAGGTCAGTCCAGTGCTCACCAATTGCAGAATTTCGGTTTCACGCTCGGTGAGCGCCGCAAGCTCATGTATAGCCTCGGCGGGGGCTATATGCCTGACCATTCCGGTGTGGGCGATTTGAGCAAGCCAGGAAAGCTGCGGTAGTTTTAGAGCTAGCTCAGATTGCGAAAATTGTGTGCGGTCACGACCCAAGGAAAGCATTGAGCAATGTCCATATCGATCCCATACGCTCTGTGCGAATCCAACGCGTAGTCCGAAGGAGTCGGCGTCTTCCCAAAACTCGGGCACAAGTTTCTTAGTATTCGACCAAAGAAGCGGCTCTATCGATGTCAAGCCATGTTTGACGGTCGGATCGTATGCGCGGCAATTCGCCCCGTCTAAATGATGCCCAAGCGTATCGCCCTGGCGACTGCGTCTATCTTATTCTCAGCATGAAGCTTAGACCTGACCGCGTCCATGTGCTTGTCGGAGGTGTGCTTTGTCACCCGAAGTCTATCCGCGATTTGTTGAGACGTTAGTCCGATGCTCACCAATTGAAGTATCTCACGTTGACGTGTTGTGAGTATCGGAAGCTTATCTATAAGTTCGGGAGGGATTATGTGCCTGACCATGCCGGCATGAGCAATTTGAGCCAGCCACGCGAGTTGCGGTAGTTTCAGAGCTAATTCCGATTGGGAGAATTCGGTGCTGTCGCGACTCAAGGTAAGCATCGAGCAGCGCCCATGACTATCGCATAGGCTTTGTGCGACTCCCACGCGCAATCCGAATGAAGCGGCGTCCTCCCAAAACTGGGGCGCAAGGTTCTTGGTCGTTGACCAAATAACTGGCTGTATTGAAACCAAGCCATGTTTAACTGTTGGATCGGACGCGATGTAGTTGTTTTGAGAGTAGCGCGCCAACCATTCCGGAGGGTAGGTAGAAACCATAACTATCTGCTCATTTCCCAAGGCGACGTCAGGCTTCAATGCCCAAGTCACTGTCTGCATACCAAGGCGACGCGCCTCTTCCTGCAAGACTTTGAGCCCCTCCTCGCTGCTGGAGGCAGTCGCGATCTCATGCATTAAATCTTCATAGATTTGCATAATTCCTCTACCGTCTTTGATTCAAAACAACGTAAAAAAATCAGTTGAGCTTGCCACCA
>NZ_JAQOZV010000095.1:0-12691 GCF_030348125.1 Massilia sp. DJPM01
GATGAACAGGAACATCGCATGAGCGAATCGTCTTTTAGTCTTCAGGACCTGATCAGCGATCGGCAGCATGATCGCATTTTGCGCTTGTCCTTTCCGAACAGCGACGGTCCCGCCTCGCAACTTTTGGTTAACCGCCTGGACGCGTTTGAAGCCTTGTCGCGTCCATTCGAATTCACTGTCGAATTGCTGTCCAACGACCCCAATGTGGCGCTCAAGGACTTGCAGGGCAAGATGATGTGCGTCCAGCTGGTGCGCAGGGATGGCACGATGCGCTACTTCACCGGACGCGTGTTCAGCTTCGGCCTGAAGACGGTCGACGGCGGCGTGTCTTACTACGAGGCGAAGCTGGGGCCGTGGTATCAGTATCTGAGCATGCGCAAGGATAACTACCTGTTCCACAACACCACTTTGTACCAGCAAACGTCGAGCATCTTCGGCGACTATGGCAGCCTGGCCGAGTGGGACTGGCGCGTCCAGGGCGCCACTGGCGCGATGACCGACGCCTGCCAGTTCGACGAGAGCGACAGCAACTATCTGGAGCGGCGCTGGGCCCGGGCTGGCATCTTCTACTGGTTCGAGCATACCGAAGCGGGCCACAAACTGGTGCTGTCGGACGACTCCACCGCCGCCGATCCGATTGACGGCCGGCCCGAGATGCCGTTCCAGCGCCATGGCGGCGCGCATGAAGAGGATGGCATCGGCGAATGGTCGCCGGGGCGCCAGGTCGTACAGGGCACGGTGTCGCTGGCCTCGTACGACTTCAAGACCGGCCGCCCGGCGCAAACCTCGCTGCCGACGGTGCAGAAGCAAGGCGACGTGCCGAATATCGAATCGTACGAATACTCGGGCGCCTTCGGCTTCAAGGACAGCGGCGACGCGCGCGACGTGGCGCAGCGCCAGATGGAATCGGTCGAGGCGGGAGGCAAGCGCTTCGATGGCGCGGGCAACAACCGCTATGTGATGCCGGGGCGCTGGTTCCGCCTGACCGGGCACTTCGACGCCGATCCGCGCGGGGACGATGCACAGGCGCGCGAATTTCTCATTATCGAAGTCACGCACCACGCCACCAATAACTATCACGTCAAGGTGACCGAGCCGTCGCGCTACGAGAACACGCTGACGGCGATCCGCCGGATCATTCCGTGGCGCGCGCCGCGTGCCTTGAACAGCGTCGAGACGAAGATTCATGGCATCCAGACTGCGACCGTGGTCGGGCCGGCGGGCGAGGAAATTCATACCGATAAATATGGCCGGGTGCGCGTGCAGTTCCATTGGGACCGGGTCGGCGCCAGCGACGAGAAGAGTTCGGCCTGGATTCGGGTGGCCACGCCATGGGCGGGCGCGAATTTCGGGATGACGTCGATTCCGCGCATCGGGACCGAAGTGATTGTGCAATTCCTGGATGGCAATCCGGACCGGCCGATCATCACCGGCATGGTGCCCAATACCGACACCATGCCGCCGTGGACTCTGCCGGAGAACAAGACGCAGAGCGGTATCTTGTCGCGCTCGACGCCTGGCGGCAGTTACGAGAACGCGAATGCGATCCGCTTCGAGGATAAGAAAGGCAAGGAACAGCTCTGGCTGCATGCGGAAAAGGACCAGCTGACCGAAGTCGAGCACGATGAGGATAAATGGGTCGGCAACGACCGCCGCAAGACGATCGATCGCGACGAGACCAATCACATCAAGCGCGACCGCACCGAGACGGTCGACCGCGACGAAACGATTACGGTGCATCACGACCGTACCGAGACGGTCGACAACAACGAAACGATCACGATTCACAACAACCGCACCGAGCGGGTGGACCACGATGAGAAGATCAGCATTGGGGATAACCGCACCGAGGATGTGGGGAAGAACGAGACGATTGATATCGGCGGCAATCGTACCAAGTCGGTCGCCAAGAACGAAAAAGATTCCATCGGGAAGAGCTGGTCGATTAATGTGGCCAAGTTCAAGACCGAAACCATTGGCATGGCGTACATGCAGAACGTGGGCTTGGGACGGATGGAAAACGTGGGCTTGGGTTACAGCCTGAATGTTGGAATGTTCATGTCGACCGTGGTGGGCACAAGCCAGACGACCACCGTGGGCGAATCGATTTCCATTACAGCCGGTACCGAATTGTCGATCACGGTTGGCAAGGCCAGTCTGGTCATGAAAGCCGACGGCACAATTATTTTTAACGGGCACACCTTTAGCGTGGGCACGAGTGATGAACAAACCTTCAAGGCGGATGGCAACATCACCATGAAGGGTCAAAAAATCCTGGAAAATTGATGAACCAAGGTAAGCCCGACAGCGCTAGTATGCCCACGATCGAACTTGCATCGGCCGAACAGCTTTTGCGCGACGTAATAACGCAGACCCCGCCACGGCCAGCGCGTGCCGATGGCATCGCGGTAGGCATTTTCGAGGGTATGGGGGAAGACGGTAGCATCCTGGTCAGCATTGCCACGTTTGGGCTGAGCCGGATACCGGCGCGTAGTATCAGCCCCCTCGATCCAAGCCAGATCGGTCAAGCGCTCGCGTTGGGATTCGAAGCGGGCGATCCCTTGCGCCCTATCGTACTCGGGGTGATGCTCGCCACACCCGCTGCTCCGGCCCGTGCTCCCGACGAGCTGTTGCTCGACGGTGAACGGGTGACACTCACCGCGCAGCATGAAATAGAACTTCGCTGTGGCGAGGCCGCACTCATCCTCAGCGCCGACGGCCGAATCCAGCTTCGTGGCACCTATATCACCAGCCAGGCCAGCGCGACGCATCGCATTCTTGGCGGCTCGGTCAACGTTAACTAGGGGCGAGCATGGAGATAATGGTTGGTTCCAAGCATTACTTGGCTGAGATCGCCACGGCGCTCGATATCCATGGGCGGGAACACCTCGTCATTGTCATCAAAGCCAGCTGGCAAATTCCAAATGATGGTCAGCGGCCGCGGCCGCTACCTCCTGCTGCGCTGTCGCAGGTGGACGAATTTTTTGGCGAGCCAGGTGCCAGTGCCATGCGTTACGGCTCAGACTTCGCCCGGTTCAAACCGCGCTGCGACGTCCTCTTCGACGCGTGTGCACACGCACCGCAGGGAGAAGCAGTGCGCGAGCTCACTGTGGCATTTCAAATTGGCACACTGAAAAAAGGCTTGAAAGCCATCGGTTCCCGGCATTGGCAAAAGCGCCTGGGCATGTACGGGCTGAGCCAACCAGCCCACTTCACCAGTATGCCCTTACACTATGGTCTCGCGTTTGGCGGTACCCGAACCTACCCCCAGGGTAGAGGGGCCAGAGCCCAGATCCTGAGCGAAGCATTACTGGACAATCCAGCCGGTCTCGGCTGGGGCGGTAACAAGACCGGTGGCGATCTTGATGGCGCCGCGGCCCCTTGTTTGCAAGCCCTCGATGAAAACATCACCAGCCCGACCGGGAAGTACAGCCCGATTGCTTTCTCGGCAGTCGCGCGCCACTGGCAGCCACGAACACGCTATGTCGGCACCTATGACGAACACTGGCAGCGGGAAATCGCGCCCTTCCTGCCCGAAGATTTTGATGAACAGTATCACCAATGTGCGCCGCAAGACCAACAGATTCAATATCCAACCGGTGGCGAAAAGGTCATATTGCGAAACATGGTGGCAGGACGCGAAGACATTCGTTTCAATCTGCCAAAGCTCGACCAATTGCAGGTCCGCATATTGCGTCACGACTACAGCGTGGTAACACCGACGCCTGTGGTCGATACGCTGTTTTTTGAAACGGAGCAGGCCCGCTTCTCGGCAATCTGGCGCGTGAGCGTACCGATCCAGCGGCGCATCCAAGAGTTTAAACTGATCGCGGCCGGCGCAGTCGATCCTGCCTGGTGGGAAGGCAAGAGAACCGGAAAGGACGGCTGCGTTGGTTGCAATGATCAAACGGACGACACCGAGGAAGTATACGCATGACAGTCTCCTCTACGCCACCATCGCGTTTCTGGAATATTTTCAGCCGCCCCGCCACGGAATCGGTTTCGTCAACTTCCTTGGCCATCCGGTCTGCCGGGCTTTGCTGTGCCGTGGGCTATAACCTGGCGGCGGCTACCTGTGCAATACGCGCCAACATGGATCATTTTCAGCAAAGTGATTTTCGCACCTACCAACACGACAATATTACGGTCGCTCGCTTGGACGATACGGAAACCTGGGGCCCGACCAGGCTAGCGCGCTGGATCACGCTGGCAATCGATGATTGCCTTGGTGAGGTGCCGTGGCTAGACACCACGAAAGTACCGCTGATTTGGCTTGCACCGCTGCCTGAGCGTACCGGATGCGACGGTGAATGGTTCAATCGCGTCTTTACCCAAGCAATCGAGAGTTTGGATCAGGAGTTCCACCCAAGTTCCGGGGTCCTGCGGCTGGGCCGCGCCGGCCTGGCGCCGGCATTGCAGCAGGCCACTGAGTTTCTCGACCATCCAGACTATCCATTTGTGTTGTTGGTCGGTGCCGACACCTATCTCAACGCGGCGACCATCAACTACTACTTGAACAGCGAACGGTTGCAAACTCCGGGCAACTCCGACGGTTTCATTCCGGGTGAGGCCGCAGCCGCAATCTTGCTACAAAAAGCTGGACCAAACGCGACGGCAGGCGCTGCCGAAGCCGCTGAGCAGGCCTGCGTGCACATCGTGGGCTTTGGCGCCGGCAACGAACCCGGCCGTCCGGATGGCAGTGTCCCCAGTCGCGCGCAGGGCTTGGCGCAGGCCTTCCGCGCGGCCTTGGGAGCCAGCACACTTGAATACGCCGATCTTGAATTCCGCATGAGCGATCAGAACGGCGAGGCTTTTTTCGCGCGCGAGGCATCTAACGCCATTACCCGGGTCGCACCGGTTGGCGGACACAAATTGCCATTATTGACCATTGCTGACTGCCTGGGTGAAGTGGGGGCCGCGACCGGACCGGCCATGCTCGCGTACTTGTCGCGCCTGATGCCCCACCGCGCCAGTCCTGGGGAATGCGGCATGCTGCATCTGGCCGACGATCATGGCATGCGCAGCGCAGTTATACTTAACTATCATTCCAGTTAGAAAGACACGCCTATGGATACCAACGTTTTTGCGAACGATAACGAAATTTGCTCAAAGGCCGCTGACGGGCAATCGAGTGCCGCTTTCCCGGATCCGTGCTGGAGCCCGCCTGCGCCAACTGCTGGGCCATTATTAATCCCGTATCCAAATACTGCATTTGCCAACCAACTGCAACAAGGCAGCACCACCGTGTTTATTTGCGGCACGCCAGTCGCGCTGAAAGATGTCTCCTATTTGGCCAATAGCGTCGGGAATGAACCCGCCACGCTGGCTTTTGCCAAGGGCCAGAAAACAGCGGTGATTAAAGGCAAAGCGTTTTTCACCGACTGGTCACCGAATGTGAAATTCGAGGGCCTCAACGTTTGCCGACACAATGACCCTATGACACATAATCATGGCTGACTCACCGGCAGAACGGCTGAAAGCAGCCCGGGAAAAAAGACGGCGCGCCACCTCGGCCGAAACGCGACAAGATAACAGACGCACTCGCGTTGTCAGACCGGCACGTTACTCGCCGGCTAACACGGCCGACTTTCATTATTTTGACAGCAGGACGATGCATCCATCCTGCCGGAAGGATAAGGCGCGCATCAAAGATGCGTGCAATGACAAAGCAAATGCCGAAGAGGACTCCAAAAAAGCCGCCGAGGGGGCAAAGCTCAATCCAACAAACGTTAATGGTACAACCAGAAGCTTGTCACGCGAATTAAAGAAGGCGGCCACGGCACTAGACGGTGCTGGTAAAACCAGGAGTGGTTACGTTCGCAACGACAAGAATAAATGGATGGAAAACCACTGCGGCGGATTGTGGAATAAACCGGGTGGCCAACATGGTCCGGACGGTGCAAAAGTCAACAACACTGAAGGGTTTAAGCAACAGATCAAGGATAAAGTTGGCGAACTCAGCAAGATAGCGGAGGACGTAAAAGGCGCGGCCATGGGAAAATTGGAGAATTTTGCCAAAAACTATTTCAAGGACCACGCCGATGATATCCTTGAAAGTGCCGCTGAAAAAGCAGCAAAAAGAGCCGCGTTTGTCAAAGGGTCGCCGGTCGTCGCCAAAGCGTTTTCGCGCCTATCCATGTGGGAAACGTTGGGGCATGTAATTGGCAATGCCGCTGGCGCGATCATGACCAACGACATCGAAACAAAATTCCAGGCTGTCTCCAAAGCCGCATTCGACGCCGTGGAAAAGGCTGCGGAATACCAGCGCATACTCGCACCAGGTGGACTTGAGGATGTGATGGCAAGCACCATGGCCGGCATTGCCTTTGCGAATCCGTGTATTAAAGCGCGTAAATGCTTGCTGGTACCCTATGATCAGAGTGGAGAAACAGACAAGGGCAAGGGCTGCTGTCCCGGCCAGACCGGCCACCACGTTTTACCTAAAGCAATGTTCAACAAGTACACGCAAGAAACCGTGGACGGGAAGCCGAAAATGGTGGAAGGTGGATTGCGCGACTGCTGGAAGGACTATAATCAGAAAAAAGCGCTGACCATCTGCCTGGAGGGTACAACCAATCGTGCGGCTAACGGGAGCCACGGCATGGCGCACGCGGGTACAGCGGCCCTCATGCAAAGGCACCGCACATCGACGGATATGCCCTATACCACAGCGCGCGATGAGATTTCAACTATGCTGGCGCAAGCCTACGGTTGCGATCCAAATTGCCTCAAAGCGCAACTGGATGAATCCATGAAAGACGAACATAGCTGCGGCCCACTTAAAGGCGCACAAGTAAGCCCTCATTCTGGCGAGAGCCGTGGAGGACCGGAGGTGATCATTCGGCCTAACTTGCCAGAATTCTAAAGCAAAACTCAATCAGCGAAACGGATTACTATATGGAAGAAGTACTTGATAGAAAGTCTTGGAACGATATTTTTCGTGGCTACACCATATATGATTGTTCCATCAATAGAGCAGAAGGATTTGGGTTTATCGCCGTCGAAGAGAAAGATGATAGAGATGTATTGCCGAAAATTCGTTTTATTACCATGTCGATCAATCGGCCACTGGATAAAAGATTCGGCGTGGTGGAGAGTCCCAATTATGATTTTTGCACGATAGCCTGCAGCGTCAATCCGCCCGAATATGTGGCTGTGGATATTGGCAGCCAAGTATTTTCAGCAAGCCCTCTGCGCATGGGCGGCGAGAAGAATATCGACCAGGTCATCGACATGAAAACCTACCGCGGCGAGGTAGGTATCATCAATAAACTTGTCCGTGCGGCCGGCCAGATCTACGCATTGGGTAACTATCGAAAAATCTACCGGCGTATCGGCGTCGAACAATGGGTAGAACTGGGCAAGGAAGGTAAAGGGGTGCCCGTACCGAGGGACGTCGAGGCTGGAAAAACCTATGCTACCAGCTTGGGTTTCGTGGACATGAGTGCATTTTCCGCCAACGACATGTACGCGGTTGGTGGCAAAGGGGATGTATGGCGCTTTGATGGCACCCGCTGGCACGACTGTTCACTTCCGACCAATGTGCCTTTGTCGACCGTATGCTGTGCCGGCGACGGCTTGGTGTACATCTCGGAATTGAATGGCAGTGTGTGGGCAGGCCGCGCCGATCAATGGAAACGCATCGCCGAAGCCGACATCGCATGGGGATATCAACCGGTTGACTCGGTCTGGTTCAATCAGCGCCTTTATTTGGGTGCTCAGGAAGGATTATGGACAGTCGACCGGAACAGGAAACGCCTGGTGCCCCTGAGCGAAGTCGAAAGTGACGCTCCAAACGCGACGAATGGCGGGCGGCTCGATCTGAGCCCGGACGGTAAATACCTGCTTACCGCCGGTCCGCACGGCGCTTGCCTCAACGATGGCACCGGCTGGAAACGGCTATTCAACGCTTTCGACTTCATGTGAACCTACGACGACGCATATGCAAATAGGAAACAATCACAAGGTCATTGTTGCACTGGTTAAAAGACATATCGAGGACGCTGCTTTCTACTGGGCGCAACATGAGGCGAGCATCGATTCGCCACGCCTCAGCTTGAGCGAACTGGCACGATTTAGCGATTTGCTGGACGCGCATCTGGAAGGAATCAGCGTTGCAGGTTCCCCCGGGTGGCAGCCTACTTTGAGCGCCTTGGAACGTTGGAAGCAGCCTGGTGAAGCCTTTGTTGCCGCCTATGCCGCCTTGGGTCGGAATGATCCGTCTGAGCTCGCAGAACTCCTGTTGCACGTCCGCGCGCAGCCTGAGAAATTACTCCGTGGCGTGATCAGTGCGATCGCATGGCTTCCAACGACCTCCGCGCTGACCTGCATCGCGCAATGGACTCAGGAAAACAATGCTCCCCTCGTCCAAGTCGCGGCACTGCGCGCCGCTGCGCTCTGTGGCGATGAAGCGCAAGAGGCCATATCGCAACCCCTGATCAATTTCCTTAACAGCGAGGATGCGCATGTTCGTGCGGCCGCGTGCAGGGTGGCTGCGTTGGGCGGAGGCGAGGGCGAAATTGAGGTGGCGCTGCACAAGTGCCTGGCAGACCCCGACATGCCCGTACGGGCACAGGCAGCGTTTTCCGTGGCACGACGCTATAGAGCCATGCCGGTGCCGAACGACAGAAGCCAAAATTCGCTCCTGGCGGCGGAAACCCTCTGGCAATGTGTCATTAGCCAAGTGAATATACTGACCGACACCAAGGGGTGGTATCGCAAACAGGCGTTGCGCCGGCTTAACCGATGGGTACAACACCTGGCAGGAATGGTGCCAATCGGGCATCCGCAATTGAATGCGCTCTTGCAGTTCATGCCGCCACGACTGGCACTGCGATTTATCGCCTACCACGGCGATCCAGCGCACTTACCGCACGTGCAAGCAAGGCTAAGCGATAACGACACGGCGCGTTATGCCGGCTGGGTGTGGCAAACCATCACCGGCGTGGACTTGGCGAGCGCCGAGCTCACCATGGCTGAACCAGAGCAAACACCTAGCGACACCACCGGCGACGCCCGCACAGATGTGGATCATGGGCTAAAGCTGCCGGATGCTGAGAAAGTCCGCCACTTCGTCCGCATTCCCTTGCAAGAGGGTCAGCGGCATTTACGCGGCCAACCGCTCGACCCAGAACTAGCAATGCATTTTTTGGAAGTGGCGCCTCACGCAGTTCGGAGTATTGCAGCTCAATATCTCCAACTTCATCATCCAGTGGCGCGCGTCGTGATGCGAGGCGGTGCCCGCCAACAAATCGCCGCGCTGGACCAACTCGATGACGATCTGTTTCATTCCGGGGCGACGCTATGAACCAACAGTTGGATCCATGGAATGATGCCAGCCTCGTGGCGCAACGTCTGTCGCCTCCAAACGCGCGGCTGCATGTCCTCATTGGTGCAGAAGCATGGTGCGCTACCTGCCGACATGTACGCCCTCAGTACGATGCTCTGGCCGCGCAGGCCAGCATCGACGAAGTTTGGCTTTGGCTGGATCTGGAAGATCATTCAGAATTTATTGGCGACTATCTACCGGACACTCTCCCAATGCTGATCGCGTATCACGGGACTAATCTACTCGGCTGCGTCCCCGTAGAGGGCAAAGCGGGATCGCTGGGCGACCTGATTCATCGGATTCGCTCCCAAGGCGTTCTGCGCGATCCCAGCCACGATGCAGCACCGGATCCCGGCATTCGCGCACGCCTCCTGGTGCAAGACTGGGCGCCTGAATAAACGGCATGCGCACATACGAGCATGTGCGCATGTAGAACGTTCGGGAGCCAGGTCTTGCTCGTGTTCGACACTGCCATGCACTCTACACGCACGGACTCACGTCCTGCGGGTTGGATGAGTAGGCCCAAGGAATTTCACCTTGAGCGCTCGCGTGCTGCGATAGCAGTGCCGTCACGGCTGATATGCCCGATCAATTCACCGCCCAGATGTTCCTTGATCATGGCTTCGTAGGCACGCTCGACTATCCGGTCTCGGCGAATTGGGCGAACGCCCGCGAGAAGGTCGCTTCCGAAGGAAGCTTGGCATACGGCGCGAAGCCGCAAATGCGACGCAATGGCTTGTCCATCGTCAAGCGTTCCACCAGGCCAGTCGTGGTGCCGATGCCGAGTACGGCCTTGGCAACAAAGGCGTTTGCCAACCAAGCTCGGACATGTGGCGGCCGACCAATGCCGCACCACGAGTGAGCGACAAATTCTTCCACCCGAGCCCATTCAAGAACATGCGCTACGCGGGCCAGTTTCGGTGTCACGACGCCGACTTCGGCACTTCGGCACGCAACTCGGGAAGCACATCATGTTGAATCGCATTCCAGCGTTGCATGATCAGATCGCGTCGGGTAGCATCCATTGTGTGGGCGTTTTGGTGAAGTCTTGAGAAACTACATCATGCCAGAAATGGGTGCGCCCAAACCCTCCTTTATGCTTGCGATGCCAAGCCGTTCCCATGCGTTACGCCAGTTTTGCAAGAGCCTCAAAGGGTTGAAGCGGGCGCGCCAAATCCAGCGAACGGGGGACGCCTGGACCTTAACCAGGACGGAAGATTTTTGTTGACCGCTGGACCTTACGGCGCGTGCCTTAACGACGGGACGGAATGGAGGAAACTATTCAGCGCGTTTGATTTTTGTTGAAAAACAATGTGCTCCATTTAAAATCACGAACTGAGCATGGTTGTAAATCTGAAGAAAATGATGACGGCAGGTGTCTGGAATATTTAATGGAAAACGATACATCAGGCATTGCCTATGCAAGCCGTCCGATATTTCACAGCCCACATTGATAATTCGATTCTTGACTTTTCCGACATGAGCGCATTCACCAGTGACGATATGTACGCAGTAAACGGCAAGGGCGATTTGGGGCGCTTCGATGGTGTAAGGTGGCATCGTATTTTGAGGAACGAGACAGATTATCAATCTTACTGACAAAAATTGTTTATTTAATCTATCGTCCGTCTTCCCCATCCGGCACATCAACTTCCTAGTTAAAAAAAAGCCAACAAGCGCATTGCTTTGACGCGCCTGGCAGTGCAAAATACGCAACGCGCAAATGATGTACGAAAGGTCGCAAGAACGGCCAATCACCTGAATATCATCTAAAGTGCTCCGAATTCTCAACTGGCGCAAAATGCCGCGTCAGACTGAATCCTGAACGCCGGCAGGCCACATTGAAAGCCTTCTCAGATCCACAATGAACTTCACGGTTATTGCGCAATTATTGACAGCCAAAAGACGTATTTACTCCTCCCTAGCCGAAAAAAGTAAAAATGATGAACACAAAATTCACCAACTTCGCCAGCATCGTTGCATTGATGGCGCCCCTGTTTGCCAGCAGCCACGCCTACGCGGCCGCCGAATGCCCGATGATCCCGCAAGCGGACGTCATCAAGGCCTTCAACGATCCCAAGGCGCGCATGGATTTCGCCGACCCGTCCGGCATGTGCTCCTTTTCGCTGAGCAACGGCGGCAGCATGACCGCCACCGTCCAGAAGCGCCCGAAAGCGTCGGAAGCCAAAGCCATTTATGACAGCTACAAGGCGACCACCTTCGCTGCCCTGAAACGCAATGCCAGCACCCCTGCCGTCGGCCAGGAAGCGTATTTCGGCATGAGCGCAAAGGATGCCAACCCAGGCGAAGCGGGCTTCATTTCCCTGCAAGGCGATTCCCTGTTTGTGATCAGTTACCGTGCCAACGGCAAAATCGATGACAACGTCGCAGAATCCCTCCTCACCCTCGGTCGCATCGGCAGCGGCAAAAAGGATAACGCGGCGCAATCGTACGGCGAATGCGAATGGTTCACCCCGGCCGAAGTAACTACGCTGCTCGGCAAGGGCAAGCCGACGGTCCAGCGCCTTGCCGCGAACCACTGCATCGCCTCCGCCAATCCAGGCGGCTCGGCCCTGGTCGGCATGACCAGCAAGCACGGCACCAAGGAATCCTTGGGCAACATCATGGCGTCATCCACAAAAATCTGCACCGTGGTGCCTTTGCCGCAACTGGGCGCCAATGCCCACGCATCGTTTGCATGCAAGGCACCGGCCAATACGGCAATGTCGATCAATTTTGTAAAGAACGGCACCCACGTCATGATGATCTACACGCCGCCTAACCGCGCTGCGGCCGAAAGCGACATCAAGGCGCTGGAAGTTGTGACAAAGCGGGCATTTGACCGCTTCTGATATCAGTCAATGTAGCGCCTGAAACGCGCCTGGTGGAACGACAGCGTGTCGTTCCACCAGGCGTGGCAAGTACAGTGCTGCGCAGCTTGTCCAGCGCGGCATAAGCAGCTGGAAACGCGTATGCTCCACTGTACTTTATCCACCAAAGACCGCGATGAGCAAACTGCTGATTACCTACCTCATTCTCATTGCCGGGATGGTGCTGCTGGATGTGCTGTGGCTCGGTGTTATCGCCAAATCGATCTACGCCGACGGCATCGGCCACCTCATGGCCGCCCAGCCACGCTTCGGCGCGGCTATCGCCTTTTACCTGCTGTATGCGATCGGCCTGATGTTCTTCGCCCTCGCACCCCACGGCCCGCGCCGCACCCTGCGCACCACCCTGACTGCGGCGGCCCTGTTCGGCACGGTCGCGTACGCCACCTACGACCTGTCCAATCTCGCAACACTGCGCGACTGGCCCCTCAGCCTGGCCATGATCGACATAGCCTGGGGCTGTGTCGCTAGCACG
>NZ_JAQOZV010000096.1:0-11867 GCF_030348125.1 Massilia sp. DJPM01
CGGCCAGATTGGGCCAAGCCCAATAGGCTAGCTGGTGGCGCAGTTAAACGGCAGCAGGTCGGTGACGTCATCAGCTCCTGGCTGGCGATCCTGATCACATAGCCCGATGGCGTCCTCACCTCAAGCGCCGGCTCTGCCCGAGCGCTAACGCTTGGCAGCGCAATCAGCTTCGTCGTAGGCTGCGACCGCATCGCCAGGCGCTTGCGCCAGTCGTGGAACGCCGACGCCGTCAGCCCCTCGCGGACGCACCATGCCTGAATGCCAAGGCCCGACGAGGCCTGCTCTTGCAGCCGTGCCGACCATGGATGCTGGTGCGATTCTCTTTGCATTGTTGCGACTCCTTCTGTTGTTGGAGCCGCCAGTTTGTTTACCTGCGATCAGCAATGGAAGGTGGGGTAAATATCCCGCTGACGAAACAGGGATGGCGATCCGGGCCAAGGCCCGGATCGCGACATGCAGTAAAATCGTTTAGACCTGCTCAGCGAGCATGTCGGACTTGAACGTTTCGGCTAGTTCAACGATATTCTCGAAGAGATCCGCAAACATGGTGATCGACAGGCAGGGATTGAGGATGGTGAGCTTCAAAGCCACCTTGCCGGCCACCGTGGTCTCGCCCAGTACCGCAATACCCCTCTTGAGCAAGGCCACGCGTAGCTGGCGATTGAATGCATCGCTACTTTGCGTCTCTGGAAGGTCGGTATAACGGAAAAGAACGGTCGATAGCACAGGCGGCGCCAGCAGTTCAAAGTGCTGGCTTTCGCGGATCAGGCGAGCGATCGCTGTCGTCTGTTGCAACAGATGATCGACCATCGCTCCCAGCGTTTCCGTTCCAACTGCGCGCAGCATCATGAACACTTTCAATGCGTCGAAACGGCGTGTCGTCGAGATTGTCTTGTCCACCAGGTTGGGCAAGTCATCCGACTCGCGGTTCAAATAATCCGCGTGATGCAGCAGATATTTGAAGTCGCACGTGTCGCGCAGCAGCAATGCGCCGCAACTGACTGGCTGAAACCACATCTTGTGAAAGTCGACTATCAAGGAGTCGGCCAGCTCGATTCCTGCCAGCCGTTGTTTCGCCTGGCTGAGTATCATCGCGCCGCCATAGGCCGCGTCCACATGAAACCAGATACCCGACTCTCTGGCGATCCGGCTGATTTCGCGCAGGTCGTCCACCGCGCCATGATCGGTGGTGCCAGCCGTGCCGACGATCGCAAAAGGCAGCAAGCCATCGGCCTGCAGCTGACGCAAGGTCGATTCCAGTGCCTCGACGATCATGGTGCCATCGGGATTGGTTGGAATACGCACGACGGCATGCTGGCCAAGCCCCATGACCGAGGCGGCCTTTTCAAGCGTGAAATGGCTTTTTGCGGAGCCGATGATCCTGAGCCTGGAAGCATACGGCGGCAATCCGTCGCGCTGCACGTTGTGGCCGCAACGTTGTTGGGCGAACCAATCCCGCGCGATGAGCAAGGCCATGATATTGCCCTGGGTTCCGCCGCTGGTGAAGACGCCATCGCCTTCATCCGGATAGGAGAACAAACTGCATAAGCTGGCGATAACGTGTTGTTCAACGAAGGTCGCTGAACCGGACTGGTCCCACGAATCCATCGACTGATTCTGTGCCGCGATAAAATTTTCGGCCGCGATCCCGCACAACATCGGTGGTGTGTGCAGATGGGCGATACAGTGCGGGTGTTGAACCATCATCGCATGGCGGGCAATGTCCGTGGCCACTTGCTTGATGACGGTATCGAGCGGGGCGACATCCTCATTTGCCAGCGACATGCCGAAGATATTCTCCCGCAGTAGCAGCGGATCGACGCCCGAATAGGGCCCCTTGGCTGATTCGAACACCGCCGCAAGTTCTTGCGTGCAGTTGGCCATGACGTTGCGATAATCCTCGCTGCCGCCCGGACCCGTGTGGATGAAATGCTCTGTCCAGTTACTCATCGCCCACCTTGGTGCAGGCCGCCAGCGCACGCCCGAATGCTTGTCCGGCAAAGTCGATTTGTTCGGCCGTGATGTTCAGCGGCGGCAGAAAACGCAGTACCGCGCCGTGGCGGCCACCCTTTTCGATAATCAGCCCATTCTGCAAGGCTGCGCGCTGGATCTGGCTGGCCAATTCCGGATTCGCCAATGGATGACCGAGTGCATCGGACTGGCCGGGGCAGACAATCTCGACACCCAGCATCAAACCCTTGCCACGAACTTCAGCGATACACGGGTGGATATCTTGTAAGGCACGCAGTTGCGCGCTCAGGCGTTCGCCCATCAGGTTGGCGTTGCCGGTCAGTTCATCGCGCCCGATGATTTGCAGTGTCTTGGCGCCCGCCACCATGGCCAGTTGATTGCCACGGAAAGTGCCGGCATGCTCGCCCGGGTTCCACGTGTCGAATTCTTTTTTAAACACCAGGCAGGACAGAGGCAAGCCGCCGCCGATCGCCTTGGACATGATCAGGATGTCCGGATCGATGCCCGCATATTCGAAGGCAAAATTGCGCCCGGAGCGGCCGATGCCGCACTGGATTTCATCGAATATCAGGAGAATTCCCAGTTCGCTGGTGATGCGGCGCAATTCGCGCAGCCAATAAGCAGAGGCGGCGATTACCCCGCCTTCACCCTGGATCGGTTCCAGGATGATCGCTGCCGGCCGCACGATGCCGCTCTCCTGGTCATGCAAAACGGATTCGATATAGCGAATCGATGCGCGCTCGCCAGCTTCGCCGCCCAGGCCGAATTTGCAACGCAGATTGTAGGGATAGGGGAAGAAATGGACGTCAGGCATCAGCCCGCTACGGCGCATTTTCGCATTCAAATTTCCCATCAATGCCAGCGAACCGTTGGTCATGCCATGGTAAGCGCCATGAAAGGAAATGATATTGCTGCGCCCCGTCACCTGCTTGGCCAGTTTGAGCGCAGCCTCGACGGCGTCGGAGCCGGAGGGGCCGCAGAACTGGATGCACGCATTGGCGGCAAACGACTCCGGCAGGAAGGCCATCACTTCCCGGATAAACGCATCCTTGACGGGCGTGGTGATATCGAGCGTCTGGAAGGGCAAGTCGGCCCGGATGTGGTCGATAATTTCTTGCACCACTTCGGGGTGATTATGCCCAAGCGGCAGTGCGCCCGCCCCCGACAGGCAATCGAGATACGATTGGCCGTTGGTGTCTTCGACCAGTGCGCCCTGGGCACGTTTGATCGCAATGGGGAAGCGCCGTGGATAGGACCTCACCTCGGATTCGAGATTCTCCTGATTGGTCAGCGCCGGATTGGTTGGGAACTGATAGTTGCCCGCATTGCTCAACGTGATGCAGTCCGGCTTGGCGTGTGTCAGGAATTCTTCTGTGGCTCTGTTCATTTTTCTGTTCCAATGATGGGAAATGTATGGCGACGGTGGGGTTATGCGTTTTTGGCGCTGTCGCGCCACTGGTCGGCAATGCCGAAGTTCTGGAACACTGTCCTGGTTCGGGCCGGATAACGTTCCTTGCCGAGTAGTTTGTTGATGATCACCGCGCTGCGGTAGGCACCCAGTCCCAGGTCCGGTGCGGCAATACCATGGCTGTGCATTTCGCCGTTTTGAACGAAGATGGTGCCGGGGATATCCGCGGAGGTCTTCAGCGTGTAATCGCGGGTGATGCAGGGACGGTTGTCCGCATCGAATTCGATGGATGGACGCAGATCGCTCAGGCACGCCGGGAAGACATACTGATAGCCTGTTGCCAGTACCAGCGCCTCGGTCTTGACCTGGAACGTCTGCTGCAATTCGAGATGCTGGAACTCGAGCTGGAATCCGTCACCGACCCGCGCGATTTTCTCCAGCTGGCTGCATGCCTGCAAGACGGAACGGTTGGGTTGATCGATCGAGCGCGCATACAGGCAATCGTAGATTTCCTTGATGGTGCTGAAGGAAATCCCCTTGTACCAATTGCCTTGCTTTGCCAGGATGGATTTGCGCTGCGCCTCCGGCAATCCATAGAAATGTTCGACGTAATCGGGGGAAAAGTGTTCCAGGCCCAGCTTCGAATACTCCATCGGAAAGAACCCATTGCTGCGTGTCAGCCAATCGAGTTCATAGCCAAACTGCGGCTGGTCGCGCAGCAGGTCGAGGAACACCTCCGCCGCGCTTTGCCCTCCGCCGATCACCGTGATGTGCTTCTTGCGCTGGAGTTCAGGCTTGACGAACATGTACTGCGACGAGTGCGCGCAGTCGGCGCTGTTTTTGAAATCGCTGGCGGCGCGCGGCCAGTTCGGCACGGTGCCGACACCGAGCACGATATTGCGCGCCAAATAGCGCTCTTGCTCGCCGGTGCGGCTGTTCTTGACCGTGATGCGAAACAGCGTGTCGACCACCTCGATCCCCACCACCTGGTGCGAAAACGCGATGTTGCTCAGTTTCTCGCTGACCCATTGGCAATAGCGGTTGTATTCGACGCGCGGAATCTGGAAATTCTCGTAGAAATAGAATTGCAGCAGGCGGCCCTGTGCGTGCAGGTAGTTCAAGTAGCTGTAAGGGCTGGTCGGATCCGCCATGGTCACCAGGTCGGCCATGAAGGGTACCTGCAGGTGGCAATCCTCCAGCAGCAATCCCTCGTGCCAATTGAAGCGTTCTTTCGCCTCGAAGAATTTGACTTTCAGCGTGTCGACCGGCTCCAGCAGCGATGCCAAGCCAAGGTTGAACGGGCCGACACCGACACCGATCAGATCAAAAATATTGTTTTCTGCAGAAATGCTCATACTGGGACTTTAAGTTTGTAATATCACGCGTTGATATCGGGTTGGATTGAACAGGCTAGTTGTTGGCTTTTGCCCAGCTTGTGACATAGTCCGGCGTCGGCACCGCCTCATTGCCGGCGCCGACCGGATCCCCGTGAATCGTCTTCAGCGGCAGCACGCCGGCCCACACGGGTAAATCGAGATCTTCGTCCTTGTCGACCGGCCCGTTGTTGCTCACTTTTGCCGCGGCTTCGTCCAGCGACACCCGCAGCACATTGGTGGCGGCCAGTTCCTTGGCGTTGCCGGTCCGCGCTTCGTGCTGGCGTCCGGACGCAAGCTTGTCCATGAAGATATCCATGGCTTCCATCTTTTTCGCGTTTCCCCTGACCTGCTCGAAAACGCCATAGATGACGGCGGACCGGTAATTCATGCTGTGGCTGAAAGCCGATTTCGCCAGAACCAGCCCGTCGATATGGGTCACCGCGATCGATGCCTGCGCGCCGCCCAGCAGTGCCTTGACCATGCGGCTGCCATTCGACCCGTGGATATAAAGATGGTTGTCGATGCGCCAGCATGCGGTCGGAATGCAGTGGGTACTTTCTCCGTCATGGAATGCGATATGGCAGACATACGCTTCATCCAGAATGGCATGCAGCGTTTCTTGTTCGTAGTCCGCCAGTTCGGCAATGCGGCGAACGCGCGTGCGTGGCGAGGGAGGGGCGGAGGATCGCTGGCCCATGATTGTTCCGTTTCTAAAGAGAGAATTCCGCCGGCAAAACCGATGGAGAGAGGGGCGCCGTCCAGCGCGGCCGCCAAAGCGCCGGGCTGGCGACGCGGATGAGCAGTGCCTATATTTTCATCAGTGCGTAGGAAACGTAGACCAATTGACCGTGATTGAGTTCATCCCAGATGGTCGTGCCGACGCATGCCCATTCGTTGAGCCACCAGGCCGCGCGCGCGTCGCTCAAGCCCATGTCCTTGATCAGCGCGACTTTCCGGGCATTGTCCGCAGCCAGGCTGGCCAGGACATTGGCCGTAATATCCCGGCTTCTTACCAGTTCCACCGGAAGCTGGCGAAGCTTGGCTTCAATTTCCCGGCTCTTTTCCGGCGTCACCAGATCCGCATAGCAAAAATAACCCCCCGGTTTCAGGATGCGCAGCGTTTCGGAATAGAAGCTGTCAAGGTTCGGATA
Organism: Massilia sp. DJPM01; assembly: GCF_030348125.1. Taxonomy (NCBI): domain Bacteria; kingdom Pseudomonadati; phylum Pseudomonadota; class Betaproteobacteria; order Burkholderiales; family Oxalobacteraceae; genus Massilia; species Massilia sp. DJPM01. Next base: position 5,907 of record NZ_JAQOZV010000096.1, read on the forward strand.
GCAATGCGACGATTCGATGTTGACCACGACCTCCTTTGACGCCGAGTCAAATGGCAGTTGCTCGGCATCGCCCTGGACAAAGGACAAGCCATCGATCGCAAAGCTGCTCCTGGCGATATCCACGCTCTGGCCCAGATATTCCAGCCCCGCCACGCTCCTGGCGCCGCAGTATTTCTTCATGTAGTAGGCCCCGCCCCCGCGTCCTGAGCCAACCTCGACGATGTCTTTGTCATGCAACGATGTTGCTGACGTGACGAAGTGGTAGAGCTGTGCGGAAATCTGGAAATCCCGGTCCTGTGCTTCAAGCAGGGGCATCGGCGGCAACGGCGCCGCATAGCCATACCCATAGTTCAAAAACGGCTGGTAGCGGCTGCCCAGTTCATTATTCACCCGGGTATACATGTCGGTCACCGTGCCATGCATGTCGTGCGCATCGTTCTTGCTGAGTTCTGTATCCATGTTGATGTGATCTGAAAGAGAAAGCCTGTTTTGCCAGAATAATGAGCCATGACTGGCGCCTGGGCCGCCGTGCCGTACGACGCGGTGGATGATCGCTTGCGCGCCTGTCAGCTTGCCGGTTGCAGCATCTGGTGATACGTGATGTACACCTGTTCCTGCTCGTATCCGAGCGACTCGTAGAGATGCTGCGCGATCTGGTTGCTTGTCGCGGTATCGAGGGTCAATCGCTGCGCGCCTTCGGCGGCAAATTGCTCGGTCACCGCCTGCATCAGGAACCTGGCATACCCATTTTGTCGGCAGGATTGATCGACGTACAAGTCGGAAAGGTAGTAATAGGGTTTCATCGAAATCGAGCAATAGCTCGGGTACAGCTGCGAAAAACCGACCGCCTTGCCTGCCGGGTCGAGCAGCAGCAACAGGCGCGAGCGTTTCTTTTCAACGTTGTCGCGGATGAAGGCGTAGCACGCGGGCAGGTCGCTTTCCTGTTCGTAGAACATGCGGTAGGCGTTAAAAAGTTCCGCCGCGCTTTGCAGGTGCTGTTCGGCGCATTCGACAATTGTCATGTTGGGTGCCGTTGACATCAGTTCACCTGCCCGATTTCGATCTGGACGCCATTCAGGTCGCGGAAAAAGAAGGCTTGATAACCACCCAGTTCAGTGGCGACATACGGTGCGTCGGTCGTCGTTTCCAGGCCCAGTTGCTTGACCTTCTGGAACGTGTCGGCGATGTCGTCCACCATGAATGCCAGGTGAATGCCGCACACGTCGTTGTGATTGGCCACCAGGTGCCGGCCTTTCGATCCGAGGTGCTCGATCAGCTCGAAATTGCGATTGCCGATGCGCGCCATGCAGGACTTGTAGTCCGGGTTCTTGACCCGGATGACCGCCCCGACACCGTCGCCGGTGATACGGACAGTCTCTTCGAAAATCTCGACGCTGGTGAGCTTGCGATAGAACTCGAGGGTGTCTTCGATACTCAGGACGGTGAGGCCGACGTGGTTAAGACCGGGGAGAAGTTGATTAGTCATTTTCAGTGAGGTTGTGGACGAGGAATTCGATGGTGGGATTGTCCAGAAAATCGATGAAATCGATCCGGACGCCGTAGTGCGTTTCAATAGAGCTGAGCAGGCGGACTATATTGATGGAGGTGCCTCCCAATTCGCGGAAATTGGAAGACGGCTGCAAGCTGGCGGCGTCGAGCATCAGCTCGTTCGCCCACAGTGCGATGATGGGTGCGTAGTGGTCATCGCGGGTGCCGGCGCAGGCTGCCGCGGGAACAAAATCGGGCAGTGCCGCATAGTCCACCTTGCCGCTGATCTTGTAGGGAAAGCGCGCCAAGCCGATGACGTGCTGTGGAATCTTGTAGTCGCTCAGGATGCTTGCCAGGCGCGCGCGCAGGGCCTCGCCATCAAGGTCGGTGTCGGCGTCGCCATCGGCAACGATGTAAGCAACCAGCGCTCCCTGCGCGCTCACTTTCACCGCCACCTCCGCATAGCCGAGGCGCTTGAGCGCCCCTTCGATCTCTTCGAGTTCGACGCGAAAGCCGCGCACCTTGACCTGGCGGTCGATCCGCCCGAGAAAGCGCAAGTCGCCTTGCTCATCGCGCTCGACCAGGTCGCCGGTCTTGTAGAGGCGGCCGGCATCGAGCGTGGGAAGGTGCAGGAACGTTTGCGCGTTGACGTTGGCATCGCCAATGTAGCCGGGCGAGACAGCCACGCCTGCGACGTACAGCTCGCCCCTGCTGGCCGGCTCCCTGTTCTCGTCGAGAACATGCAGGCGCACGCCGGGAATCGCCTTGCCGATATTCGATTGCGGACACGTGCCATCCATGCGCTTGTAGCTGACCAGGACCGTGCATTCCGTTGGCCCGTACAGATTGTAGAGCCGGCGTCCCGCAAGCCAATCCTGCATGGCTTGCGGGCTGCATGCCTCGCCACCGGTGAGCAAGGTGCTGATGCCGGGGAAGCGTTGGGCGGACAGGCTGGCCAGCAGTGCCGGCGACAGGAACGCATGGGCAATCTCGTGGCGCGCGCAGAACTCGGCCAGTTCAGCCTCGGACAAACGCTGTTTCTGGCTGGGGATGCACAGCGTCGCGCCGGACAGCAAGGTGGGAAAGATATCGAGTATCGATGCATCGAAATTGATCGTCGAATACTGCAATGCGCGCACGCCAGGTGCGAGCGTAAATTCCGCGATCGCCCAGTCCACCAGATTGAGCAAACTCGTGTGGCTGATCGGCACACCCTTGGGGCGTCCGGTGGAACCGGAAGTGAAAATCGTGTACGCAATGTCCGCGCCGCTGGCACGCACGACGTCCACACGCGCGGCCGGGAGCGAGCCGGCGCGCTGACAGTCGGCGGGAGCAATCACGGCGGCCCCGCCGACCCCCGCAAGCAGCGCATCATGCGCGACAATCAGCTGGCAGCGGCAACTGAGCACCACATGCTCTTGCACGTCGCGCTGTAATTGCGGATCGATCGGGACGTAGCTGGCGCCGGTGCCCAGAATGCCCAGGATCGACAGATACAGATCGGCACATTTATCGATGCAGATGCCGATGACATCCGCCGGGCCGGCGCTGCGGCCCTGATGGGCGAGGAACCACGCATCGATGGCCGATGCCATCTGGCCTGCCCGTTGGTACAAGGCCGCATAGCTCAGCGCCTCCGTATCCGACAGCAGGGCCGTGGTGCCGGGATGGGCTTGCACGATGGCGCGAAAGCGCGAAACGATGGTGCTCATTATTGCTCCATCCCGGTTGGCAGCTTCTCCAGGATGCACGCGCCCCATTGGAAGGGGCCGGTGCTAAATAACAGCAGCCGCGCGCCGGCGCGCACCTCACCCGTGGCCGCCACGTGGTGCAAGTTGATCAGGTTATCGGAGCTAAAGCAGTGGGCGTGGGTCGCGATGGTGCCGGTATAGGCGGTCGCGTAGCTCAGGTTGGCAAGCTGGCAGTAGAGCCGGCTGGCGGCATAGGAATAGTTATTCGTGATGTAAACATCGATCTCCTTCGCTTTCAGTTCGGCCGATGCATAGGTCGCCTTGATCAGCTGCGAAATGCAGCGCATTTCACTGTCCAGCGAGGGTGCGAGAATTTGCTGGCCATCGTAACGATTGACGACCTTGCCAAGCAGCCGATAATCCATGCCGGTCGGCTCGCTGCTGAAGATACAGGCTGCCGCCGCGTCACCGGTTACATAAGGAAAATCGCTTCCCGCGCCATACAGCCGCTGCAACCTGCCGCCCGCCTTGTCGAAACTGACAAACAAGATGTGCTTGCACTGATCCGCCGCAATCAGGCTCGCGGCCAGCCGCGCCGCCCAATGAAAGCCGCCACACCCTGCCATCCCGACCTGGTAATGCACCGCATGGGACAGGCCCAGGCGCGCATTCAATTCGCCCAGCCAGCCCGGTTCCAGGTTGTCCTGGGCGTCGAGCATGTTCGAGACCAGGAACACGGCGTCGATGTCCTTGGCCTGCAAACGGGCGCTGGCCAGGGACCGTTGAATGGCCACATCGACCAGCTCAAAGATGCTTGAGGTGCATTGCGGGAAAAGATTGGCGCCGTGCTCGGCGTGCCGCAACTGTGCGCACAGGGCGCTGTCGGCAATTTCGCTTTCGAGCGGCACGAAGCCGCCGGCGGCATACTCGGGAGCGCCTAGATAAACTGGTCGAATCATGAATCAACGATCTTGTGTGGGCTATCCACAAGGCCCCATGGAGGCGAACCTTGACAACATAGCGTGGGTTGAGGGTGCAAGCCGGGCTTAGTCTTTCCAGAACAATGGATGACGAACCACCACCTTCAACAGCTTGTCCGATTGCTGCCAAATCCCCTGGAAGCCTTGCGGCAGCACGAAAATATCGCCGTCGGAATAGCTTGCCGTTTCGCCGCCCGGCCCGGTGACCGTGACGCGGCCGCGGATGAGGTGAATCACTTCGGTTTCGGGCCAACCCAGAATCTGCAGTTTGACGGGATCGATTTCGCACACTTCCACCGCCGCCTCTTTCGTCTTGAGCGTGTAGGGGACGTAGCAGCGATAAGAAAAATGCGTCCCATCGAGCACCTGGTAGTGGCCCGGGTCCGCATCCGGGGCGTGGGTCGTTTTGATGTTGGCGGGGATCGTTTTGGCGATCTGCACGGTGGGCCCGGCGCCAGCTGCCTCGGCCGCATGAACGCCGGCGGGCGCCAGCATGGTCAGCAGCGCCACGACGGGCGATACGGCGAGCGCTTTGAAGGCATTGACTTGTTTGGAATCGGTGATTTTCATGATGTTCAATAAGAAAAAAAAACAAGCGGATGCGCCTCTGGCGGGCCGGGCTATCGCCTGGCGCGCTGCGACCTGCGCACTATCGCGATGGCCCGGCCGGACGCCTTGCGGCGGCCAGGGGCTTACATGGTCTTTGACAGGGACAGGATGGCCGTGCGCTTGCCGGGGCTGATGTGCTGGCCGTTATTGGTCAGCGAACCGTAGTTCCGGAACGCCTTTGGATTGCTGGTGAACGAGGCCGCAAGACCGGCGGACCAGCCGCCGCCCAGTTCGCCCGTCACGCCGACGCGGCCATAGTTCCAGTTGACGTCCCGGCTGTGCGGCACGCGCTGGCGGCCGATCGTCGTCTGCAGGCTCCAGCCTTGCTTGAGCGCAAGCGTGTAGCTCCCTTCGATATTGACAGCGCCTTTCGAGTCGCCGCTCAGGCCGGCCTGGGGCTGTTCCGCGTTAAAAACACCGTTGACGCCGGAATTGTTCACATTCCATCCAAAGAACGCGCCTGGAATGTAGGCCGCGCGCAGATTGATCCCGGCAACGGTGGCGCTCGCGAAAAGCTCCAGCGTGCGCGGATCCGCATCGTCGAAAGCCGGTGTGAACGATGCCTTGTTGAAATTCGCACCCGGGTAATAGGCGTACACGCCGCCCAGGTCCAGTTCCACGCCTTTGAGCGAGGCTTTATATCCCAGGCTCAAGTCGGTTTCCAGTGAACCATTGGGTACATACTGGGCGCTGATATTCGAGGCGAAAAAACTGGCGTAAGCGCCGCTGGCATGGTCGGCCGTGACGCTGGCCTGCAAGGCCGGTTTGCCCCAGGTTTGGGAAAACCCGCGCCAGATATAATCGGACACGACGCTAACCTGGCCCGCTACCTTCATGCCGCCGTGCGCTGCGTCGGCTGCGTGAGCGCTCATCGCCAGGAGCGTGCCGCCCAGGAGCGCTGCGCATGCCATGGCAAGCGAACGAAGAGAATGCGGGGAAGGGGGCTTCATGACTGACGGACTCCATGATGATCGATATATGCGTGACACACCCTTGGCGCCAGTAGTTCTGTTGCCAAATTTGCCAGTTGTATTTTCAAAAAAGTATATCACCGGTGCAATGTTGTCACCATTCGATCTGGGTAATTTGCTATTTTTTTCGCGAAAGTATGGCGGGGGCACATTTGCCGGGATGAATTCCTTACTGCCCGGGGGGATGCACGCGCTTGCGCGCCGCCCCGGCTTGTCCACTAG
>NZ_JAQOZV010000097.1:0-11753 GCF_030348125.1 Massilia sp. DJPM01
CTGCCTGCACGCGCACGGTTTCCAGGTTGAAGTTGGCGGGCAGGCCGTCGATGACGACCTCGGTGGCGCCGGCGGCGACCTGGGCGGTGCGCACCACGGTGGCGCCGCCGGGATACAGGGTGACGGCCGTGACCGGCGCATTGGCAAGGGCCATGCCCGGGCTGAGCAAGGCGAGGGCGGCGAGGACGGGATAACGCATGGTGTGCCTTTCAAACAGGAATAAGGAAGAGCGCTTGGTAGTGAAACGGTCGGGGGCGGAAAAAGGGGTTAAACCGGCCGATGCGGACATGCCGATGAGCTATCGATCAACATACTAACGCAAGGAAACCAACGAATTGCACCTTTAACAAGCCTCGATGGCCCTCGCGTCATCGTTTCTGTTCCGAAATAATATGACATGCGGACCTCGGACGACGATCACCCTCGTCGCCGCGCCCACCCCATCACCAAGGAAGTTTCATGACCGCGATTTGTCGCCTCACCTCCCTCGTCGCCGCCTGCGCCCTGGCCGTGCAACTGGCTGGCTGCACGCAGTCCACCATGGCCGTGCCGGCGGCGACGAAGGGCAATACCGTCAAACTGTACAACGCCAATTTTGACAAGGTCGCCGTCGGCAGCTTCACCTTCGACGCCAGCAAGAACCCCGCCCTCGACCAGCGCCACACCATCCGCGCCGCCGGTATGCTGTACGCGCCAGGGGGCTCGTTCGCGCAACACCTGGGCAATACGCTCAAAGCCGACCTGCTGGCGGCCAGCCTGTTCGACGCCAACGCCCCGACGGTCATCACCGGCGCCATGACGCTGAACCGGCTGAATACCGCGGTCGGTGCCGGCAAGAGCGTGCTGGCCGCGCGCTTCGTCGTCACCCGGGCCGGCGCGCTGCGTTACGACCAGGAACTCAAGGTCGAGTCGAACTGGAATTCATCGATCGAGGCTGAGTCCATAGTTCCGCAGGCCAAGCGCGAGTATGAACTGCTGTACAGCGGCCTGATCGGCGAGCTGCTCGATGACGAGAAATTCCGCGCAGCCATCTCCAGGTAAGCGTGTCGCAGCGCCGTAAGAAGTAGTCAAAACGCCTGCGTTCGCAGGCGTTTGCGCATTCAGGCGGCGCTACTTTCGTGCGCAGCCAGCGCCCGTTCCCAGTACGGTGGCGTGCCCACATGGTCGCGCAGGTAAGCGATGAACAGTTGCGCCTTGACCGGGTGCGAGCGCCCCGGCAAGCGCACCGCGTGGATACCGTCGCTGACCCTTTCCTCGCCCTGGCTCGCCGGGCCGAACAGCGGCACCAGCTGCCCGGCGACCAGCGCCTCGCTGGCCAGCCAGCTCGGCAGATGGGCGACGCCGGCGCCGCCGACGGCCGCGTCCAGCATGAAGTCGACATCGTCGCTGCGCAAGGAACCGCTGACCGGCAAGGGTTTGTCGCGGTTGACGCCATCGAAGCACCACCAGCAAGCCAGCGCGCTGCGGCTGACGTAGTTCATGCAATTGTGATCGAGCAAGTCCAGCGGGGTGGCCGGCGTGCCGTGCCGCGCCAGGTAGGCGGGGCTGGCGCAGGCGATGCGCCGGCGCGGCGCCAGATATGTCGCCAGCAGGTCGCTGTCGGGCAGGGGCCCGAGCCGGATCGCCACATCGACGCGCTGGGCCGACAGGTCGATCACGTCGTCGTTCAGTTGCAGTTCCAGTTCCATCAGCGGATAACGGTGCAGGAACTCGCCCAGGGCCGGGGCGATATGGCGCCGTCCGAAGGCGCGCGGGGCGGTGACGGTGAGCACCCCGCGCGGCTCGGGATCGACTGCGGTGACGGCCGCCTTGGCTTCGGCCAGCTCGGCCACCAGGTGGCGCGCGCGCGGCAGGAAGCGCTCGCCGGCATCGGTCAGCAGCACCAGGCGCGAACTGCGCACGAACAGCCTGGCGCCGACTTCCGCTTCAAGCCAATCGATCCGGCGCGATACCGACGAGACCGCTACCTGCAAGATCTTGGCGGCACGCGACAGATTGCCGGTGTCGACCACGGTCAGGAAACAGTGCAGGGCGTCGAACATGGGAAGAGCTCCATTGGGATTGCGTACAACGCAAAGATAGTTTGCACATTGCCATATTGTTCCGCGTTGCGCAACGCTGCATACTGCTGCTTAGCATTTTCCCATCACCCTGTTCCGAAAGACGCCATGACCCAATTTCTCCGCACCCCGCGTACCCTGATCCTGGCGGCCGCCCTTGGCGTTGCCGCCTTCGCCGCCAGCCCTGTCCACGCCGCCGCGCCGATGGCCAAGGTATCGGCGCCGGGCTATTTCCGCATGATGCTGGGCGAGTTCGAAGTGACCGCGCTGTCCGACGGCACCACCGAGCTGCCGGTCAACAAACTGCTCAAGACCGCCCCGGCCAAGATCGACAAGGCGCTGGCCAAATCCTTCCTGGCCAGCCCGGTCGAAACCTCGTTCAACGCGTACCTGATCAATACCGGCGGCAAGCTGGTGCTGATCGACAGCGGCGCGGGCGGCCTGTTCGGTCCGAACCTGGGCAAGCTGGTGGCCAACCTGAAAGCCTCGGGCTACCAGCCTGAGCAGGTCGATGAAATCTACATCACCCACCTGCATCCGGACCATGTGGGCGGGATCGCGAAAGAGGGTGCGGCGGCGTTTGCCAACGCCGTGGTGCGGGCCGACAAGCGTGATGCCGATTTCTGGCTGAGCCAGGCCAATATGGACAAGGCGCCGGCCGATGCCAAGGGTTTCTTCCAGGGTGCGGTCGCCTCGCTCAAGCCCTACATCGACGCCAAGCGCTTCCAGCCGTTCGAGGGCGATACGCAACTGGTGGCGGGCGTGAAATCGACCTCCACCTACGGCCACACGGCCGGCCACACCAGCTATGTGGTCGAGAGCGGCAGCCAGAAGCTGGTCCTGGTGGGCGACCTGATCCACGTGGGCGCGGTGCAGCTCGACGAGCCGACGGTCACGATTGCCTTCGATTCGGACCAGAAAGCCGCGCTGGCGCAGCGCCTGAAAACCTTCAGCGCGGCTGCCAAGGATGGCACCTGGGTGGGCGCGTCGCACCTGCAATTCCCGGGCATCGGCCATCTGCGCAGCGCGGGGAAATCGTATCAGTGGGTGCCGGTCAATTACACGCAGGTGCGCTGAGAACAGGGTAGGCGCGGGCGGGCCGCACTGGGCCCGCGTTTGCAAAAATACGAAGCGCTTCTGGAAAATCAGCCGGCACTGCCGGCTTTTTTCACGAGTTCAAATTCATGCGCAAGCAAGTACAGTCCACTGCACGCCCATTGCTCCGGCCCCTCTTCCCACCAGTGGGTGACGCTGATTTTGTCTTCCTCCGGGAATTCCTCGATGGGGTACTCGCTGTTTAACATCGCCAGCGTATGCGGCAACTCATCGGCGGGAAGCCAATCGAGAAGCCCTTGGTCGATTTCAAGGACGCGTACGATATCGCCGATCTCAACCTCGTTGCCATGCCGGTCTTTCATTGTGTGCTTTCCGTGACCAGCGCGGCCACAAAGTGCTTGATCGTGGTTGCCGCTTGCTCGGGTACGCTTTGCAGCAGCAAATGCGGCCCTTCCAGCGCTACCAGACGCCAGTCCGGGCACAGCGACGCCAGCAGGCGTGCAGCCGAGGCAGGAACGATCCAGTCACGCGTTGCTTGCAGATACAGCACGGGAACCGCGATGTTCCGCGCGCGCGCCGTGTAGTCGACCGCCATCACTTCCCGCAAACGCCCGCGCAGGCGCGCTGGCGGCACCTGGTCGAGCGCCGCGCGCAGGGCCCGGCGCAACGCCAGGGGCGCATCGAAGCCAAGCAGGAAGGGAGCGATCAGGGGAGTCAGCGAAGACGGCATGGGCAGCACGCTGACCAGGGGTCTCAACGGTGCCAGGAGCGGGCGCGGAGTGCGCGCAAATGTGCAGCACAGCACCAGCCCGATCAATCCGGGCGGGCGCGACGCCGCCAGCGCGATGGCGACCGGGCCGGAGAAGGATTCACCGACCAGCACGAAAGGACGGTCGAGCGGCAATTGCGCACGCGCATGCTCGGTCAGGCCGGCATAACCGAGCGCCAGCGCGGGCGGATACGATACGACCATGGTTTCTTGCCGGTCCCCGAGCGCGGCAATGAAGCCGGCGAACAGGTCGCCGCTTCCGTCCATTCCCGGAAGCAGGACCAACGTCACCATGACTGCATGCGGACGCTGATACTCAGACATCGCTCTTCAGGTCAATATCTTCCTTTGGCAACAGTTGCGCGCGCGGTGCCGCTGCTTCGAAATAGCTTACGTCAAGGATCACGTCCACCGCATAATCGAGTGGCTCACCTTCGCGCGAGGTGTCGAGCATCAAGCGATCATGTATGACAGCAGACTGGCGCTGCAGGTCAAATTGCGCTACGAAGTAGCGGCTTATTGCAATGATTATCCCCAATATCGGCCCCGCAGTTCATCCGTTTCAACCAGGGGCAGCTTGCGACGCTCGGCCTCGCGCACAAGTTCCTGCACCTCTTGCTCTCTCTCCTGCAGCGGCTTGACAAGACGCTCGTGCACCCAGTCTCTGGCACTGTCAATCACAGACAAACCGGCATCGCCATCGATGAGCGCCTGAAGCGTTGCTTGCTCATAGTCGACAGAGTTGTCATATACGAAGATGGCATCGGCGATTTCCGCAGCCTTTGGCAGCAGATCCAGGGTCCTTTTATAGCGGTCCCTCACCTTTCCGGGCGGGACGTAGTGCCCGGTTGTCGTGCAAGTTTCATAGCGCAATCTCACCCTGGAGACATTTTTTTCCGGATCGTCTGTCGTGATGAAGGTCAATACAACATGGTATCCCTGCTCTTTGAGGGTCAAGAGCTCGCTGATACGCGCGGTGTGGGACATCACCGTTTCGAATGCGAACGGTTTTCGGCTTTCGATGGCTTGTCGGCGCAGAACGACGGCAGCCCTTGCAGCAGCGACATCACGCGCGTGCTGATCTGCAAAATCGCCCTGCAAATCTTTGGCGACCTGATCAGGATTAATGAATCGCTCCGGCACCGGGTACACACGGCTCACCGTGCGCAAACCGGTCTGTTTCACCTGATCGATGAGGGAGGTCTTGCCGGATCCGTTGGGCCCACCGAACACGATGACGTGCCGGCCATCCTGTTGAAGCAATTGAATGCTGTCGTCGTCCATGGAAGAAAAACACGGCAACGCCGCGTCGGTAGCGAACGTTTTTGGCTTACAAAGGGCGGATTTGTTTTGCTACAAAACTGGCAAGATCGAAGGAGGTAGCTTGGGAAACGTCGCGCTTGACGCCGCTGTTCGCTCTGCGTTTAACTTCTACCAAACTCTCACGCATATTACCAGTGAGGGCCTGGTCCCATTCCTCGGCAGTCGCGCCCAATACTGGCGTTTTGCCGCTCAGCACCGTCACGCCTTTAAATCGACTCTTCAGCACAGTCATGATCGCTCTCCCAGCCTCAATTACAACATATTAATTCAATTATAGGCTTCAACTTCAACAAAAAGTTGTAATGAACCTCGTCAGGGAAAAATGCGATGCCAGGACAATCACTTCCGGGCTCCCTGCTCAACTAGTGATCGCACAATCCAAAAGGGAATGTGGCGCAGCAAGAAACACTGGTCAGGCAAGCCGGTGCTCAGCAACGGTCGCGCAATGCGCTCCAGGACGCAGCGCGGGACAAGCCAGATCGCGGCGGGGAAGCGCAAGCCAGTTCAATGAAAGATGGCGCCAGGAAGAGCTGCGACCAGCACTAACGGGCGACAGGAATGCGTGCGAGCATGGTCGGCTAGTCCAGGTACTCAAGCACCTGCGCGCGGATACGAGACAACGATGGCCGCAAGCTTGCCAGAGCGCGGCACCGAAGCCGCCGAACAGGTCGCCGCTTCCAGCAACGAACGGAAGCAGCAACACCCGTCACCACTGGCCGAACTTACGCGCTGATCGCCACTGTGAACAGTTAGAAGATAACGAGACAGTTTGCACGTTTTGCCGTATATTCGACCAGAAGTTAGTGAGACAAGAATCAGAAGTTATTGAGACAATTCTCGTCAAGCAATTTCGCGCTGAAGTATTCACCTCCGTGTCATCATCGAAGGCGAAGGACTTTCAGTTTCATGGTCGCATACCATCTGCCGTATGTCAAAAATCGAAGCGGAAGTTTTACAATTACGTGCGGAGAATTTAGTGCTGAAAGCACTGCTCTCTACGCATGGCATTGCTCTGCCACAGCAGGCGTCCGAGCAAGCAACCCAATACACGGTCCCACGGCCGAAGGCTGGCGCCTTGCCTCCAGGCGCAAAGGTCAAACTCTTCCGAAAACTCTTTCACGGCAGGGACGACGTCTATCCCATACGTTGGGAGGGGCAGCAAAGCGGCAAAGCCGGATATTCCCCAGTTTGCGCCAACGAATGGCGTAGAGGCGTTTGCGAAAAGCCGAGAATCAAGTGCAGCGATTGCAGCCATAGCCTTTACGTGCCCGTAACAGACCATGTTATCGAGAGCCACCTGAGGGGTAACATCACTGCCGGCGTCTATCCGCTACTTGTGGATGATCGCTGCCATTTTCTCGCCATCGATTTTGACGACGACGATTGGCGCGAAGACGCGCGTGCCGTTTTGCAGACATGCATCCTCAACGACCTGCCTGCTGCGCTAGAAATCTCGCGGTCTGGTAACGGCGCCCACTTGTGGCTGTTCTTTTCGAACCCGACCCCGGCGCGTGACGCTCGCCGGCTCGGCACCGCCTTGATTAGTGCAACTTGTGCGCGAACCAGGCAATTGAAGCTGTCGTCTTACGATCGCCTATTCCCGAACCAGGACACGATGCCAAAAGGCGGGTTCGGCAATTTGATCGCGTTGCCACTACAAAAACACCCTCGTGAACTTGGGCGCAGCGTTTTCGTCGACTCGAACCTGCAACCCGTACCCGACCAATGGGTATTCCTGGAAAGCATCGTGCCGCTTCCACAAGCGCGTATCGAGGCGGCACTGACCAAGCTTGTAGGCGACCGACATCCTCTCGACATCGCCTATGCAGACGTGCCGGACGAAAACGCGGATACGCCGTGGGTGCGCGCCGCCAAGCCGGATGTCAAGCTCTCGGACACGATGCCAAAAGCAGTATGCGCGACGATCGGCAATCAGCTGTTTATTGAAAAAGCAGGGCTGCCACAATCGCTGATGAACCGTCTTATCAGGTTGGCCGCATTCCAAAATCCGGAATTCTACAAAGCGCAGGCGATGCGCATGTCAACCTGGAATATCGCCAGGATCATTGGACGAGCTGAAGACCGCCAGAAGCACTTGGCTTTGCCACGAGGTTGCCTGGGCGATGTCAGATCACTTCTTGCCGTTAACAAAATCGAGTTGAGGCTGGATGACGTCCGCTCGATGGGCCAACCTTTGCATGCGCCGTTTTCTGGCAAGCTACGACCGGATCAACAGGAAGCGCTGGCCGCGATGATGAAGCATGACTTCGGTATGTTGGTTGCCCCGACGGCGTTCGGCAAGACCGTAACGGCTGCGGCCGCTATCGCTCACAGAAAGGTCAGCACCCTCGTGCTGGTTCACCGAGCCGAATTGATGCGTCAATGGCAGGAACGACTAGGAAGCCTTCTGGAATTGAAGGGACAGAAGATCGGCTTGATCGGTGCCGGCAAGAAGAAGCCGACCGGCATGCTCGATATCGCTGTGATCCAAAGTCTGGCACGACGCGACGATTTGCCAGAGCTGCTTAGCCAGTACGGTCAGATCATCATTGACGAGGCACACCACCTATCGGCGCAGTCATTTGAAGCGGTCCTGAATGAAGCCAATTCGCGCTATGTATTGGGGCTGAGCGCCACGCCGGTTCGTAGCAACGGTCACCACCCAATAATTTTCATGCAGTGCGGGCCGATACGACATGTAGCCAAGCGTCCGACCCATGTACCAAAAGAGCTGGTCGTTCACGTTGGCCACCTTCCGACGCCGCCGATCCCGCCACATGCGAGCATCCAAGAAGTGATCCGGCTGCTGGCGGAAGACAGCGGTCGCAACGCTCGTATCGTCGCAGATGCGATCACGGCGCTGAACGCCGGCCGCAAGGTACTGTTGCTGACCAAGCGCACCGAGCATCTTGATCTCCTGTACGAGCTTTTGAAAGATATTCCCCAACAACGCTTCTTACTGCATGGACGGATGAAAACGAAGGAGCGCCAAGTGGTCATCGAGGCCCTGGCCAATCTGCAGGACGATGCACCCCACATCCTGCTGGCGAGTGCGCAGCTGGTCGGCGAGGGCTTCGATCATGCTCCACTCGACACCTTGATTTTGACGCTGCCGATTTCATGGGAAGGCACATTGCAACAATATGCGGGACGTCTGCATCGCGAGCATTCTAGCAAGACCGAAATTCTCATTCACGACTATGTCGAGCTGGACAACCCGCAGCTTTCGCGCATGTGGGAAAAACGGCAACGCGGGTATCGGGCGATGGGATATCGCGTCGAAACGAATCAATTTCAACCTGCCGTTGGCCGACAAACCGAACTGTTGGGAATGACAAACTAATCGGATCGATTGACTTCATTTTTGGGAATCGCTTTCCATGCCAGTGCGCAAAATACCAAAAAACCACCTGTGCGTGACCGGCAAGTTCGCCAGCCGAAAAAACGGACAGATGGGCGGCTTCGAGTCTCTCCTCGAAAAGGAATACATGCTACTTATGGACTTCGACGATATGGTCGAAGGATTCGAGGAGCAGCCGGTCAATATCCCCCTTTCGGGCGTCGCGAAAGGCTACACGCCCGACCTCTTGGTGCGCTTTCGGCCCGACCCCATCACCGGTTGCGTCCGCCCCCCGCTCCTGACCGAGGTAAAGCACTCGGATGATCTGAAGAAATACGCTGAAAAATATGCCCCGAAATTTGCAGCGGCTACGCTGTACGTGCTAGAGCGCGGTTGGCACTTCGGCATCACGACCGAGAAGGAGATTCGGACTCCCCGCCTGGCAAACATCAAATTTTTGAGGGAATACCGCAACATCAGTCCAGCAGATGATGATTGCGCCCGAATCATTGCATTGACGCGCGCCAACGATGGGACCGTATCGCTGCCGGACCTGCTGGCGGAACTAGCGCTCACCGACGAAGACCAACTTTACTGGATGCCAGTAGTCTGGAATATGGTACTGACGAAAAATCTAATCGTCGATCTCGACTGCGCGATTAGCGACGGCATCATCCTCAATCTGCCGGAAGGTTTGTCATGATCGAGAAAGAGCGGACCCAGCTATGGATAACAGAGGGAGCTACCATCACCAACGACGGTCGCGAGTTCATCGTTGTGGCCATACCGGATGTCAACATCGTCCTTGCCAAAGAGGTCGGTTCCGGCCAAAAAGTACTGATGAAAATGGGCGATATTGGCCCGCCGAAGGTCATCGGCACGACGACCACGACGCCGACGGCCAAATTGGAGCTGTGGGAAATTTCACAGGACGATTGGAAGGTTGCTGAAGAACGGCGACGCCACATCGAACCACTTCTGAATACGCCTGCCCGCCAGTGGGCCAATGCGCTGGCCGACAAGATCGCCGTGGAAGCCGGCGTCAGCCGCGCCACCTTGTACCGCTGGGTGGCAACGTTCAAGCAGGCCAAGTTGTTGTCCTCCCTATTGCCGAACTATCGGGCCAGGGGCGGCGCAGGAAACACCAGGCTGTCGGCGGAAGTCGACGCCATCATTGTAGACTGCCTTGAAAATTTTCACGACACCGAACAGAAAACGTCAGTCGCCGCCACCGTCGAAGAAATCAGACGGCGGTGCTCAAATGCGAACCTGCGCCTACCGGCGCACAACACCATCAAGGCGCGCATCGATAAGTCCAAGGGCCGCGAGCGAACCGCCAGCAGAAAAGGCGAAGCCGCAGCGCATGATCAACACGATCCGATAAACGGCGTTATCGGCGACGCCGACTGGCCCCTCGCCCTCGTGCAAATCGATCACACTTTGCTCCCGGTGATCATCGTCGATGACGTGCACCGGAAGTCGATTCGGCGGGCGTGGATCACCCTTGCGATTGACGTTAACAGTCGGGTTTGCCTTGGAATGTATCTCACGTTGGATGCGCCGTCCGCCATGTCGGCCGGCATGTGCATCTCTCACGCGATCATGCCGAAGGAAAAATGGATGGCGCGGCTAGGTGTCACCTCGACGGACTGGCCATGCTGGGGCGTCATGGGCATCCTGCATATGGATAACGCCCGTGAGTTTCGAGGAGACATGCTCCAGGTGGCATGTAACGAATATGACGTCGACCTTCATCTGCGCCCGGTCAAGAAGCCGCGTTACGGCGCTCACATCGAGCGGCTCATGGGCACCGTATCGGAGGGACTGAAGGCCGTCAAGGGCGCCACATTCTCTGGTCCGGACGAGAAGGGCACTTACGATGCCGAGGGCAATGCGTGCATGACATTCGGCGAACTGGAAAAATGGTTGGTTCTTTTTTTCGCCCGCTACCACCGCAAGGTTCACGCAGGGATCGGTACTACGCCACTGACAAAATGGCGCGAGGGTTTGCTTGGCACCAAGGGCAAGCCTGGACGTGGACTCCCGGCGCGGCGACTTGACGAAGAAAAACTTCGCATCGATTTCATGCCGTTCATCGAACGCACGATTCAGAACTACGGCGTTCTGATTGATGACGTGCACTACTATCATGACGTTCTACGCCCTTGGATCAACACGCCCCATCCGGAATTTTCGCGGCACCGGCGCAAGTTCCGGTTCCACCGGGATCCGCGCGATATTAGTCAGCTGTATTTCTTCGACGAGATCGCCAAGCGCCACTTCGCGATCCCCTATCGCGATGTCAGCCTGCCGCCGGTCAGCATATGGGAGCTGCGCGAGGCGCACCGACGTGCCGACCAAAAAGGCATTCCACACGAGAACGAGAAGGCTGTCTTCGCGTTACTCAACGAACAACGTGAGCTCGAAGCCGATGCCGCCGAGAAGACAAAATCGGCAAGGCGAGCGCAACAGCGGCGGGTCGAACACGACCGAGCCCGCAAGGACAAAGTCGAGAGTCTGCCGCAAGTATCCATTCCAGTACCATCGGCCATGCCCACAGCTGTGCGCGGCTATAACCCGGACGCCATTGAGCCGCTAGACGATGAGTAATCAATCTTTGCCAGCTGAAAATGCATACACGCACCTCAACGAGCGTGCGCGCGCCCTGGCAGACAAGTCAGACGATGCGAGGATCTACGCTATTCGCGAGGGCGCCTGGCTGGGCTACAAGGATGCCAAGCGCATCATCGGGCGCATGGAAGAGCTCTTAGCGTACCCACGCATCACGCGCATGCCGAACCTGCTTCTGGTTGCCCCCTCGTTCAACGGGAAGACATCCATTCTGCGACGCTTTGTGTGGGGGCATCTTCCCGATCTCGATCCGGCAGGCGAAGTCACAATATGCCCGGTGATCATGGTGGAGTCGCCGCCGAAGCCGGACATTTCTGATTTCTACACGCGCATACTGGACGCGCTGATGACGCCGTACAAACCTACTTCATCGGTTCAGGAGAAGTACTCTCAAATAAAGCGCCTGTTTCGGCAGATGGACGTGCGCATGCTGATCGTCGATGAAATCCACCACCTTATTGCCGGAAGCCTGAATCGGCAGCAAGAATTTCGCAATGCGCTCAAGAGCCTGGGCAATGAAACAATGGTGTGTATAGTCGCGGCCGGCATCGAGGATGCTTACAATGCGTTTAAT
>NZ_JAQOZV010000098.1:0-11493 GCF_030348125.1 Massilia sp. DJPM01
TACGGCTTGCCATGGACCCAGCCGCGCGCCTTCCCACGGCGCGCGCTGCTGCCGCTGCGGGTCGCCCTGCTCGGTGCCGGCGAAGCGTGGATCGGCGCGTTTTGCCGGCGCATCATGGAATGCAATTTCGTCGAGGACCGCGAGATCGACGACGCGGCCCTGGTCGGCGAAGTGCTCGCCGCGCTGGGCCTGGACGGCGCCGCCCTGATCGCCGCCGCCGGCACCGACGAGAACAAGCTGGCCATGCGCGCCCAGGGCGAGGAAGCGGTGCGGCGCGGCGTTTTCGGCGCGCCCATGTTCTTTGCCGGGGACGAGATGTTCTGGGGGAACGACCGCCTGGAGGATGGCGTGGCCTGGGCCGCCGGTCATGTTGCTGCCAGTATAGTTTTGGCGTAGTATGACCGGAACATCAACGCGTCCCAGCTGCCCATCTCTATGTCCGGATCGTCCAAAAAAGTCGTCCTGCTGTTTGCCATGATCGCCCTGGTCGGCGTGGGCGCCGTGCTGTACCACAATCACCATGAATCGGTCCAGACAGCGGCCTCGGCCGCCGCCAGGGCCACGCCCGCGGCCAGGCCGGCGGCGCAGATGACGCGCACGAAAGAACAAGCCATCGATGCGCTGATGGCGCTGCCGGAACTGAAAGCCTGGTCGGCGCATATCGACAAGGTCTCGGGCGGCAGCGCGCACGGCGCGGTGCTCGACGACGAGAGCGCGACAAAGCTCATCCACGGAAAAAGTTACTGGAGCCTGAGCTTTGTCGAGGACAGCAAGGAGGCCGCGCATCGCTGGGAGACTTTTCTGGTCGCCACCACAGGCGACGAGATCCTGGTCGACGACATGAACGACGACCGCCAGCTGACCCTGGCCCAATGGCGCACCGAAATGCGCCCGCTGGAGCGCATCATCAAAAAGGCGGAGCCCGGGGCGGCGCCGGCACCGGCGCCCTGAGGCCACGGGCAGGCTTGCCCTACCCGCCCAGGTGCGAAATCCGGGTGTGCTGGCTGGCGCCGCCGGCCTCCCCGCTGGCGCCGAGCGAAATCCCGACCGACAGAATATCGATCAGCAGCAGCTGCATGATGCGCGAGATCATCGACAGGAAGCTGGTGCTATCCTCGGCGTGGTCGACCGCCAGGCACACCGTGGCCTTCTTGGCCAGGGGCGAACCGCTGCTGGTCATCGCAATCACATCGGCGCCGGCCGCGCGCGCCACGTCCACGGCCGCCAGCAGCTCGGGCAAGCGCCCCGAATTGGAAATCGCAATGACCACGTCGCCCGGCTTGAGCAATTCGGCCGCGAGCGAGAACAGGTGCGAATCGCCATACGAAGAGGTCGGAATGCGGAAGCGGAAAAACTTGTGCTGGCCATCCAGCGCCACCACCCGTGAATTGCCCATCGCGTAAAACTCGACCCGGTGCGCGTGAGTCAACAGGTCGATGGCGCGGTCGAGCGCGCGCACGTCGAGCTGGTCGCGGAACTTGAGGATGGCCGAGACGGTGTTGTCGATCACCTTGGCCGACACGTCGTGCGTGCTGTCGCCGCCGCGCACCTGGCTGTGGCGCACGGGAATGGCGCCGGTCAGGCTGCTGGCGAAGCGCAGCTTGAAGTCGGCCAGGCCCAGGAAACCGAGCGAGCGGCAAAAGCGGATCACGGTCGGCTGGCTCACTTCCGCCAGGCGCGCGATATCGGCAATCGGCTCATTGAGCACAAGGCGCGGCTGTTCCAGCACCAGGCTGGCCACGCGCTGCTCGGCGGGCGTCAGTTCGTGCTGCAGGTGCTGGACGCGCTCCATCAGCGTATTGGCGCCGCTGCGCCCGCGCAGGTGCTCCGACAAAATCGTCGCCACGCCGTGGAAGGCCGGATTGGGCGTGGTGATGACGTAAGTGGGAATGTCGGCCAGGTAGCTCGAGAAGCGCCCCTTGGCCTCGAAGCGGCTGCGAAACGGCGAGCTGGCAAACAGCTCGCCCATGCGCGGCACGATGCCCCCGCCAATGAAGATGCCGCCGAAGGCGCCCAGGGTCACCGCCAGGTTGGCCGCGGCCCCGCCCAGCATGCCGCAGAAGCAGTCGATCACCTCCAGGCACAGCGGGTCCCGGTCATCGATGGCGGCGGCGATGATCTCGGGCGAGGCGCGCGCAGCTGCCGTGATGCCGTTGCGCTGCGCCAGCGCGCGGTAGATGATTTCCATGCCCGGTCCGGAGATCAGGCGCTCGTTCGAGACGTGCGCCCACTCCTTCCAGGCAAACTGCAGGATCGCGAATTCGCGCTCGTCGGCCGGGGCGAAATTGACGTGCCCCCCTTCGCTGCCGAGCGTGACGAAGCCATCGACGGTCGGAATCACGCCCGACACGCCCAGGCCGGTGCCGGGACCGAGCACGCCGATGACGGCGTTGCCAGCGGCCTTGCCGGGGCCGACCTTCATCAGGTCGTCCGGCCTCAGGCCCGGCAGCGCCATCGCCAGCGCCGTGAAGTCGTTGACGATCAGGAGCGTGTGCAGGCCCAGTTCGCGCCGCACCGCATCGGTGGAAAACTCCCAGGCGCGGTTGGTCATGCGCACCTGGTCGCCGTTGACCGGATTGGCGACCGCCAGCGCCGCGTGGTTCAGCAGCATGCCGGCATGGTCGGCCAGGTAAAAGCGCAGCAGCGCCACGATGCCCTCGAAGTCATCGCACTTGAGCACCCGCACCGAGCGAAATACGCCGGGCGCGGTTTGCAGCGCGAAGCGCGCATGGGTCGCGCCGATGTCGGCCAGCAGGCGCGGGCCGTCGGCAAAGGCCGTGCGGCCGAATTTCGCGGGATCTGGCTGCTCGTCCATCAGTTCTTGGTGCCGAACCAGGCTCCATAGGCCGGCAGGGTGAGCGTGCCGCCTTCGGCGCTGCCATGCAGGCCGTGGCCGATCATCGAGACCGCGTCCAGGGCGTCGGCAAACTCGTACGTCACCGGTTCGGGACCAAGGTTGAACACGGCCAGCACACTGGCGTGGCCGGCCAGGTCGCGGCGCAGCGCCAGCACCGGTTCGGGCGCGTCGAAGAAGACGATCTCGCCGCGCGTGAGCTGCGGCTGCTGGCGGCGCCAGGCGACGATGCGGCGCGCAAAATTGAGCGGCGAGTCCGGATCGGTTTCCTGCGCGCTGGCGGCCGAGGCGATGTGCTCCTCGGCCACCGGCAGCCACGGGGTACCGGTGGTAAAGCCGGCGTTGGGCAGTTCGGCGGTCCAGGGAATCGGCGTGCGGCAGCCGTCACGGCCCTTGAACTCGGGCCAGAAGGTGATGCCGTACGGGTCTTGCAGCAGCTCGAACGGCACGTCGGCCTCGGTCAGCGCCAGCTCGTCGCCCTGGTACAGGCACGGCGTGCCCTTGAGCGAGAGCTGCATCGCCAGCACCAGCTTGGCCAGCGCATGGGTCGGCGCGGCGCCGCCCCAGCGCGTCATGACGCGGATGCTGTCGTGGTTACCGACCGACCAGGAAGCCCAGCCCCCCTTGACGCGCGCCTCGAATTGTTCGACCTGGCGCCGCACGTGCGCCGCCGAGAATTCGGGCGTGAGCAGGTTGAAGCTGTACGCCATGTGCAGCTTGTCGCCGTCGGCGGTGTAGTCGGCCATCACGCCGAGCGCATCGTCCGCACCCACTTCGCCGATGGCGACCGCGCCGAATTCGTCGAGCAGCACGCGGATCTTTTGCAGGAAGGCCAGGTTCTCCGGACGCGTCTTGTCGTAGACGTGGGCCTGCATGCCGTACGGGTTCACATCGGTGACGGTGGAGGTGTCGCGGTTGGTGGCGGCCGGATTGCTGCGCAGTTCAGGATCGTGGAAATGGAAATTGCAGGCGTCCATGCGCACGCCGTCCACGCCGCGCGCCAGCCAGAAGCGCAGGTTGTCCAGGTGCGCCTGCTGCACCTCGGGATGGTGGAAGTTCATGTCCGGTTGGCTGACCAGGAAATTGTGCAGGTAATACTGCCTGCGCCGGCTGTCCCACTGCCAGGACGAGCCGCCGAACACCGACAGCCAGTTATTCGGCGGATTGCCGTCCGCCAGCGGGTCGGCCCACACATACCAGTCGGCCTTGGGATTGTCGCGGCTCTTGCGGCTTTCGACAAACCACGGATGGATGTCGGCGCTGTGCGAGAGCACCTGGTCGATCATGATTTTCAGGCCCAGGCTGTGGGCCCTGGCGATCAGCGCGTCGAAGTCGTCCAGGGTGCCGAACATCGGGTCGACGTCGCAGTAATCGGCGACGTCGTAGCCGAAGTCCTTCATCGGCGAGGTAAAGAACGGTGAAATCCAGACAATGTCGGCGCCCAGGCCCGCGATGTAGTCGAGTTTTTCGGTAATGCCGGGCAGGTCGCCGATGCCGTCGCCATTGGTATCACGGAAACTGCGTGGATAAACCTGATAAATGATGGCCTCGCGCCACCATGGCGTATTTTGTTCGGAGTGCAGCGAAACGTCTTTGTTCATGATGGGCGCCCATGTGAGTTTTTTGTACATAATATACATCAATCTCACCGATTTTACAATTGACAGGAGAAAACGGAAAAATCGATTAATTTCGTTTTATTTCAACAACTTATGCAAGATATGTTACCGCTGATGGAATACATTCGGTAGTTAAACTACAGCCATGCCGACCAACTGCACCTGCCGTTGTAATGACGCGTCCGGTGGCCGGAGGTGGCACCCCGCCATGGCGAGCGATACCTGTTGCCAGCCTCCGGGCTTGGGCTTAGCATCCCATCTGTTTACATAGTGGGAGTACCCATGTCGCAGTTGGATAAAGATAAAGAAAGCGGAAACGGGCCGATGCCCCGTCAGATTCCGTACATCGTGGGCACCGAGGGGTGCGAACGATTCAGTTTTTACGGGATGCGCAACATCCTCACCCCCTTCCTGATCAGCACCCTGCTGCTGTTCATGCCGGTCGCCGACCGCACCGGCGAAGCCAAGCACGTGTTCCACACCTTCGTCATCGGTGTGTACTTTTTCCCGCTGCTGGGCGGCTGGCTGGCCGACCGCTTCTTCGGCAAGTACGACACCATCTTCTGGCTCAGTCTTGTGTACTGCGCGGGCCATGCCTGCCTGGCGATCTTCGAAGATAGCCTCAAGGGCTTTTACTTCGGCCTGTTCCTGATCGCGCTCGGCTCGGGCGGCATCAAGCCCCTGATCTCGTCGTTCGTGGGCGACCAGTTCGACCAGACCAACAAGAACAAGGCGAAAGTCGTCTACGACGTGTTCTACTGGATGATCAACTTCGGCTCCTTTTTCGCGTCGCTGCTGATGCCGATCTTCCTGCGCGATTACGGCGCGGCTGTCGCTTTCGGCATTCCCGGCGTACTGATGTTCATCGCCACCATCGTGTTCTGGCTGGGACGCAAAAAATACATCCACGTGCCGCCCGCCCCGCCCGACCCGGACTCGTTCACCCGCGTGGCGCGCAGCGCGCTCATGACGCACAAGCCGGGCCAGGCGCGCACCGGGCTGGCGGTGGCCATGTTTGGCGTGGCCGGCGCCGTCGCGTCGCTGGCCATGTCGCCGCAATGGGGTTTCGTGATCGCCGCCTGCACCGCCCTGGTGCTGCTGCTGGCCTTCGGCGGCATCGGTACCTCGATGCAGCTTGAACGCGCGCGCGGCCTGCATCCGGATGTGGCGGTGGACGGTGTGCGCGCGGTGCTGCGCATCCTGATTGTGTTTGCGCTGGTGACGCCATTCTTCTCGCTGTTCGACCAGAAGGCGTCGACCTGGATCGTCCAGGCCAACTCCATGATTGCCCCTACCCTCACTCTGTTCGGCAAGGACTTCACGTTCGTGCCGGCCCAGATGCAGGCGCTCAATCCACTGCTGGTGATGATCCTGATCCCGTTCAATAACCTGGTGCTGTACCCGGCGCTGCGCAAGATGGGCATCCAACCGTCCCCGCTGCGCCGCATGACCACCGGGATCGTGTTCTCGGCGCTGTCGTGGATTGTGATCGGCGCCCTGCAGGTGCAGATGGACGGCGGCACCCCAACCTCGATGGCGTGGCAAGTGCTGCCCTACGCGCTGCTCACCTTCGGCGAAGTGCTGGTGTCGGCCACCGGACTCGAATTTGCGTACAGCCAGTCGCCGCCATCGATGAAGGGCGTGATCATGGCGTTCTGGTTCCTGGCCACCACGGTGGGCAGCCTGTGGGTACTGATCGTCAATGCCAGCATCAAGAACGATGCGGTGATCTCGCATATCGCCACCAGCGGGTTCAGCGTCATCGCCTTCCAGATGTACTTCTTCGCCGGCTTTGCGTTCGTGGCCGCCGCCGTCTTCGGCTGGTATGCGACGCGCTACAAGATGATGGATAACTACCGTTCCGACGCCGCACCGGCCAAGGCGTAAAACTGGCCGTGCCAAAGGCGGGAAAGCAGCCTGCTTCCCCGCCCCTACAACGATAAGGGGATCATCATGCGTAAATTGTTCCAGATAGCGTTAATGTGCTGCGCCGCCGTGTTTTGCACCAGCAGCGGCGCCGCCGCCAGCGACCATGGCACAGCCGAGGAAGCCAAGGCACTGGTGCAGAAGGTGATCGCCTATATGAAAGCGAATGGGCGCGAGAAGACCATCGCCGAAATCAACGACCTGCAAAACACCCGCTTTCGCGACCGCGACCTGTACGTGACCATCAACGACATGACCATGAAGAACCTGGCCCATGGCGCCAACGCCAAGATGCAGGGCAAGGACTTGATCGAACTGAAGGACGCCGACGGCAAACCGTTCATGCGCGAGCGCCTCGACCTGGTCAAGGCCAAGGGCAAAGGCTGGCAGGACTACAAGTTTGTCAATCCGGTCACCAAGCAGATCGAACCGAAGTCGATGTACTTTGAAAAATACGAAGACCTGATCATCAACTGCGGCATCTACAAGTAAGTACCCCTCCCGGGCGCCGCAGCCGTGGCGCCCGGCCCTCTTCGCGGTTTTCCGCACGCCGCATCGTCCCCATTCCGGATTTCCGCCAGTTTTCGCCCGTCTCCTTGCCCCTGCGCCCCTGCGGACAGCGCCCGCAGCGCTGGCACGGAAGATGCAACAGGCATGGTGTAGCTAAACCATAACGGAGATGAAAAATGAAAACCATCCAGCACCTGATCCTGGCAGCGGCAGCCCTGTCCGCGTCCGCCCAGGCGGCCGACAATGTCGTCAGGCTCGGCAACCTCAAATTCGCCCACTACGGCGCCGTCTCGTACATCAAGGAGATCGCGCCCAAGTGCGGCATCAAGGTGGAAGAAAACATGTTCGCCAAAGGCCCCGACGTGATGCAGGCGATCCTCTCGGGAGACCTCGACGTCGGCGCCACCGCGTCGGAGGCGGCCATTTCCGGCCGCGCCAACGGTGCGCCGATCTACATCGTGGCCGGTTTCGCTAAAGGTGGCGCGCGCCTGGTCGCGCGCCCCGACGGCGGCATCAAGTCGGTCAAGGACCTCAAGGGCAAGAAGGTTGGCGTGACGCGCGGCGGCATCCACGAAGTGCTGCTGTACGCGCAACTGGCCAAGCATGGCCTCACCTGGTCCGATTCGGCCGGCAAGGACGTGCATGTGATTTACCTCGCGTTCGCGGACCTGAACCAGGCGCTGCTCGGCAAGAACCTGGACGCGATCATGCAAAGCGAGCCGCAATCGTCGCAAGCGATCAACAAGGGCTTCGGCATGGAAGTGATGAAACCCTACGACACCCCGATCGGCGAGCCGGTACGCACGCTCGTCATGAGCGAAAAATTCTACAAGGAGAACCGCGCCACCGCGGCCAAGTTCATGAGCTGCTTCGTGCAGGCCACCAAGCTGTTCATCGATAACAAGGCGGCCGGCGAAAAATATGTGCGCGAATCGATGTTCAAGAACCAGATCACCAAGGATGATTTCGAGGACGCGATCGCCAACTCGCCCTACACCTACGACGTCAGCATCGAGCATATCCAGACCACCACCGACGTGATGGCCAAGACCGGTACCGGCAAGATGCGCACGCCGCCGCTCGCCAAGGACTGGGTCAAGACCGACCTGCTCGATCAGGCCAAGAAGTCCCTGTCCGTCCAATAAGCGGAGGCCTTCATGACCCAAGCTACATGGCGCGAAAGCGCCGTTGGATTCGTCGTACCGGTCGTCATCGTCGCCCTGTGGCAGGCCGGGGCGATGCTGGGGGTGATCAACCCCCAGGTGCTGCCTTCGCCGTGGGCGGTACTGCTCAAGTGGATCGAATACGCGCTGCCGTTGACCGCGTTCGACCCGGCCACCAGTTCGCGCCTGGCGTGGATGTTTTCGGGAGAACTGCTGATCGACACCATGGGCAGCATGTACCGCGTGGTGGTCGGCTTCGTCATCGGCGCCGGCCTGGCCCTGCCGCTCGGGCTGGCGATGGGATCGAGCCGTACCATGTACGCCTGGCTCAATCCCCTGATGCAGGTGCTGCGCCCGATTCCGCCGATCGCCTACATTCCGCTGGCGATCCTGTGGTTCGGCCTTGGCAATGCGCCGGCCGTGTTCCTGATCGCCATCGGCGCGTTTTTCCCGGTGCTGATGAATACCATCGCCGGGGTGCGCCAGGTCGACAGCATCTACATCCGCGCCGCGCGCAACCTGGGCGCCAGCCAGAGCACGATGTTCCTGCGCGTGATGCTGCCGGCCGCCGTGCCGTACATCCTGTCGGGCGTGCGGATCGGGATCGGTACCGCCTTCATCGTCGTCATCGTCTCCGAAATGATCGCCGTGAACAATGGGCTGGGCTTCCGCATCCTGGAAGCGCGCGAATACTTCTGGTCCGACAAAATCGTCGCCGGCATGATCAGCATTGGCCTCCTGGGCCTGGGCATCGACATCGCCATGAATAAACTGAACAACCATCTGCTGCGCTGGCATCGCGGCCTGGAGAGCTGACATGACTTCCTCCCACATCGACGTTACGAACGTCAGCAAGATCTTCAACGCGGGCGAGCGCGAAGTGACCGCCCTGCGCGACATCAACCTGCATATCCCCGACGGCCAGTTCGTCTGCCTGCTGGGGCCATCGGGCTGCGGCAAGTCGACCCTGCTCAATGCCATCGCCGGCTTCTCGCTGCCTTCCACCGGCGAGATCCACGCCAACGGCGCGCGCGTCACGGCCCCCGGGCCGGACCGGGGCATGGTGTTCCAGGAATACGCCCTGTTCCCCTGGATGACGGTCGAGAAGAATATCGGCTTCGGCCTCGGCATCAAGGGCATGCAAGCGGCAGAGATCGACAAGCGCGTCGGCGCCCTGCTGGAGATGCTGTCGCTGTCGGATTTCCGGCAGCGCTTTCCCAAGGACCTGTCGGGCGGCATGCGCCAGCGCGTGGCGATTGCACGCGTGCTGGCACTCGACTCGCCCATCATGCTGATGGACGAACCGTTCGGCGCGCTCGACGCCCTCACCCGGCGCAACCTCCAGGACGAGCTGCTGCGCATCTGGGCCGACCTGAAAAAGACCATCGTGTTCGTCACCCACAGCATCGAAGAGGCGATCTACCTGGCCGACCGCATCATCGTGATGACCTACCGGCCCGGCACCGTCAAGCGCGACATCATCGTCGAACTGCCGCGCATGCGCGACCCGTCGTCGGCAGCCTTCAATGAACTCAAGCGCGAGCTGGGGGCACTTGTGATGGAAGAGCAGCAGCGCCACCACAACGATGAAATAAGGATGGCCGCTGTCGACTAGGGGTGCGCGTGCAGTAGAATCGAGGCCACTCACCGTGGGCCGCCCATGCACGTAAAACGACAACTCGCCTGGCTCCTCGCGCTGCTCGCCAGCGCGGGGCTGATCATGGCCGCCTACCAGTGGGCGGCGCGCCAGGGCGCGGCCGACGAACTCGCACGCGGCGCGCGCCAGTTGCAGCTGATGGCGCCCGAACTGGAATCGGCGCTGGACAAGTTCGAGACCCTGCCCTACGTCGTCGGCCTGCAAGAGAACGTGGCCGCGCTGCTCGCCCATCCCGGCGAGCGCGCGCGCATCGACCAGGTCAACCGCAGCCTGAAGGCGATCCAGCGCCAGTCGAAGGTGGGCGCCATTTACCTGATGGACCGCGACGGCAACACGCTCGCCGCCAGCAACTGGGACCTGCCGCTCACCTTCGTGGGCAGGAACTTCGGCTACCGTCCGTATTTTCATGAGGCGCTGGCCGGGCGCGCCGGGCGCTTTTACGGCATCGGCAGCACCACCAGCGAACCCGGTTACTTCATCGCCCAGCCGGTGATGACTGGCGCCACGGTGAGCGGCGTGGTCGCGGTCAAGATCAGCCTCGACGAATTCGAACGCAACTGGGCCGGCGCCGAGGACACCATCGTGCTGGCCGACCGTGCCGACGTGGTGTTCCTGTCCAACCGGCCGCAATGGAAGTACCGCAGCCTGCACACCTTGAGCGCCGCTACCCAGCGCGAGCTGGCCAGCACCGACCAGTACGCGCGCCGCACCATCACGCCCATCGACGGCAAGCCGGCGCCGCACGCCGCCCGCACGACGGGCCGCCTGGGGTGGCAGTTGATGCTGTTCCCCTCGCCGGGGCGGGTGCGGCGCATGGCGGCCCTGTGGGCACTGGCCGCCGCGCTGGTCGCGGCCAGCGCCACCGTTGGCGCCTGGGCCCTGTACCAGCGCCGCCGCCGGCTCGAAGAACGCCAGGCCGCCAACGCCGCGTTGCAGCGTGCGGCGAGCGAACTCGATGTAAAACTGGCCGAGCGCACCGCGCTGCTGCGCCAGGCCAACGACGACCTGGAAGCGCGCTACGCCACCCTGAAACAAACCGAACATGTACTGCGCTCGACCCAGGACCAGCTGGTCCAGGCGGGCAAGCTGGCGATGCTGGGGCAGATGGCGGCCGGCGTCACGCATGAACTGAACCAGCCGCTGGCCGCGATCCGCGCATTTGCCGACAATGCGCGCACCTTTCTCGAACGCGGGCAGCAGGCGCAGGCCAGCGCCAACCTGACCCACATCAGCGATGCCAGCGCGCGCATGGGCGCCATCATCGGCCAGTTGAAGGGCTTCGCGCGGCGCAGCGACGCCGTGGCGACAGTCGATATCGCCCAGTCGCTCGCCGCCTCGGCATTTTTGCTGGCGGGCGAATTCAAACGCCTGGGCGTGGCGCTGGCGCTGCCGCCGCCCGCGCCGCTGCTGATCACCGGCGACGCCGTGCGCATCGAACAGGTGTTCATCAACCTGCTGCGCAATGCGCTCGATGCCGTCGACGAGGCGCCGGTGCGCGAGGTGTCGGTCACGCTCGCGCAGCAGGATGGCTACGCCGTGGTGCGTATCGCCGACAGCGGCGCGGGCATGTCCGACAGCGTGGCCGCCCACCTGTTCGAACCATTTTTTACCACCAAACCATCGGGCAAGGGCCTCGGGCTCGGGCTCGCGATATCATCATCGATCGTGCAAGCCATGAACGGGCACCTCGAAGGCAACAACCGCCCCGGCGGCGGCGCCCAATTCGAGGTGCGCCTGCCGCTGCCGGGCAGGGAAAACGACTAG
>NZ_JAQOZV010000099.1:0-11464 GCF_030348125.1 Massilia sp. DJPM01
TTGAATTCATCGGTGCCGCGCGGTGCGGCATGTCAGGCGCTGTGCGCGATCAGTTCGCTCAGATAGGTCTCGACGGCGTCGAACGCGATGGCGCTGCAATACGGCCGCGCGGGGTCCTGGCAGGCGTGCGCGCGAATCACCGGCGGGAATGCTGCGTCCAGCCACAGTTGCTTGTGCTTGACGATGGCGTGCGGGCGGCCGTCGATCTCTTCGATGAGAAAATGGCCGTTCCAGGCTGCTTCGTACAGGCGGCCCGAGATCGTATTGAGAAACACGACGGCCAGTTCGCCCGGCGCCAGCGGGGTATTGCCCCAGCTGCTGGCCGCGTGCACGAACGCGATTTCCGCTTGCGCCGCACACGATGCCAGGCCATTGCGCGCGCTATAGATCTTGAGCAGGCGTGCGCGCAGCTGCTGCGGCGCGGGCGCGGCCAGTATGCGCACCAGCGCCGCATCGTGGCCGCTCACTTTGTCGGACAAAAAAACACGCTCTGCGCTCATTGCTTCACGCTTTTGGCGTCCATGAGATGAAGGGCGCGGCCGGTCGCCGGCCCGCCGTCGAGCAGCGTTTCCTTGCTGTGCCTGAGCTGGAGCCTGGGCAGGAGGCGCCCCATTTCCGGGACCAGGCTGAACTCGCTCGCGCCCTGGCCGCAGAACGTGAACATGTGCATGGTCTGGTCCTTGAGCCGCGCAGGCAGCACAAAGCTCAGGTCGTTCGCGTGGCAGCGCGTGGTTTTTCAGGCGTCCATCGCTTATTTGTTCAGGTCGATCCGGCTGCTGCCCACGATATCCACATGCACGCCCTGGATCAGAATGGTGCCGTCGGCCTTCATCACGATCTTGCTCGCGCCCACCTGGAAGGTGATGTCGGTACTGGCCGTCACCAGCACGTGCCCGGTCTGCGCCTTGGCCTCGATGTCGGTCTTGGCGGTCTGGAAAATGTGCTCGGTTTCCGCCGTCAGTTCGATGTTCTTGTTGGCGGTCTGGTGGATGTGCGCCGTTTCCGAGGTCGTCTCGATATGCTGCTTGACCGTGGTAACGTGGAAACCCTTGCTCACCGTATTGGTCTGGGACGGACCATGGACGATCGTGTCCTGCTTGTTCTGGACCGTGGTGACCATATCCTTTTGCGAATGGATATTGATCAATTCCTTGCCCTTGGAATCGTGGATCACCATTTCGGAAAAGCCGCCGCCGCCCGGGGTCGAGCGGCTCTTGAAGCCCATCATGTGGGCCGCGTCCGGCAGCGCGTACGGCACTGGCTGGTCGGCATTGAACAGGCGGCCGGTGCAGACTGGACGGTCCGGGTCGCCTTCGAGGTAATCGATGATCACTTCCTGGCCGATGCGCGGAATCGAAATCGTGCCCCAGCCCTGGCCGGCCCACGGCTGCGACACGCGGATCCAGCACGAGCTGCGCTCGTCGCGGCGCCCGTAGCGGTCCCAGTGGAACTGCACCTTGATGCGGCCGAATTCGTCGGTGTGGATCTCGGTGCCTTTCGGGCCGACCACGGTGGCCGTCTGCGGTCCCGGCATTTGCGGGCGGCGGTGGGCCTGGCGCGGGCGGTATGGAATCTTGCGCCGGATCGCGCTGAAGGTATTCCGGTACACATCGCTCATGCCGCGCTGGAAGTAGTTATTGCGCGCGTTGTACTGCACCGACAGCACCAGGAAATCGTTGTCGGTGCCATCGGCCGCGTCGAACCAGTGGTGTTCCAGCAGTTTCAGGGTGTGGCCGGCGATCAGGCCACGGCAGTCCGAGGCGCCGTGGAAAATCTTGGCCTGCCATTCCAGCACTTCCATGCGCTGGCGCGCCTCGCGCTTGCCATCGTCCTTGTTCTTGTACGAAAAGGCCGGATTGCCGTCGTAGATTTCCATCGACGGCACATCGCCCTGCACCGACACGGTCGGCTGCTCGACGTACTGCATGCTGTTGGGCGCCTTGAAGTCGAAGGTGTTCAGGGCCAGCTTGGTCGACTGCAGCATGCGCTCGGCCGTCAACGCCGTCACGCTATCCTTGTCCTGGGTGCGGTTGCCGCCATTGAAGGTGACTTCGGCATGCGCCTTTTGCGGCGGGCAGAAGCTGCTGTTGCGCGAGTCGTCGCTGATGACCATGATGTGGCCCGAGGCGCTGTGCTCGAAGTAGTAGAACAAGCCGTACTTTTCCATCAGGCGGCTGGTGAAATGCTCGTCCGTCTCGTCGTACTGGACGATGTAGTTTTCCGGCTTGTAGGTCTGGCTGGTGCGCACTTCATAGGTGGCCAGGCCGCTGTAATCGCCCTTGAAGATCTTGTCGAGCACGCCCAGGACTGTTTCATCCTGGAAGATGCGCGAGTTCACGCGCCGCTTGAGGTAAGTGAACCAGGGCACGATTTCGGCGTGATAGAAGGCAAAGCCGCCATCCGAGTGCGTGAAACCGAAGGAATTGACGTAACCGTTGATGAAATGTTCGCTGCCATCGGCTTGCTGGACGCCGACGCTGACGTTCTTGCCCATCAGATCCTTGAGATCGATCGAGGCATTCTTCGACAGCAGATTGAGCTGGAACACGTATTGTTCCGACAGCGTGGTGACCCCGCTCATCGATTCGATCAGCAGGGCCTTGTTGCCTTGCAGCGGAGAATAGAAACGCAGCAGGCGGGTGCCGTCGACGAAGTTGGCGGCGCCGCCCCCACCGGCCGCGCCGGCACTGGCAGCGGCGCCCGGCTCGGCGGCAGGCGCCGGCGCGCGCGCGGGGTCGATCGGGGCCGGCATGAACAACGATTCCGGGGTGGCGAAGTCATTGACCGCCTGGCCGGCCAGCGGATGCTCGGCGATGATCAGTTGCGCGGGGGCGGCCACATTGGCCGGCACCGCCTGCGCCAGCGCGCCCGGCGCGGACGCCAGCTTGCTGCCGGCGGCATCGGCCAGGCCTTGCGCCTGCCCGGCCATCGCTTGCGCCTTGCCTGCCATCGCCTGCGCCTGGCCGGCGATCGCTTGCGCCTGGCCGGCCACGGCCATTGCCTTGGCTACTTCCGGACTGGCCTGGGCGGCCATGGCCATCCCGCCTCCCGCCAGCGCTTGCACGCCACCTCCCGCCTGCACGGCCGCGGCCGTATCGAGTGCGGCATTGCCGAGCGCCAGCGCGGCAGGGTCGGCCCCGGCCATGCCGGCCACGCCGCTGGCCAGCTTGGCGGCAGCCAGCGGGGTCTCCAGGCCGGAGGGGCTGGCGCCAGGCAGGCCGGCCAGGGCGGGGGATTTGTCTACAGGTTGGAATGTCATCGGGAGCTCGCGCGAACAAGATTATCACGTTGAACAGCACCACAACCGCCGCGAACGGCGCTATGGCCACGAATGGACTTCATGGGCTGGCGCGCCTTCGCGACGCGCCTTCCCGGGTCTTGCAAACATCAGAAACCAGGAATACCAAAAAGATTGTGTATATACTATCATAAGCAGGCTCGACTATTTCGAGTTATTGATTCGCACCAAACTACCGCGTTGCTACAACGCCAGAGAGTTCACCGCGTATGTCATCTCCCGATTCCCCCAAACACCTGTTCGACTTCCAGCGCGCCCTCAAGGATCTTGGGCGCGCCTACGACAGCGCCGGCGAGCAGGTCCGCCACGATATCGACCAGCGCCTGCAGCGCTGGTCGCACCGGGTGGCCGATTCGGTCGACTCGCTGGGGCGCGCCGCCATGCGGGTCGAGGCGGTGCGCAGCACGGTGGCGGTGGGGCTGGCCATCGAAGGCGCCGAGCACCGTTTCCACGAGTTGCTCAAGACCCAGCTCGAAGGCCTGGATTTTTCGCAGATCTGGGGCGTGCTGTGGACCGTGGTCAAGGAAGTGGTGCTGTACGTGGGCGGCGGCGCGGCCCTGGGCGGCACGGTGGGCGGGGTGGCCGGGGCCTTTGTCGGCGGCGCCGGCGCGGTGCCCGGTGCGATCGGCGGCGCGGCCCTGGGCGCCCAGATTGGCGGCGAAATCCTGGTCTGGATGGGCCTGGGCAGCCTGGTGTTGTATATCGGCGAAACCATTCCCACCATGTGCGGCAAGATGGCCGAAGGCTTCGCCACCGCCTGGCATGCGGGCGCCTTGCCGGACAGCGCCAGGGGCCAGTACGCGGCCGAGCTGCGCCAGGCCAGCGAATCATTCGCGCAGGGCAAGCTGCTGCTGGTGAAAGCGATCCTGGCCGCGATCGTGCTGTACCTCTCGCGCGGGCAGGCCAGCAAGTCGCTGCTGATGAAGGAATTGGGCAACAGCAAGCTCGGCCCGGCCTTCGCCGACTGGGTGGCGGCCAACCAGGCCAAGCTGATGCGCCATCCGGCCTTGCAGCCGCGCATTGCGGCGGCCGAGGGCGAAGCGGCGTCGGCGGCCAAGGCTGGCGCCGGCAAGGCCAAGCCGCCAGCCGAGCCGGTGAAACCGGCCGAACCGGCCAAGCCGGCCAACGAAGCGCCCAACGCCGAAGGCAAGGCACGCCGGCCTTGCCCGGCCTGCCTGCTGGTGGCCCAGCCCGTCAATCCGCTTTCCGGCAGCAAAATCCTCGCGGGCGAGCTCGACCTGGACTTCGCGCTGCCTGCGGCGCTCGGGCTGGTATGGCAGCGCAACTACAGTTCGGCCCAGGGCCAGGCGGGATGGCTGGGCGCGGGCTGGAGCACGCCGATTTCCGATGCCCTGCAAGTGGGCGGCGGCCAGGTCGTGCTGCTCGATGGCTGGCAGCGCGAGGTCACGTTTTCGCTGCCGCGGCCGGGCGAATCGATTTACTCGCCCTCCGAGAAAATCACCTTGTCGCGCAGCGGGGACAGCAGTTTCGAGCTGATCGACGAAGAGGGGCTGCGCCGCCAGTTCGCCACGGCGGCCACGGCCAGCGGCATCGCGCGCCTGGTCGGCCTGCTCGATGCCAACGGCAACAGGCTCGGGATCGGCTACAACGGCCGCCAACTGCCGGAGCGCATCGAAGACAGCGCCGGCCGCGTCTTCATGCTGGAGTTCAGCGAGCATCGCGGCGCGCCGCGCCTGTCCGCCATCATCCTGCTGCCCGAGGCTGGCGAGCAGGGCGAGGTGCTGGCGAGCTACGCCTACGATGCCGACGGCAACCTGGCCGAGGTGCGCAACCGCCTGGACCAGGTCACGCGCAGCTTCGCCTACCGCAAGCACCTGATGGTCGAGCATGCCCAGCCGGGCGGCCTGGTGTCGCGCTATGAATACGAGCACGAGGGCGCGCAGGCCAGGGTGGTGCGCAACTGGACCAATAACGGCCTGTCGTGGGACTTCCGCTACCTGGCGCGGGAAACGGTGGTGACCGACAAGCTCGGACGCGAGCAGCGCTACCGTTTCGATGCCAACGGCGAGTTCATCGGCCATGTCGACGCGGCCGGCGGCGTCACCGAGCGCCGCCTCGACCAGAATGGCAGGCTGCTCGCCATCCTTGACCCGGGCGGACGCAGCATCGGCTACCGCTACGACGAGCGCGGGCGCGTGGTGCGGGTGGAGCGCGACGGCAAGGGCACCGGCATCGTCTACGATGCGCGGGTCGACAAGCCGGCCCTGATCACCAATGCGCTCGGCGCCAGCACGGCGCTGCGCTACGACGAGCGCGGCAACCTGCTGAGCGTGACCAATGCGCTCGGCCAGCGCACCTCGTACCAGTACGACGAGCACGGCCTGCCGGTCAGGGTGATTGACCCGGCCGGCGGGATCAAGCGGCTGGCCTACAATCGCGCCGCGCAATTGACCGCCTACACCGATTGTTCGGGCAATACCACGCGCCTGAGCTATGACGCCAATGGCAAGCTGGCGCGCACCACCGACGCCCAGGGCAATGTGACCGTGTATTCCTGCGACGCGCTGGGCCGCCTTGAGATGGTGACGCAGGCGGACGGTTCCACCGAGCGCTACGAATACGACGCGCTGGGCCGGCTGGTGGCGCGGATCGATGCGGCCGGACATCGCACCAGTTACGTGCTCGACAGCGACGGCAAGCCGCTCAAGCGCATCGATGCGCGCGGCGGCGTGCTGGAATACCGCTATGACGCGGTGCGCCGGATGGCGGCATTGATCAATGAAAATGGCGATGCGCACCATTTCGTCTACGACGCGCTCGACCGCCTGGCCGAGGAGAGCGGCGTCGATGCGCGCCTGACGCGCTACCGCTACGATGCCAGCGGCCTGCTGGTGGCGAAGGAAGAGCATGGCAGCGGCGCGCGCACCGAATACACGCGCATCGACACCAGCTATCTGCGCGACCGCACCGGGCAGCTGGTCGACCAGATCATCTCGCGCACCACCGGCGAGGCGCAGGCGGAACAACTGCGCCTGCGCTTTGCCTACGACGACGCCGGCCGGATGACGCGCGCCATCAACGCCGACGCCGAGGTGGCGATGCGCTACGACGCCCTGGGCCAACTGGTGGCCGAGCAGACCGACAGCGGTGGCGAATCGAGCTTGCTGCGCCACGCCTACGATGAACTGGGCAACCGGATCGAGACGGTGCTGCCGGACGGGCGCGTGCTCAACCAGCTGTTTTATGGCAGCGGCCACCTGCACCAGATCAATATCGATGGCGAGGTGATCACCGACATCGAACGCGACCGCCTGCACCGGCCGCTCAGCCGCACCCAGGGCGCGCTGACCAGCCAGTTCCGCTACGATCCGATGGGACGGATGCTGTCGCAGGTGGCCGCGCCGGGCGGCGTGGGCGAAGGGGCCGCGCCCCTGATCGCGCGCAAGTACGACTACGACGCGAGCGGCAATCTGCTGGCCATCGACGACCGCCGCAACGGGCGCACCACCTACAGCTACGACGTGCTCGGGCGCATCTTATCGGCGCTGCAGCCGCAGTCGGATGAGCGCTTCGCATTCGACCCGGCGCACAATCTGCTCGATGACAGCATCGCCGGCGTGGGCCGGATCGAGGGCAACCGGGTGCGCGTGTTCGAGGATAAACGCTTCGAGTACGACGCGCACGGCAACCTGAGCGAGAAGCTGGTGGGGCGCCATACGCGCATGCGCTTCGAGTGGAATGCGGCGCATCAGCTGGTCAAGGCGGTGGTCACGCGCAACGCCGGCGATGCGGTGCCGACCGTGCAGACGGTGAAGTATGTCTACGATCCGTTTGGCCGCAGGATCGCCAAGCGCGACAGCTTTGGGGTCACCCGCTTTGCGTGGGACGGCAACCGCTTGCTGTGCGAGCGGCGCGCCAGCCATACGCGGACCTACCTTTACGAAGCGGCCTCCTTTGTTCCGCTGGCACAGTACGACAGCGTCGACGCGCACGAGCCGCAAGCGCCATCCTTGCGCGGCCGGCTCCATTACCTGCACACCGACCATCTCGGCACGCCGCGCGAATTGACCGATGCCGACGGCAGCCTGGCCTGGGCCGGGAGTTACCGGGCGTGGGGCAATGTGCTGACCGTGGACATTCCCGCGCCGGCCGCCGCCGCGCTGGAGCAAGTGCAGCCGATCCGCTTCCAGGGCCAGTATTTTGAAGCGGAAACGGGGCTGCACTACAACCGTTTCCGCTATTACGATCCGGACATCGGCCGTTTCGTCTCGCAAGACCCGATCGGTCTGGCCGGTGGTTTCAACACCTACCAATATGCGCCCAATCCAGTGACCTGGGTCGATCCGGCGGGCTTGTCGGGCACGCCGATCGTTGTCATTGGCGAAGGCCAGGGCGCTGTCGACGAGGCTGCGCGCCTGCTGAAACAGCAGGGCTACGCGGCGGAAAGCATGATGTTCCCGCGAAATCAATGGCGCGGCGGTAGACTGACGCCGGGAATGGCCGCGAGCGACTTCGAGAAGACGGTGCAATGGAATAAGGAGTGGCTGGCGGAGAAAATCCGGCAAGGCTATAAAGTGGTCGACATCGGACCGGACGGGCGGGCCACGCCGAGCCGGTTCTATCTGGCCGAGCAGGAAGCCCTGGCGGAAGCGATGGCCTCGAAAACCACCTTGAAAAAATTCGGCAATGGCGAAACCGTTGCCGAGATGCGTGCCCGCGTATGCCGGTGCTGAGATAGCGGTGCCGGGACGTCGTGGCGAAGATGATCGTTGTGAAGGATAAGATGAGAACGGATATTTTCCTGAAAGTGGCGTCGGCGGCGCTCGCCATCCGGTTTTATGTGGACGAGCTTGGCATGTTCGAGATTGCGGCGGACTATGGCATGAATGACTTTCTGCTGCGCGCGATCGGCAATCCCGATGTCTGCCTGCAGATCAGCGAACGCGGCGGGAAAACCTCGGGTTCGCCGATCTTCGGCATGAGCGTGGACAACTGCGACACCGCGTTTCAACGCCTGCAACAGACCGTTTTCAGCAGCGGCGCGCGCCTGGTACCGGATCGTGACGGCAAGCTTGCCGTATTCGAGTGGCCCGGTGGGAAAAGCTTTCTGCTTGAAGATCCTGCGCAGAACCAGTTCATGTTGTTTGAAGATCGCATCGCCCCGTAGCTTGATTCGGGCGCGCGGCCGGGGCCAGACGATGGTCAGGCTGAAAGATGGGGATGGCGATGGCCTTGGGCAGCCATGCAAACGTGTATAACACCTGTTTGTTGATCCTGCGGGAGCTGGGTAAATCACAGAAGGTAAAGCGGAAGGGCAAGTCATTGCACTACGCGCGGTGCTGGGCACCCTGCTGCGCAGCCGCTTCGGCGCATTGCCGGTGTCGGCAATGCGGCGCATCGATCAGGCCAACCAGGCTGAGCTTGAACAGTGGTTCGAGCGCAGCCTGAACGCGCCCAGCTTGCAGGCGGTGTTCGACGCTGGCGCGGCGTCCACCTAGACACATCGCTCATTGTTGCCGGAGTTCCATCCGGCTTCGTGCCGCTCGTCCGCCTTCGTCCGGCGCGGGATCCGCTCCGGTCTCTCCGTGACCGAGGCGCAGGCGCGAGTATCCCCTTGTTGCGGAGCGTGCATGCCGCCGTTCGTCAACAAGCTGCCTTTCATCCGCCTGTCAACTAAAAAACGCGACTGAGCCCGCTCCGCCACAGTCATGGCAAGGTCACATTTCATCGTTACATTTTTACATTTCTTCCTTCGTCAATCTTCCACGCGGTCGCCGCACCCGTGGACTCAACTGGAGTAATGATGAAACCCGGACTGCTTGCCACCAGCCTCGCGCTGGCTCTGTTTGCCAGTGCACCCGCCAAAGCATGGCAACAAGAAACGCATCGCCGCATCGTGCTCGATGCGATCGCCTTCATGAAGAACAATCCATCGGCCACCAACTACGCCAGGCTGGCCGCCGGCGTCGCCAAGGCCGGCTACACGATGGACCAGTTCGCCCAGGCAGTGGGCCAGGGCGCCTACGACGTCGATGACTTCGCCGACACCTACCTGTGCGGCGCCACTACCGGCAGTTGCCAGATGGCGCCGGTCTGGGGCCTGGGTTCCTCGCTGGCCAACTACACCTCGTACTGGCACTTCCAGAACCACAGCGCCGGCCCCGACGTGCATGGCAACGCCTTCGGCGGCTACAACTACGCCAAGCTGGGCAATCGCGGCGATATCGACAAGCTGGCCGCCGGCTGGCTGGTGGGCGACTATCTCGACGACGGCGCCGGCGGCCTGAAAGGCTGGTTCGGCGACAGCAGCAAGTACAACAGCTTCGGCGTGACCGAGGCCAATTACCGCATGGGCGGCAGCGGCAGCTCCACCAGCAAGCAGTACGCCGATTTCGAAACCATGCCGTTCCAGCCGATCGACAACCTCGGCCAATACTGGTGGCAGCAATTCCTGGCGCGCCCGACCGCACAGTCGCTCGGTTTCGTGCTGCACACGACCGACCTGGTCCAGCCGCACCACAGTTGGGGCACCTCGGGCAATGGCCATTCTGGCTGGGAACAGTGGGTCGGCGACTACTACGACCGCGAGCA
This sequence comes from Massilia sp. DJPM01, assembly GCF_030348125.1. Lineage (NCBI taxonomy): Bacteria > Pseudomonadati > Pseudomonadota > Betaproteobacteria > Burkholderiales > Oxalobacteraceae > Massilia > Massilia sp. DJPM01. Next base: position 9,851 of record NZ_JAQOZV010000099.1, read on the forward strand.
ACTCAACGATGGCGCGCTGGTGCGCAGCGCCCTGGCCAGCTTCACCCCGCTGGCACCGGGCGCCACCGATATCCGCGCGCTGCTGACCCAGGGCGGCAGCTATTCCTACGCCCATGGCGGCATCGTGCTGTCCTCGACCGACCATGCCGACCGCCGCACGGTGGCGCGCGCCATGGTGCCGCATGCGATCGCGATGGTCGTGCACGTGCTCAACCGCGCCGCCGAGCGCCTGGCGATTTGAACCCGGCGCACACCCTGCGCGCACTGGCCGGCGCCGTCTGGCTGGCCTGCGCCTGGCCTGCGGCGGTATTGGCCCAGGGCACGCCCGCCGCCCGCATCGACGGCGCGCCGCTGCTCGCGTTCAGCGTCGAGACCAGCTGGCGCATGGCGCGCGCCGCCGACCCGGCCGCCCGGCGCGGTGCCACGCTCGACGCGCTGATCGCCGACCGCCTGCTGGCCACGGCGGCGCGCAAGCGTTTCGGCGAGGCGGTCCTGTCGGCCGGCCAGCGGGTCGGCTTCGCGCGCGATGTGAGCATCGACGACCAGCTGGCGAGCACCCTGCGCACCCTGTACGGCAGCGAAATGGACCGAGAGCTGCGCCAGTTGCCCGGCGCGGGCCTGGACAGCCGGCTGCACCCGCAAGCGGTGAGCGAGGCCGCCCTCGACGCCGTATTCGGCAAGTCCGGCGCGCTGCGGCTCGATCTGGATCTCGATAGCGCGCAACTGGCGCAGGCGGACACGCTGGTGCTGCTGCGTTTCGCGCTGCCGCACGGTGGCGACGGCAGCATCACCCTGGGCGATGTGTACCGGCGCCAGAACGTGCAGGGCAGGGTGGCCTTGTTCGCGCGCGAGCGCGGCTTCATGCTGCAACAAGCCAGGGTACAGGTGGCGGCGCGCTATGTGCTGGACTGGAGCCGGCGCCGCTTCGGGGCCGACGCCGTGGCCGACCTGCGCCGGGTGCTGGCCGACCAGGGCGATGTGCAAGCCATGCTGCGCCTGCATGGCATGGGCGACGACCAGCATGGCGGCAGCCGCCTGCTCGACCAGCTCGCCAGCCAGGTCAGCCCGGCGCAAGTGCGCGACTGGTACCGGCGCCACCGCGACGATTTCGTGCGCATCGAACGGGTGCGGGCGCGCCACATCCGCCTGCCCGACGAAGCGAGCGCGCGCGCAGTGGCGGCGGCGCTGGCCGGCGGCGCCGATTTCGCCACCCTGGCGCGGCGCCATTCGGTCGCACCTAGCGCGGCCAGCGGCGGCGCGCTGGGCTGGGTGCGCCACGAGGGCCGCCCGGGTTGGCTGGCGCAACTGGTGTTTGCCCAGGCCGAAGGCCAGGTCTCGGCCCCGGTGCGCACCCCGGCCGGGCCGACCGCGCAGGCGCCATGGGAAATCGTGCTGGTCGAGCAGCGCGTGCTGGGTTACCAGGAGGCCGGTTCCGAATCGGTGCGCTACGTGGCCAGCCGGGCGCTGGCGCGCGCGCTGGCGGCGGCGCAATTGACGGCGCTGCGCGCGGACCTGCTGCGCAAGGCGCGCATCGAGATCGCCACAGTCGCCCAGGGGCCGGCGTGAAGGCCGGCGCACTGATCGCCGCGCTGGCGCTGGCCGCTGCCGCAGCGT